>JAUJND010000074.1 GCA_030446505.1 Chroococcidiopsidaceae cyanobacterium YX2bin18 | reverse complement strand
GACCATAACCTGTTTTTTCCCGAACTTCGTCATCTCCAAAGTATTGCAAAAAATTAATAAGTACCCAGTCGGCAATTAAGTTATCAAAACCAAAACTAGGTAGTTGACGCAGGAGATTGAGACGTAGTTTTTCTGATGAGATTTCTCTATTTAGATTTTCTAATGAAGCAGTTTTTTTATTAGAATTGAACTTATTTAGTTGAGGTATTTGGAGAAAGCCGACTCCTAATATACATAAGAGGGCTACGAAAGAGGCAGTAACTAACTCACGAAAGCCTTGACGAGATAGCAACGTTTTTATCCTCATACAGCACTTTGGAATAAGGTTAAATTAGGTTTAGTTGCTCATATGCTGTTTGCTCAGGAGTTGAGAATTTGCTCTAAACTTTGGGTAGACCCTTGATTTTAGCTCGAAACTGGGTTATTGCGAGTAAAGGCAATTAAAGTCAGTTGTGTCCGTAGGGGTATAGAAGGCATCAAAGCTCAACCTTAAAAATAGTTAAGTAGGGGTGGGTATTGTTTATCCTCCTGAATTGTGCAAGACATGAATCCAACATGACTTAACTGGAGGCAGTCAGCGCTGCTTTAGCTGAGGAATGCAACAACAACAAACCATATTCCAAACCCTCCACGACTGCCTGATAAGAAGCTTCCAGAATATTAGTTGATACGCCTACTGTAGTCCAGCGTTGATGACCATTTCTCGATTCTACTAACACGCGGGTTTTTGCCGCAGTGCCAGTATGTCCATCCAAAATCCGTACTTTATAGTCTGTGAGTTCAAAAGCAGCAATCTGCGGATAGAAGTTTACTAAAGCTTTTCTTAACGCTGCATCCAGCGCTGCAACCGGACCATTCCCTTCAGCTGCTTCCAGAATGTCTTGACCATTAACAGCTACCTTAACCGTTGCGAGGGCGTTGCCATTGTGATTCTCTAATCCTTGCACCAAATCACAGTGAACTTGAAAACCTTTGATTTCAAATAGCTGCTGACGTTTACCTAAAGCTTCACGCATTAGGAGATCAAAACTTGCTTCAGCCGCCTCAAATTGATAACCTTCACTTTCCAGTTCCTTGAGCCTTTGCAAAATTTGGCGGGCGGCTGGGTTGTGCTTGTCGAGTTCAATGCCGAAAGTGCGGGCTTTCGCCAAAACATTGCTAAGTCCAGCTTGTTCGGATATGACAATTCGGCGATTGTTACCAATTTGCTCTGGCTGAATGTGCTCGTAAGTCAGGGGATTACGTTCAACTGCTGAGACGTGGATGCCACCTTTATGGGCAAAGGCAGAACGCCCAACAAAGGCAGCGTGTTCATCAGGGGCAAGATTTACGACTTCACTGATGAACCGACTCGCTTGTGTAAGTTGAGTTAGCTGATTGTCCGCAAGACAGGTGTAGCCCAACTTAAGTTGCAGATTGGGAATTAAAGAGCAGAGGTTGGCATTACCGCAGCGTTCACCGTAACCGTTAATTGTGCCTTGAACCATTCTGGCTCCTTCAATCACGGCTGCCATTGCATTGGCAACGGCTGTATCTGAATCATTGTGGGTATGAATACCTAACTGAGTCTCAGGTGGAACTACCTTAATCACATCTTGGACGATTTGGCTAATTTCGTGGGGTAAAGTGCCGCCGTTAGTGTCGCATAAAACTAGCCATTCTGCACCAGATGCGATCGCCGTCGCTAAACTTTTGAGTGCATAATCAGAATTGTGCTTGTAACCATCAAACCAGTGTTCAGCATCGTAGATTACACGGCGACCTGAAGATCGCAGGTATTCAATCGTATCTTGGATCATTGCCAAATTTTCTGCCAAACTGGTTTTCAGCCCTTCTGTAACATGAAGATCCCAAGACTTACCAAAAATTGTTACCCAGCGAGTTCCAGCAGCTAAAATTGCTTGCAGCATCGGCTCTTCTGCGGCGGTGACATTCGGGCGACGAGTAGAGCAAAAAGCAACTACCTCCGCTTGCGTCAGCGGTTGTTCTTTTAGTTGCCAGAAAAACTGCACATCCTTGGGATTTGCCCCGGGCCATCCGCCCTCAATGAAAGGAATACCCAACTTATCTAATTGGCGGGCGATTCGCAATTTATCTTCAATTGACACAGATAGCCCTTCGCGCTGGGTGCCATCTCTTAGGGTGGTGTCATAAATCCAAAGCCGAGTTGAGGAATCTGTAGTCATAGGGACAGAAAGAGGAAAGCTGCAACACCAAAGACGATATTTTAAGGCAATGTAGAAGTATAGAACACTAAAGCAGCTGAATCAAAAGGTGGGATGGTCAACATAGTAGCTCAGGTAAAGACATTTGAATGTACTTACGGGGTAAGCCTGCGTAGAGTCCTCCTAAAAAATCATATTGACCTTTACAACAGTGGTTTAAAAGTGATTAATCGTGGCATTGGTACGTGCGGTAATTGTGCTGTCGAGGTGGAAGGAGATTCAGAAGCAACCTGGCGCGATAAAACACACTCTTTCCATTCTCCTACACGAAACTGGCGATCTTCGTGTCAAACTCAAGTTTTGGGTAGTGTTTGGATTACGGAATTTGACGGGTTTTGAGGTCAAGGTGAGTAAATTTGGACGAAAGAGATAGGACTCAATGTGAGCTTGCCATGAATGCATCAAGTGACGTTTTAATTATTGGTGGCGGTGTCATTGGTCTGGCGATCGCCATTGAACTAAAATTACGCTCTTACTCTGTCACCGTACTCAGCCGCGATTTCCACGCCGCTGCTAGTCACGCAGCAGCGGGAATGCTGGCTCCCCAAGCCGAGGCAATTCCAACTAGCCCGATGCTGGATTTATGTTTGCGATCGCGATCACTCTATCCTGAATGGACGCGCAAACTAGAGGAACTTAGCGGTGAACCAACTGGCTACTGGTCTTGTGGTATTTTAGCGCCAGTCTATCAAGCGAGTGACAATCAAAAAGATGTTGCCTACTGGTTAGATCAAGATGCGATTAATTTATATCAACCAGGATTAGGTGCAGAAGTTGTCGGTGGCTGGTGGTATCCCGAAGATGCACAGGTAGATAATCGTGCCTTGGTACGCGCATTGTGGACGGCAGCTAAGTCGCTTGGTGTTAATCTTTGCGATCAGATTACAGTAGAGGGAATTCAACAGCAGCAGCGTTCTGTTGTTGCTGTTCAAACTTCAGCAGGCATCAGCCGTGCGGAACACTATGTTTTAGCAACTGGAGCATGGTCAAATGAATTGTTACCGCTTCCGGTACGTCCAAAGAAAGGACAAATGTTAGCTGTGCGAGCGCCTGATGTTAACTCCAAGGGTTTACCTTTACAACGGGTATTGTTTGGATCTGATATTTACATCGTGCCGCGCCACGATGGTCGAAGTGTAATTGGGGCAACCAGCGAAGAAGTGGGATTTACACCTCACAATACTCCATTTGGCATTCAGGCTTTACTAGAACGTGCCATCCGGCTCTATCCCCAATTGCAAGACTATCCTATTCAAGAATTTTGGTGGGGTTTTCGTCCTGCTACTCCAGATGAGTTACCAATTCTCGGAGCCAGCCCTTGCCATAATTTAACGCTTGCCACTGGTCATTATCGTAATGGCATTCTACTTGCGCCCGTAACAGCCACTTTGATTGCAGACTTGATCTTAAAACAAAATGACCCCTTACTGGATCATTTCCACTACTCCAGATTTTACCAAAATAGGAGTCAGGATAATTCCCTATCTCCCTTGCTCACCTGCTCCCCTCCTCCCTTGCTCCCCTGAACCACTACACACTCACCACTCACCTCAAATGCAAACTCTAAATCATTCATTCCAACAATATATTGAGCGCACCTTAAACAACCATTGTAAAACTTTCAGATCGTNCCGCCACTTCGCTCCGCGTCTTTCTCCACCGAGGTCCTAGTCCGACCTGACACTCAGAACCTGCAGCTCTTTGCGAATTTCACTATCACTGAAGCACACCTATACTTATAAGAATTCTTTGCCTTCTTGCCTTATATCAACTCTGATCCAATTTTGGCTAAACGTTTGGAAGATGTCGGCTGTGCTACAGTGATGCCTCTAGCTTCGCCTATTGGTTCTGGGCAAGGGTTGAAAAATGCGGCAAATATTGCGATCATCATTGAAAATGCTGGTGTGCCAGTAGTGGTGGATGCCGGAATTGGCTCACCAAGCGAAGCGGCGCAGGCAATGGAACTAGGAGCAGATGCTTTGCTGATTAATACCGCGATCGCCCAAGCCAAAAATCCTGTGGCAATGGCTCGCGCTATGAGTTTGGCTACCGTCGCTGGACATCTTGCCTACCTTGCCGGACGCATTCCAGTCAAAGCCTATGCCAGTGCTAGCTCACCTTTAAGTGGCATTATCACTAGCTAGAGTAGCCCAAAACACCCCAACCTATTAGTGCTTCGATGTAGTTGCCGCTTGGAATCATCGGCAATATTGCTGTGTATTACCGCTAAATTTCGCGTAAATCGTGAAAAAGGAATAAGGAAAATTCTCTAACCACTATTTACTAGTCCGTAGCTCAGCGCTCTTATTCCTAAACATTTGCCTGAGTTTTTGGAAATGCATTATGTAAAGATTTTTTACTGAATACAGAAAGTAGATATACTAGTTTCTGTTCAACTCACATTTTACACCTCCGCCTTGAACTAAAGTTTCTTTCGGGAAGCAAGCTACACACTATTTCAAAGCTCAAGTTGATTTTAAGGGGCTGCAATTCATATCTAATCAGCCAAGGCAGACTTTAATTAATTGCTGTGGAAGTTGATAGTGTGGAGGGCGATAGGGTTGATGCAAGATCTGAGTTAAAGTTATCCAGTAAGTAAATTAGGATTTGATTTATGCCCTATACCACTGAAGATGGCGGTCGTCTCAATAACTTCGCAAAAGAGCCAAAGGTTTACACCGCAGAGCCTCCTAGCACGAATGAAAAACGAAACTATATTCTCTGGGGTGCAGTTGCCGCAACATTGGTAGGAGGCGTGATATTTATCGCCTTTTCTGTCTCCAATGTGAGCTAATCAAAAACGCTTTTACCAGGCATTGGCTAGGCAAATAATGGTAATAACCGTTAGTGCTGTTGTAAATAAAACTACATATGCATATCCAAGGATAAGTAATTTAGTCTTATCCTGCTTTAGGATACTAAGATGAGTTAATAAGACAATGCCTGGAGAACTGGAGCAAAAATAGCGTTAATGGAATAAATAGGACTTGTAAACGATTAAGAGCTAAAGTACATCGGGAGCAAAGTATGTATGTCTTGCTCTTGTCGAGGAAATTAATATTTAACGCGCTACTTGGTGAGCCAGAACTATCAAATCATTAAAGTCTGTAATCACGTATAAATACTGAGGCTGAATAAAGTATTTTAATACACTATGTTGAGGTGTCAATCTATCTCTATTTTAGGATTCTTAGGCTAAATGATCCTTTAATTTCGCAAATCCTCCAAAAAACTCAAATACAAATATCATGGCTAGGATTAATTAACATAGCCAAACCTTAATCATTTAAGAATAAGGCACAAACAATATGGCTCAAAAACCAATTTTTATCATCGGCTCCCCTCGCTCTGGCACAACGCTCCTGCGACTGATTCTAGATTCACATCCAAATATTAGTTGTGGACCAGAAACACACTTTCTTTCTGAACTCAGCAGAATTGTAAACACCCATTGGGGACAGGTTGAAACTTTTGGGTTTGACAAAGCATACTGGCATCAGAAAATTGCCAGTTTTTTTGATTCTTTTCAAACAGAATATGCTCAAAAACGTGGTAAAGAACGATGGGCAGAAAAAACGCCCAGATACACAACTATGTTGGATTTTATTAATGAGCTATTTCCGGATAGCCAGATGATTCATATTATTAGAGATGGACGAGATGTAGTTACATCACATCGCGATCGCTGGGGATATAAAGTAGCGATGAGATCGATTAATGACTGGAAGACTTATGTACCGAGGGATAAAGAATTTGGAAATGAATTATCTAGGGATCGCTATATTGAAATTCGGTATGAAGAATTAGTGACTCAGCCTGAGAATATATTACGCGGTCTGTTTGCCTATTTGAATGAACCTTGGGACCCAGTCGTGCTTAAGCATAATGAAGTTGAACACGATATGCGTGAAGCTTCTCCAGGGGATACAGAGAATAGTCGTAGGACAGCTACCGCTAAATCTGCTATTCATAGTTCACGGTTGGGGCAGGAAAAGGCGAACTTGACCCTTTATTAAAAGGTATGCTTTACTTTCGAGCAGGCAAGCTATTAAATGAATTGGGCTACCAATAGTAAGGTCATACTTGCCAGGAATGGTAGGAATAACCCGATTACTTAGGTATTTAGGTACTCATGCGATGGTTGAGAAGATGAGCGCTAAATACCTAATTACTCCTGCTGTTTTAAACTGTAGTTACCATCAGCATAACAACCAGTTAAACTATCATCAAGACAGAACGTTGCCGCCTTTTGATAATCACTAATGGCAGCATTTTTTGTTTCCCAGCTTAGTATAAGCCTCTGCTCGACCGTAGTAAAATTGACCGTTGTCAGGCGTAATTTTGAGTGCTTCATTAAAATCTTCAATAGCTCCTTGATTGTCTCCTTGCTTAGTACGCAAAGGACCTCTGTTATTCAATGCACCAGTATTTTTAGAATTGAGCCTTAGCGCTTGGCTATAGTCTTGCATCGCCTGTGTGCTTTCTCCTAACTTTTCGTGTACAAGACCTCGGCTAACGTAAGCTTGTTCCAAGTTAGGCTTAATTTGAATTGCTTGATTGTAATCCTTAAGTGCTATTTTGTAATCTCTTAAATTCAGGCGAGCATTTCCCCAGTTAATGTAAGCTTCGGATAATTTAGTTGCAATTTTAGAGCTTGGTTGAAATCTGCGTTAGCGCAAGCGGGGGCTTGTCTCCCATCGATCCTTGATATTCTTTATTAAAACCACGAGCAATACCTCTAGTGTTGTAAATTTCAGCATTGTTTGGTTGCAGTTGCAATACCTTATTAAAATCTTGAATGCTTCCAGAATTATCTGCTAATGCAAAACGAGCTAAACCTCTAAGAATATAAGCTTCAGCTAATTTAGGATTGTGCTTAATAGCCTCGTTATAATCATTAATTGCGCCTTGATAGTCTCTAAAAAATATTGCTTTGCTTCCTCCGAATACGATAGCTACAAGTTCGCGGGGTGCAAAAGCAAAGAAAGTAACTGTTAGTCCAACTGTTAAAAGTAGAATTCCTATCGTAAATTTAATAGTCCAACGTATGAGCCAATTGGGATGCTGTTGAATGTGCTGGGGAGACAGGTGCGCTGTTGCTGATGCTGTTGTGTATTGGGGGGTAAGATTACTGTTAGTTATTGTTCTCAATTCAGCTAAAACTTCTTTTGCCGATTGATAGCGCTTCCGAAAGTCAAAATGTACCATTTTGTCAAGTACATCTGCTAGTTTAGAGCTTACCTTAAACCCGTTCCGCCAGCTAATTTCACCTATGTTGGAATTATTAGAATTAAGAGGAATTTTGTTTTTTGAAAGGTGATCAGTTGATAGTCCTGTAAGAGCTTGAATACCGATTATTCCTACAGCATATATGTCACTGTTATATCGTGGATGACCTTGAAGTTGCTCAATTGGCATATCGGGAGGAGTTCCAATTGCAATAGTTAAGTTAATTTGCCCCTGATGCAATTGACTACTAATTTCTTTGACCGCTCCAAAGTCAATTAAAACAATTTTGTTGTCTATGCGCTTAATTAAATTTGCTGGTTTTATGTCTCGATGAATAACTCTGTGGCTATGCACAAAAGCTAAAATTTCTAATATTTGAGTTAGCAGGATAATGACTTGAGTTTCGTTTAGCGATCGCCCTGGTATAATCTCCTCAGTGAGAGATTGCCCTAAAATATATTCTTCAACTAAATAAAACTGATTATCTTCTTCAAAGTGAGCAAGTAAGCGCGGAATTTGGTCATTTTGACCTAACTTTTCTAAAACTTCTGCTTCTTTTTCAAACAAGCGACGAGCAATTTGAACAGTATGGGGACTGCTATGAGAAAGCCACAGTTGCTTAACAACACAATCAGGGCTACCCGGACGTTTAGTATCTTCTGCTAGATAAGTTTGCCCAAATCCACCCGTACCTAGTATTTGGGTAATTAAATAACGTCTATCTAATAATTGACCAATTGCAACCATATGAGTGGCTGTTTTTACACATTTTAGATGGGACTTACAATTATCTTGCTATAAAACACTATCCATTTGATCATTGTTTAACGCTTCTGGATTGATGGCAGAAAATAGCGCTGAGTAGTCAGCTTCAGCAAGTCCTCTGTTGACTGCAACTTCCAGAATATTACGCACACCTTCAATACTGCTAATATTCAAATTAGTTGATTTAGCCTCTGTAATGAACAAGTCTGTGTCTTTCAGCAAATGCTTGGTGGGAAAGTTGGGGTTGGAGTAATCGCGATCGCGCATCCGTTGTAACTTCTTGTCAAAAGTAGGAGCATAAAGGGCGCTATTCCGCAAAATTTGCATAAATAACTCTACCTCAATTCCCTGAAGTTGGACAAAGCTAAGACTAAGTGCAAAGGCAGTGCTGAGTGAAGCGATCAATTGATTCAATGCCAGTTTAACAGCAGCAGCGGAGCCTACAGAACCGATTAGCAGTGGTTCAGAGCCAAAATGTTGTAGTAACTTTGACCATTTTTGAAATTGCTCTGGCGTTCCACCTACCATGACAATTAGTTTGCCAGCTTGTGCTTCGGGGATGCTACCTAAGACTGGTGCTTCTAGATAGTCACCACCAGCGGCAATCACTTCATCTCTAATTGCTTTACTTTCAGTAGGGGTAATTGTCCCCATTTGAATTACTGTTCGCCCTGCCAGGTGTGAGCGGGAAGGCTCTGATAGTAGGATATTGCGAATTGCTGCGGCATTAGTAAGCATTAGAATTACACACTCGCAAGCACTAATAGCTTCGTGAGGATGTTTGGTAATTTCAACTCCAACATCTCGGAGTGGTGCTAATTTTTCTAGGGTGCGGTTGTACGCAATTAGCTCAATATTGGCATCCAAAAGCCTCTGAGCCATTGGTAATCCCATCAGCCCAGTGCCAAGAAATGCTACCTTCATGATTTGATCTCTCCAGTTGGATTTGAGTTTTTGACTAAACTGGAGTCTACTTTGGTTACGCTTAATTGTTAAGTTCAGTTGGGCGGAGATACAGCATTTGCTTCTCTATAAATCTGCTTCTCCTCTTTCTCTTGTAGCAGTAAACCACCCAAATGAATAATTGCCAGAATCACTGCGCCAATCGAGAGCACATAGCTATGTAAGGTATATAGGTGCTGGACTGTTAAAGTATTGACTGCGCCGCCGCCTGTAATGATGTCTCGCAGTTGTGAACCAATTATAGGTATGGTTTCTATTGTGCCTAACTCGATTTTGAACCGCCAGTAGCCAATCTGTGTCCAGTATTGAAGCATCGCAGTACATCCAATGGCTATCGCACATAAAGTAAACAAAATGCCGCTTATCCAGGCTGTTAACCAGTTGCGGTTAAATTTCTCTCCCAAAAACATCACTACGATTTCTATGAGGGCGATACCAATAACGCCATTGCCTGCAATATTGTGGATACGCTGTATTAGCCAACCGTTGGGAATTTCTGATGCGATCGCTTTAAGTGAATTATATGCCCCACCCGCTGTAGGTTCGTAATAAAAAGCTAGCAAAACTCCTGTGAAAGCTGTTGTCAAACTCAAAGTCAGGATAACTATCGCCAAAATTGTAGCCAGTCGCCGCAGTAAGAAAGCATAGTGTAAGTCTTTCATGGCGGACTCCTACCTTATTTAGTTAATGAGTATTTATACTTTAACATCTATTTTTTGAGTTGGTTGTCAACCCACGATGTCAGCTGTTGAGTGCCAAATCATTTAACTATTTATCAAGCATTGCCGCATTTGTGGAAGGTAGTTACTGCTCTGTTTTATGGGGTTTGGGGAGATGGCGAAGCATCAGAAACTTTGTTGAATTCTTTATTCTGCGCTAGTACGGTTCTATAAGCCTGTTGAGGGTGATTTATTTGTTCAGGGTGTTTGAGTTCTAGCAACCCCCTGGACAACATTTGATTTACATAGTGATTACGGATGCTGTCTGGTTCTCGTCCCAGTAGTTCAGCTAATGTTCGGAGTTGTAAGTAATGTTCGGAGCAAAGTTCTAAAATTACTTGTTGAACAAGTTCTTTACTGGTGCGACCTTTATCACGAATAGGTGCAGCAATTTGTCGCAGGCGCTCGTAATGTTCGGAGCCTGGCTCGTAATGTTCGGAGCTTGGCTCGTAATGTTCGGAGGGAAGTAGCGAAAGTAAATCCGGTTGACCCTGATTAGGCAGAGCGTAGTAAGTACCACGACCACGCCCAGAGCGTTCCAACCAGCCATGTTTCACATGACGTTTAAGGCATTCTCCTATGTCTCTGGGATGTTCCTGAGTGTAGACCTGAATGTCTGCATTACAAATGTCTCCAAATTGATGCGTCAGCACCAAGATAATTCGATCTAGCGCTTTGAGTTCACAATAGTTATCCCCCACAATATCTCTTAACTCTTTTTCAACATTTTCGGGAATTAGACTTACCATTGGTAATGTAACTGATGTCATCTCTAAATCTAATTTTTCTGATACCAATGGTCTAAACCATTCCTGCTCGTTCCAGGCACGGAGAATCTTACCAAAGCCAGAGCCTGCCTTTTCACCCAAGCCAAGCATTTGAAACATTTTTTGCAAGTTGGGGTTACGAGGATCACTAATACCACCATCATAAAGTTGCTGGATAGATATTCGCAGGCGACCGGGATTAGCGAATAAAAAACCACTCGTATATTTAGTAACTACTAGAGGGCGAGTAGATAAATGATCTGCATGAATAAGAGTATTGACAAGAGCTTCGCGGAGTGCCTCATGTACATGAGTTTCACCCCGCCGCACTGCATCCCTATCAAGTTGAAATGGGACACTTATATCATTGACTAGACGACTATAAACACGATAATAGAAGTTGAAAAGATTTGGTTCCCATTTGCCGTCGAGTGTTAACCGATAAGTCCAACGGATTTCTGGATCTTTAGACAACCGCTCTTGATAATCAAGCTGATAGTGAGGAAGTGCATCCAAGATACTGCGCTCACGACCAAACATGAGCAAACCTGCTATTGTTAAGCCCTCTTTATTTGTATTGCGATCGCGCCGCCAGCCACCTAACTGAATTAGCAAATTCTGATCGTCCAATGCCAGCCAAGGGTGATCGGGTTCCCTAGAACTAAATCTTTGACGAAATGATTTGAGTGTTTCTGGGTCAAGGTCACTGAGATTAAACCCTTGTAAAATCTGGATATCTTGAGGTTCATCATTAGCATCCCGCAACATCTGTCGCACTTCCTCTGGAATGCAGCGATAATCTCCCTCAAAATTGCGTTTGAAAGTGCCAGTCATGGGGTTGTTATTGATGTACACAGGACGCTGTATTCGTGTAGCTCTGGGTACTTTTATGCTGACTAGATTGTGTGCTTCAATCTTCAAAACTTGCACATCAGAGTTGGAACAAATTGGGGTGCTAAGTTTTTGGGAGTTGTTATGATTATTCCAAAAGTTTTTCAATAGCGTATCTGGGTTGCGTACTCCAGAAGTAACAAGCCCCCCTTTGCTCTCACTGACACCAAGTACAATGTAGCCTCCATCTGTATTAGAAAATGCAGATACTGTCTCCCAAAGAGTATTTGGTAATCCTCCATCGCCAGATTTAAACTCAATATCCTTGTCTTCCCCAATACTCAGATGTTCAAGTAATGTTTCCAAATCCATTTTTAACTTTCGGTAGTACTTTAGCGGCAACAAGAGTATTAAGAGCGCGAACTAAGAAGTGGTGCTAGGAACTCTCGCATATACTGGTTTACAAGCTGGGGTTGCTCTTGCTGTACCCAATGATTACAGTTTGAGATGTACTTGATCTGAAAGTTTCTGACATACGCTTCTGTGCCGTAGGTTAGTTCCTTACCAAGCGCTGTATCAGCTTCTCCCCAAATCATCAGGGTTGGTACTTCCAGAATGCCCCAATTATCATTCAAAAGCCCCTGTTGCCAAACATTGCGGTAATAGTTCAGTGTTGCAGTCAAAGCACCGCGTTTCGCCGCCGCATCTTTATAAACTTCAATATCTGCTTGCGTAAAGGCGTTCTTATTAACAGCCATACCCTTAAAAGCGGTTTCAAGTGGTTGATAGTCTAATGACTGTATGAGTAATTCTGGGAGCAACGGTAGTTGGAAGAAGAAGATGTATGAGCTACGTAGCAACTGTTGTGGTGTGCGTAAACCTTGAGCAAATTTAGCAGGATGAGGGATATTCATTACAATCAACCGCTCTACCATTTCAGGATGTGCGTAGGCAAAACTCCAGGCGATCGCACCTCCCCAATCATGTCCAACTAAGACACAGCGATCATATCCCAGTCCTTTAATCACTCCCTCAACATCTTTGATAAACTCAGCCATCACGTAAGCCGATTGTTCTGACGGCTTATCGCTCTCGTTATAGCCACGTAAGTCAAGAGCGACAACTTTAAAATCCAGAGCAAATTCTGGTATTTGATGCCGCCATGAGTACCAAAACTCTGGAAACCCGTGCAGCATTAACATTAACTCACCTTCTCCCTGTGTCACGTAGTGCAGTTTAATTCCATTTGTCATAATATATTCGTGCTGCCAAGAACCTTCTAATCCAGACATAATTAATACTCCTTAAAAGCAAATATTAGTGATAGCAGATGTTGTAAATATTTAACGCAGAAAAAACTTCTAAAACAAAGCACCGCTAGAGAGAGGTAGTAATGTACTTTGAATAAATAGAATAAAATTATTTACTTAGGCATATGACATAATTAAGTAAATATTGATACTAATTTTGGTATAATTTCACTTAAGCACCATGAAAAAACAACCAGTACAGCACCCTTCACAATGGGTTGAACCACTAGCAAGATTTGGTTATGCTGCAAAAGGAGTTGTTTACGGCATTGTGGGATTACTGGCAGCACAAGCAGCTGTTAGCGCAGGTGGTAAAACGACAGATACACAAGGCGCTCTCAGTGCGATTGTAACTCAGCCATTTGGCAAAGTTTTACTCAGCGTAGTTGCGCTCGGCTTGCTGGGATATGTGCTTTGGCGCTTTGTCCAAGCAATTAAAGATCCTGAAAATAAAGGCACAGATGCTAAAGGTTTAGCACAGCGTCTTGGCTATGCTGGTAATGGCTTAATCTACGCTAGTTTAGCCTTAAGTGCTGTTAAAATTGTGTTTGGATTAGGTAATAGTACTAATAGTAATTCAACTCAAGATGCGACGGCAAGTTTACTTTCACAACCCTTTGGTCAATGGCTGGTAGGAACAATTGGGGCTTTGATAATTGGTTTAGGTTTCTATCAGTTTTATCAGGCTTTTACCGCTAAATTTCGGAAAGAACTCGATTTAAATCAGTTGAGTGATCCAGAGAAAAAGTGGGTAACGGGCATTGGCAGATTTGGTTTAGCAGCGCGGGGTATAGTATTCTGCGTTATTGGCTTTTTCTTAATTCAGGCTGCACGTCAATCTGATGCTAGCAAAGTGCGAGGCTTGGGTGAGGCGTTACAGGCACTAGAACAACAGCCCTATATTCCTTGGCTTCTAGGTACTGTTGCAGTCGGTTTGGTTGCATACGGAATTTATATGGTAATTCAGGCGCGGTATCGTCGTCTTGTTACCAATTGAATGTATATTTTGAGCTATCGCCAGTAAGGACGACCTTTCCAAAAAACACCAAGAATAATTCCTATTAATTGAGTTTGATCCAAACTTATCAAAATAGGCATTAGAGGTATTAATGACTTTAAAAGAAAGAGTAGGGCTAAGCACAGAACTAACGCCCATAAACTGGCACTATTAATGATAACTTGTTGATAGAATCGCTCAAGTATGTAAACAGCTATTGCCCCTACACCAATTGCTGTAGCAAAGGTTATTAATAAACCCAATGAACCTGTATATATAAAAGACAGTGTGCGCTTAATTACAGCAGATTGTAAATAGCCCAACGTTAGTAAGAATTCTAGGACTACAACAATAAGAGTAGTAAGGGCAGAAACTTGGAGTGGATCGCCAAGGCAGAAATTTCAAGCGACGCAGAGGATTTGCCATATTCCACCTAGCTAGTAGATTGCTTTGATACTATCCTAGTTGCTGATCATCTAGTAACAAGGAGGGAACATTCGAGAGGAGCAGCTTTCGGGATGCTCTTGACTACGAGTATACCGACACTTCTGACAAGCAGAAATAAGGTAAATATACTTGAAGTGCGGTAACTTATAATTGATGGTGTAAAAGCTATCTCCAGTCGTGAAGCGGGGGTAAGGAGCCAGGTGATCTCCCGAAAAATGCGTTGGAAGTACTATCGCGTGTACAAGGAAGAACACCAGTTGCTTAAGTTTATGGTGTACACGTCAAATAGAGCCTTTTGGTAGACAAGTGGATGAGATGCAAAGAGTTCTCCACGCGATAAAATTCTCTTAGTGATTCAATCTAGTGACTTTTCACTCTTAAGCGTTGCCACATCCAAACGATTCCCAAAGAAAGAATACTTGAGATAGCGATCAGAGGAATCAGCCAGCGATTTTCTGCTGGCTCGGTCTGAGTGTTTGTTGTCGGCACTGATCCAGCCTGGAAATTAGTTTTCGGTGTCGGTGCAGCTACTCCAGGTGCAGCAATTATTTCATAGCTCAACTCAAAAGGTTTAAAATTAGCTCCGGCTTTGGGAGCACCACTTATTTTCAGTTCATAAGCTCCGGCTTGGGGAAAGACGATTTCAGCGCTAGGAATACCTTGATAGCGCTCTTTTGATATTGCTTTTAAAGGTGGCTCTAATAAAGGCAAAGGAGTCTTCTGGATGAGGTTGGGTGTGGACAGCCAGCTTGCAGTTGCACTGTTCTAAGGGTACGATTTTGCCACCTTTTTGGGTGAGGGCAAACCAGGCAAGTTGGGGTTTTCCAGCACTGGGAGCGTCGTTTGGTTCGATGTGAAAAGTTCCACCTACATCTTGTGCAGTTTTCAACCTCGTGAGCAGTAACTGGGGTAACAACCAATATTGGCAAGAATAATAGCCAACCGAAACGTTTATTTGTACCGAGGCGGGACAGCATAAAATTTATCCAATGATAAGAGTGACCAAACCCAACGCGATCGCACTAGTAATACTCCTAGTGTGATGATTACTAATATCACTGTAAAAAGTTGATTCCCTGTTCCTGCTAGATTACCCAGGTAATGGGAGCCAATCAAGACTGTATGAATTACACACAGTAGCAAAGCTGGAACACTCAATAGATGCAGCGATCGCCAACGTGCTCCTAAGGTTCTTTGGCAGTGGTCAAAACTAGTGAGAGCTGCTGGAGTCATTAATGCCATAGCTACGACACCCATACCTATAGCTATTTGGTGCGTTGGCAATAAAAAGGATATAGCATTCAAGTCCCAACCAAATGTATGAGCTATTGCCTGAGCCGCATGGACGAGAGCGAACACAAACGCTCCTACTCCCAAGGCGCGGCGATATTGTAGTGGTTGCGACCAGAAGCGGCAAATCGGACGCGCAATTAGCGCCAGCATCAATAATATTAAGGAAGCATGACCTGTGTAGTAGCCCAAGCCCATTACATCCCCAGTCCGTAGCAGAGTCAAAATTCCAACAGTAATTGTTACCCAGCCTGCTAGTCGGAATAACTGGCTGCGGCGAGCAGCACTTACTAAGGATGTAGACACGCCTACACCTAACATAGTTGGCAACGTTCCCAAACCAAAAGTCAGCATTGTTGCTGCGCCCATCCACATATTTCCCGTTTCTGCTGCCTTAATTTGGGCGGCATATAGGAACCCGCAGGGCATAAGACCCCAAACTATTCCTAAAGCAGCAGGTGTCCACCAGCGCGTGTGCAGTGAAAGCTTAGTCATTCCTACACTCAGCCGATTATGCATCCCCTGAGTCAGTGGATGTATAAGGGGTATACGCGGCAAAAGTTTGGGTTGAACTTGGAGGATACCAAACCAGATCAGCATAATTCCGATAAACAGGGCAATTCCTCGCCGTAGCGCACTACCACTGCCCGCCATCTGACCCCCAGCAATTAAGATAGAACCTAACGCTCCAATTGATGCACCGACAAGGGCATAACTAATTAACCTGCCTAAGTTAAGCAAAATATGAAAGGAGAGTTGTTTTTGCCATTTAGGAGAATCCTGCTTATGGGATAGGGAAAATGCTGCTGTTAATGGACCACACATCCCGACGCAGTGACCAAAACTGCCGAGAAATCCTAAAGTCATCATTAGTAATAGGTCAAGCATACTGCTCCACTTTCACCCTGATTCTTATTTTTATTTTGTTGGTGGAGCCACTTCAATAACTTCAGTATCTTCAATTTTTTGACTATTATGAACTAAAGTTTCATGACTGTTGCTCTTTAAACTGACAGTAATTTTGTTTATACCTGGCGCTAGATTTTCAAAATGAAACCAAGAACTGTAGAGTCGAGTCATCTTTTTTCCAGTTAGGTAAATGTGAGTATGACCCTCGCTGGGGTTATTTTGCGTATTAACATTTTCTGATGCAAATCTGAAATTCTTCACTCTCGTTTCCAGATTCCATCTTTTGACTGCGTGTTTACTTACACCTATATCAATTGGTAGTTGACTAGGAGCGACTTCTAATAGGCGATCTTCTTCAGTGCCTTAAGCAGCTTTAGCAAACTGAAAGCAGTTGCCTATTAAAGTTACACCAACTAATGTTGCTGATATTAACAGCAATATCTTGATTTTCATCTTGGAAAAAATTACACCTTTGTATACAAAGTTATCCTTGTCTAGATTCAGCATAATTTTAAGTAAGGCGATCGCACTGTGTCAAAAGACAATCTGTCAAACTTGATTATGGTAGTCAGTTCCACTCTCCCCTTAATTATCCTAAGTGTTTAAAGCTACCGTATCTCTGCATTCAGAAGGGATAATCAAAGCTAGTTTCAGGTACACAGATGAAGAAATGGGTTTGGCTAGTGTTAGTGCTATTGACTGCGATTGGAATAATTAGTAGTAACGGGTCATTTTGGCATCCTCCGCAGGTAGCGAATCTTAATCCAGTCCCTACAACCAAAGTTAACAATGACTTGGCGGCATCTCGGCAACCGAGTAAATCACCAAATGTAGACCCTAACAAGCTATTCGCTCATGTTCAGGCGTTGAGTTATCGGCGCTACACTGAAGCTGAGCGCGATCGCGCTCGAAGTTACCTTACTAAATCCCTTAAACAATTCGGATGGTTGCCGACTCTAGAATCTTTCGAGGGTGGAACTAATGTTTTTGCCCAACAGCAAGGTACTGACCCAGCAGCAGGAGCAATTCTCCTAGCAGCGCACTACGACACCGTTGCAAATTCGCCTGGTGCTGACGATAACGCTAGCGGGGTTGCGGTAGTTCTAGAAGTTGCCCGACTTTTTAGTTCACATCCTCTGCCCCGAACATTGCAGTTAGCTTTTTTTGACCAGGAAGAACTGGGACTACGCGGCAGTATGTCTTTCGCTGTGAACAAGGCGCACTTGAAAAACCTGCACGGTGTGATTGTTATGGATATGGTAGGCTATGGCTGTTACACACTAGGCTGCCAGAAATATCCAGCTAGATTGCCGAATATTGCACTTCCTGACCGAGGTAACTTTCTTGCTGTACTTGGTGATACAGAACACTTGCCACTACTAAATGCCTTTCAGCAGCTTGAGCAAAAAATACCACCTGTTATAACGCTACCAATTCCTTTAAAAGGAATGCTGATGCCTGACACCTTACGCAGCGATCATGCACCATTTTGGTATCAGGGAGTTGGAGCAGTCCTATTGACCGATACTGCAAATTTGCGTACTCCCCACTATCACCAACCCAGTGATATACCGGCAAATATTGAGCGTTCGTTCTTCACAGGAGTCGCTCAAATCGTTGTAAATGCTACTACTAAATTATTGGGCAAGGAGCGGCTGGAGTCACAATTAACTTCCCCAACATCCTTGCCATAGTAATGCTTAACTCTATATTTTAGACGTAAATTTCCATCCCGCTATTGAATGCAACTTTTGTCTTGATTCTTAACTCCAAATAACTTTTGTAGTACATTTATTCACATTCCGCGATCGCCAAGAACGTTATGGAGGCTCCTGCTGCTTTGTGTAGGCGTTACAGGTTAAGCAGTTGCTCTACAGGGAAGAGGAATCGTTCTAAACCGCAGGTAGTGCATGAGTAAACGGACTGAACACCTCAACATTTCTAACGATTTCGAGTAACACAACGTAGCGCGATGTAATCGAGCTAGATAATGTCTCAACCGTGTATTTTCTCCTTCT
>JAUJND010000073.1 GCA_030446505.1 Chroococcidiopsidaceae cyanobacterium YX2bin18 | reverse complement strand
AAGTGAAGTATTAAGTACCCGGCAATTGAACCCATGTTGAATCCGAGTCCTCTTTCATCAACTCTATCTTCCCAGCCGTTTCATCCTGAGCTACTACGACTTTAAGCGTTTTTGTTTAAACGTTAGCGAGTCCTTGGTGTTCGTAACCAATCACTTGGCTAATGCACCTAGTTTCTTAATAAGCAAATAATCCCCAACGTTGAACGTAATGAAAACTCTTAGAGAGTTGAATTAATTGTTTTTGGCATTTTAAGGCAGTTTGAAAATTCCAGCATCATTCTTACAGTTCGTTTTACCTCTATTTAAGGAATAGATCTGTGTTAAGTCAGTTGATAGCCATCACTACAAAATTGGTGGTGCGCCAAAAACGGGTAAAGATAGCGGTGCGATGTAGAAAGTCGAGTGTTAGAGGATTAGGAAGTATTATTAATTCCTTTAAAAGCAGTTATGGCAAAGATTGCAAATGGATAAATTTGCGTTACTGGCACAGTAGCAGCCATTTTTTTAGGTTTAAACTTCTTAAATAACGGATAAAATATTTTAAGTCTTTAGGTTATACGTTAAGCAAAATAAAAGTTTAAATTACGCATAAATCAATGAGTTAAGTCGCCCATTGCTGCAAAATATAAGCGTAAAATTTGGATGTATCCACCTGATCCATTGCTTGAATTTTATGACCTCCAGGCTGCACCTTAGTGCGTCCCTGGCTAGCACCAGTAGTTACGATCGCAGTTTCCCACTCACGCAACTGATAAAACTCTGGATGAGCAAGATAAGCAGTAGCTAGCACATCCCAGAAATAATAATCTTGGGGAATGACTAGGGCATAACATTGTCCCGCTAAATCGGATAAGGGATAGTGGCGCTGTTTACCTAGCTGGCGGACTAACTCGGATGTAACTGGGACATTATTAGTTAAATCTAAAGGACACATAGCGATCGCAATCTGCGTTTGCCATACCCGCTGCACTGAAACTGGGTCCCAATAAGCATTCCATTCTGCTGAACCATCCTGTCCGGCTTCGATGCTCTTTTCCACATTACCAGGAACATTCAGCGCACCTCCCATCCAGACAATTTGGTGAATTTTTGATTCAATTTCTGGTGCTATATCCAAAGCGGCTGCTACTGTCGTCAAGGGACCAGTTACCATTAGCGTCACGGGTTCAGAAGCTT
This sequence comes from Chroococcidiopsidaceae cyanobacterium YX2bin18, assembly GCA_030446505.1. Taxonomy (GTDB): domain Bacteria; phylum Cyanobacteriota; class Cyanobacteriia; order Cyanobacteriales; family Chroococcidiopsidaceae; genus JAHHHE01. The sequence goes on along the minus strand of JAUJND010000073.1, from coordinate 21,153 downwards.
CAACTAACACCTGCACCATAAATTCTTGCCCTGTTTCTGAAACCAACTGTGTGCTAATTTCTTCGCTTTGGTTGAGGATTGGCAGATGATCAACTATTAAAGAATCGCGGCGGTAGAGGCGCGGGAAGGGATTAATACCGCGTACTGTACTTTCGGCAACTGGAACATCAGAGTAACCCATTAAATCTAGAATTTTGCGTGTTGCACTAACAGCTGGTTGAGCATAGCAATCAGCTGGCGTGACGACTACTCCCAGTGGTTGAATATGAGCCATTGTCATCAACAGCATGGTGGCGAGATAATCATCAACACCGCCATCGTGATCCATTAACACAAGTTGTTTAGGCATTATAGGAAAATTATTTTATGGACGATTTTATCCAAGCGGCGATCGCAGAAGCAAAACAAGGATTCCTTGCAGGCGGCATTCCCATTGGTTCTGTTCTCGTCAAGAATGGAGAAATTATCGGCAGAGGACATAACAAGCGCGTACAAGACAATGATCCTGTCACTCACGCCGAAATTGATTGCCTCCGCAATGCTGGCAGAATCGGTAGCTATAAGGATACAACTCTTTACTCCACCTTAATGCCTTGTTACCTTTGCGCTGGGGCAGTTGTCCAATTTGAAATTAAAAAAGTGATTGCTGGTGAAGCTGAGACATTCCCTGGCGCGAGAAAGTTTATGGAATCTCACGGCGTTGAAGTGATTGATTTGAACTTGGATGAATGCAAGCAGCTGATGAGCAATTTTATTCAGAACCATTCTCAACTTTGGAATGAAGATATCGGGAAGTGAAGGAAGATGACAAGGGGACTAGGAATTAGGTGGCTATTCACCCCAAATTGGCTTCAAGTCCAAAACAAACCCAGGCAGCACGTCTTCCCCAGATAAAGTTGTGGGATTCAGTACCTCCACCTCTTGGCTTGGACGATAAATCTCCACTTTCTTTGTTTTAGGGTCAATCAACCAGCCTAAGCGAATACCGCTACCCAAGTATTCCTGCATCTTTGCTTGCAGTTTTTTGAGGTTGTCGGTTTCAGAGCGTAACTCAATCACAAAGTCAGGACAGATGGGAGGGAAGCGCTGGCGTTCGTCCTCAGAAAGAGCATTCCAGCGTTCTAGTTTAATCCAGGAGGCATCAGGAGAGCGATCGCCACCATTAGGAAGATTAAACTCAGTGGATGAGTCAAAGCCTACACCGAGTTTTGGGTTTTGTTGCACCCATAGCCAAAGTTGTCCCAAGAGGCTGAAATTGCGTTTACCTGTTTCTCCTCCCGTTGGTGGCATGATAACTATCTTCCCTGCAGGTGTACGCTCCATCCGTAACTCTCGATGGGTGGTGGCAAGTTGGTAGTATTGCTCATCACTAAGTTGGATGATAGAGCTGAGGTCTAGGGTGATGGAGTTCATGGCGTAGCCTCCTTTTGGACATGATCATTACTATTTGTTGCTTTAACAAATTTTGATAGCCCCTTGTACTCTAACCAATGACAACGGTTTGATTAAGGATTAGACCATAACAGGAGTTTTCTGCTGCCGCCGTTGAGTGACAACCATCTGCATATTTCCCGGAGGGGCAACAGTGAGTCCGCGACGAGTCGGCTTGATGGGACGGTTACTAACTAGCTTCAGTTCACAATGCGCCAGAATAGTTGCCAGCACCAATTTCATTTCAAACTGGGCAAAGGCAAGCCCAATACAGCGACGGTTGCTGCCACCAAACGGTAAATACTCGTAAGGTGAAAATTGCCTTTCTAAAAAGCGCTCTGGTTTAAACCGCTTAGGTTCTGGGTAGATGTCCTCCCGTTGGTGGGTTAAATAGATTGAAGGAAGGAGGACTGTACCTGGCTCAAACTGGTAGCCCATGATCTCCATTGGTGCTTTCGTAACTCTGGGGAAGGGATTTATGGCAATTGGATAAATCCGCAGCGTCTCACAGCAAACCGCATTTAGATAGGGAAGTCGGGCAATGGCGCTGGGATCTGCGTTATCTGGCAGTGCTTTGAGTTCGGACAACAGCTTGTCTTGAACTTCAGGCAGATAATCAACCCAGTACAATGCCCACGCTAAGGCAGAAGCCGTAGTTTCATGACCAGCAAACAACAGTGTCAGAAGTTCATCGCGCAACTCCTCATCCGTCATCGGTTCACCCGCCTCATCTCGCGCTGCTAATAGTAAGCTGAGAATATCATCACGGTTGGGGTCAACTTGCTTTCTTCTTGACTGAATTTCAGCGATTAGGAGTTGGTCAATTTGCTGCTTTAACCGCAAAAAGCGTCCCCATGGGCTTAGTGGTCCCCAATCCTTTTGTAATGATGGAAAGAATAGCAACATGGAACTTAAGGGAGAACCAACCGAGTCTAACAGCGATGTGAGGATTTTCCGGAGTTGGTCGAAACGCTGTCCCTGATCCAGACCAAAAACGGCGCTGAGGATTACTTGTAGGGAAATTTCTTGCATGGAAGCACGCACAGTAAACGGTTCGCCAATTTTCCACCCACTTATTACTTGTTCAGTAATGGCACAAATTAGCTGCCCATAGGTTCGCAGGCATCGCCATGAAAGGGAGGCATTAACAACCGTCGTTGACGCTGATGGCTACGCCCATCGAGTAAAATTAGTGAGTGGAAACCCAACAACGGCAGTAAAATTTCGTTGGCACTACTGGTATCAAATAGCGCTGGGTCAGCGGTGAAAATCTGCTGAATCGCTGCTGGATTGCTAAAGTAAACGACCAAACGTGATGTATTTTTTGATATTACGAAGTTTTCGCCATAACGCTTGGCACGCTCTTCTAAAACCTCCAAAGGACGAAAAATCCACCTAAGCATCCTTAATCTCCGGATCAGCGCTGGACTACTCGGACCATCAGGTATTTTCATTGCAGCTTGTCTCCTAAAATACTTCTAATACTTTGGACGAGAATAGATCAAATTACTTAGCAAAGCATGGCTGTAAACCTGGGAATACAATGTATTTAAATTGCTTTAAGATAAATAAATTATTACCTAATGTCCCAAGCCTATCCATAAATGATATCTGAAGCAATTATACTAACTTAAAAAATATTTAGGACTGAATCTAGAATAATTAAATACTTCTAAAATAGAGTTTTAAGCAAGTATAGTTGAATTCAATTGCTGTATGAAATGCCAGTAACTTAAGTTTGATATTAGCTATTATCGCCGCTAGTAGCTGCGACTTATGCAAAATTGGAGTATAACGTTTCCGAGTTCTACAAAAGGAAATAAGTTCATGAGTCATAACGAAATCGCAACACCACAAATACAAGATTTAACCGACTACGAGAAGGAACTGCTTCACCTACCCGGTTCGATTCAGCCACATGGGATACTTTTTGTTTTAAAAGAACCTGAGTTAGAAATATTACAAGTTAGTGATAATACGTTTAAATTTCTCGGTCTTCATCCCCAGGAGTTGCTGAACAAACAGTTACAAGACTTGATAGATATAAAACAAATTAATTTAATAGAGCAATGTTTGTTACAAGATTTTGAAAGTATCAATCCTCTAAAAGTTGTAATTAAAAACCGAGACAACCAATTAAAGTTTGACGGTATAATTAAACGATGTAAAAAAAGATTAATATTTGATAAACAACCAAGAAGATCCGAAGAAACTGGAGATTTTTTTAGTTTTTATCACTTAGTGAAAAAGTCTATAGCTAAAATACAAAATGCAGCTAGCCTGCGTGATATGTGTCAAATTATTGTTAAGGAAGTGCAAAATCTGACAGGATTTGACCGAGTTATGATCTATCAGTTTGGTAGTGAGCAAACTGGTAAGGTCATTGCTGAAGAAAAGCTAGAGACCTTAAGCCCTTATCTGAACTTACACGCACTATCCTGATTCAGATATACCTGATCAAGCTAAGAAACTATATATTTTGAATCGATTGCGGTTAATTCCTGATGTTAATTCTCAACCTATAAACCTGCTTCCTGCTCATAATTCAGTCACTAATGAACCACTGGATCTTAGCTACTCGGTTTTAAGGAGTGTTTCTCCTTGCCATTTTGAGTATCTAAAAAACATGGGCGTTACTGCTTCTATGTCAATTTCCTTAGTCCGAGATAAACAATTATGGGGATTGATTGCTTGTCATCATCATTCACCAAAGTTTGTTACTTCTATGAAGTGCGTACCGCTTGTGAGTTTTTAGGACAAATTATGTCTTTAGAGCTAGCTGCTAAAGAAGACAACGAACAGCTAGACTACAAAATGAAAATCAAGTCGATTCAATCAAAGTTTATTGAAGCTATTCCGCAAGAAGAAAATTTTATGGAGGGTTTAGTTAAGGATAAATCCGACTTGCTAAACCTAGTTAGTGCTCAAGGCGTTGCTATTTGTGCAAATGATCATATATCTGTTATTGGAAAAACGCCTGAGGATGCAGACATCAAAGACTTAATTGCATGGGTGGAAACTGAAATCAGTAATGATATTTTTTATACAGATTGCTTACCCAAAATCTACCCGTTAGCCGCAAAATTCAAAGATGTTGCTAGTGGGTTACTGGCACTTTCTATTTCCCAAATCCCCAAAAATTATATTCTGTGGTTTCGTCCTGAAGTGCTTCAAACAGTGAACTGGGGAGGCAATCCCAATAAATCGGTTGAAGTTGGACAGGATGGGATACGGTTGTCGCCCCGCAAATCTTTTGAACTATGGCAAGAGACGGTGCGATTAAAGTCTTTACCCTGGAAGCAATGCGAAATTGATGCAGTTCAAGAACTTAGGAGTGCCATTGTAGGAATTGTACTACGCAAGGCTGATGAACTAGCAAGAATTAATGTCGAACTGGCACGCAGTAACAGTGAACTAGATGCCTTTGCCTACATCGCTTCCCACGATTTGAAAGAACCACTGCGGGGAATTCACAACTACTCCAGCTTCTTGATTGAAGATTACGCTAATATCCTCAACGAAGATGGAGTTTCCAAGCTGCAAACTTTGGTTCGCCTGACTCAGCGGATGGAAGACTTAATTGAATCCCTACTGCATTTTTCTCGTTTAGGAAGAGTGGAACTCTCAATGCAGAAAACAAACCTAAACGAATTAATCAAAAATGTTATAGATATTTTAAGTATTAGTTTGAAAGACACCAAGGTAGATATCCGTATTCCCCAACCTTTACCCTTTGTTCGGTGTGACCGAGTTCAGGTTAATGAGGTGTTTACTAATTTAATCACTAATGCCATTAAATACAATGATAAAACAGATAAATGGGTGGAAATTGGCTTTTTAGATGCTACCGAGTTAGAAGATAAGAATACACAATTGAGCGAAGATCAGTTGAAAAATCGAGGTATCGTATTTTATGTACGAGATAACGGTATTGGAATTCGTGAAAAACACTTAGATACTATTTTTCGCATTTTCAAGCGTCTGCATGCACCTAATAAATATGGAGGCGGAACGGGCGCTGGTTTAACTATTGCGAAAAAATTGTGGAGCGGCATGGCGGCATAATCTGGGTTGAATCAAGATACAGGAAGGCAGCACTTTCTATTTCACATTGCAAGGCTAAGGCAAGCAAATGGTAAGCAACTCAACTCAACCTTTATTGGCGGTTGAAGACAGTGATGAAGATTTTGAAGCCTTTGGACGAATGCTGCAAAAGGCATCCATTCCTAACCCAATTTATCGTTGTACCGATGGGGATGAGGCTTTAGACTTTCTGTACCATACTGGGCAGTACGTTGACTCTGTAACAGCACCGCGTCCTGGAATTATTTTACTCGATCTCAACTTGCCAGGAACAGATGGGCGACAGGTTCTTGAACAAATTAAGCAAGATAAAAATCTTAAAAGTATTCCAGTTGTTGTATTTACTACATCTTCTAACCCTAAAGACATTGAGGTTTGTTATCAGTATGGAGTTAATGGATACATCCTTAAACCAATTGATATTAAACAATTGATGAGAACGATCCAAGTCTTAATTGATTACTGGTTTGAAGCTGTCGTTCTTCCCGATGTAGCAAGGGGATAGTCATGACACAAAATCAACAGACAATTGTGATTATTGATGATTGTTTAGAAGATCGGGAAACCTATCGTCGCTACCTACTTGCTGATGACACATATACTTATAGGATTTTGGAAGAAGAGTATGGGGAAAATGGACTGGAATTGTGCAAATTGGTAAAGCCAGATGCGATTTTGCTAGACTTTTTGCTGCCAGATATTGATGGACTTGAATTTTTAAGTGAATTGAAGCATCAAATGGGCAAAAATAACTTGCCAGTAGTGATGTTAACAGGTCAGGGGAATGAAGCGATCGCTGTGCAGGCAATGAAAAGCGGTGCTTCTGACTATTTAGTTAAGGGCAACACAACTGCTGAAAGTCTACGTGTGGCTATTCATAATGTTGTAGAACGGTTTCACCTGCAATCTCTTTTAGAACAAAGTGAAAGCGGTTTCGCACTTCCGTTGAGACTATGCTGGATTGTTTCGGCATATTCACGAGTATTCGCAGTAGCTCTGGTGGAATTGTAGACTTCTCAATTGAGTACGTCAACGCGGCAGCTTGTGCTTACAATTGCATGAGCGCAGAAACTCAAATTGGATCTTCGCTACTGGAATTGTTGCCGTTGCACGGAGATGAGCTATTTGATGACTATTGCCAGGTGGTAGAAACAGGCGAACCACTTTTAAAAGAAGCGTTAGTATACGCAGATATTGAGCAGCAGCATCTGAGTAGAGCTTTAGATATCCGTGCTACTAAATTAGGTGATGGTTTCGTCGCTGCTTGGCGGGACATCACTGATCGCAAGCTGGCTCGGAGTCAGAACGCGATCAGCTATTAATGCGGGAGCAAGCAGCACGGGAAGCAATGCTGAACAAGCCAACCAAGCTAAAGATGTATTTTTGGCAATGGTTTCACACAGTTACGCAACCCCTAAGTGCCATACTTACTTATGCTGGTTGTTACAAACTCGCAAGCTAAATGAAGATAAAGTTTTCCGTGCCTATGAAACTATCGAACGCAGCGCCAAGTTGCAAGCGAAATTAATCGATGATTTGCTAGATATCTCGCGCATTGTTTCTGGAAATCTGCGGCTCGATCTGCACTCAATTGACTTAGTATTTGTGATTGAAGCAGCTATAGATATTGTGCGTCTAGCGGCTGATGTTAAAGCTATCCAAATTGAATTTGTTCTAACTGATGACCATTCCCAACTTTTTGTTTTAGGTGATGCAATTCGTCTGCAACAAGTTATCTGGAATTTATTATCTAATGCGATTAAGTTTACACCTAAAAACGGACGGGTCAAAGTTCAGCTTAATCGTATTGATGGTCATATCCTGATCAAAATAAGCGATACTGGTCAGGGCATTAGTGCTGAATTTTTACCTTATGTCTTTGACCGTTTCCGCCAAGCTGATACCACAAATAAACAAAGTGGATTAGGACTAGGATTAGCGATCGCGCGTCATTTGGTAGAACTTCACGGTGGGACTGTCCAAGTGGAAAGTCTAGGACTTGGGCAGGGAGCAACGTTTACGATCAAACTGCCTAGTATTAGTAATCGCCACCTAAATCACAGATTAGTGTCTGAGGCGATATCTAGCTAGGTGATACCATTTTGATAAATTTGTCAAGTGTTTGGCGATCGCACATCGCAGACTGCGCCCCCGGTTTCGTCGCCGCTAATGCCCCCGCAGCTGCACCCCAAACAACCGATTGCTGTAAGGAAAGCCCTTCAACCAAAGCAGCAGCTAAACCTCCATTAAACGCATCTCCAGCCGCCACCGTGTCAACAGCTGTAACTGAAAATGCAGGCACAAAGAATGCTTCTTCTTGGGTTGCACACACAACTCCGCGATTGCCTAATTTGATAATCGCAGTTCTCACACCCCCGTTGGCGTAAAATAGCTGCTGCAACGAACGCTGACTCTGGATCATTTACAGTAAAGCCAGCCAATTGCCCTGCCTCAATTTCATTAGGGGTAATAATATCAACCAAGTGATAAAGTTCATCTGGTACTTTTATCTGGGCTGGTGCAGGATCGAGTATTACTGTTACACCTACGTGTCGTGCAGCTTGAGCAGCCAGCACAGCACTCATTGGAATTTCCAATTGCAATAGTAAAGCACTAGCGCCAGGTAATAAACTCGTCAGGTGTTCCACATCCGTTGCATCCACACGCCCATTTGCACCAGGAACAATAATTATTTGGTTCTCACCAGTATCATCTACTGTGATCGCCGCTATCCCAGAATTAACCTCTTTATCCACTAATACATACTCAGTATGTACACCAGCTATTTGCAGACTATTAACTAATTCACTGCCAAAACTATCTCTACCTACACGCCCTACCATTTGCGTAGGTACTCCTAATCGCGCTAGTGCCACTGCCTGATTTGCCCCTTTCCCCCAGATGAGGTAAAAAATTCACGCCCCAGCGTTTCCCCAGGCACAGGTAGTCGGGGTGTTCTAGCAACCAGATCCATGTTGATACTGCCAAAGACAATTGCGCTGGGTTTAACATCTATGGCTTCAAACATTGGATATTTATCGGCGATTTGCCTTTACACTAATTAAGGGTTCTTTATTAGAAGATAGACTACAAGACGCTATTCCTATATTTTTTTAAAAAACTTTTAATTTTTGGCTTAAATGTTAATATCAGACAAATTTTGTGATATATTTATTTTATAATAGAAATTCTGTGTGCAAATATTTTACTCTTAAGATTGTCATTATAAAAATAATACAATAAAATTGCTAGGCTTTGCAACTAACCTTTAAATTTAAAAAGTTTCAACTTATGGCTACCAGCAACATCTAAATAAAGCATTGAATGCAATCTGGTAATGCCATAACTCAATGAATGAAATAGGTAGTGATCAACTCTAGTGAGAATTACACTATTTTTAGAAATGCAAACACTCAGCTAATCGAAACACTAAAGTTTTAAATAGTAGATACACTTCAAGTTTTAATCGTACTGTCTTGGCTGCAACTAGTGCTAGTGTTTCAATCCAAACAATTAATAGTGAGTGTAATCTTGGTACAGCCATAGTAAGATAGTGGGTCTTTATAGAAGTTTGCGTTGTGAAGGGCGATGGCTACGGCAACACTTTGTATACGCATCCACTAATCAATCTACTTGCTCTGTATCGGCAATTAGACAGCCGCCTCAAAAAAGGCAGTGCCTCAAAAGAGAAGCCCTGCCATTCAAATATTAGTCCCTCACTCTAATGTGATGCCCTAACATATCTGAGTCTTTGGCGCTTTTGTCTGCCCTTAGATAAGGGCGCAGCCATCAGTAGAACCTTCTCTACAAGCCTTGGCGCAATCCGGTTGCACCACGCCGCTAAATGACTTTGCCATCCCACCAAAATTTCAGGTGATTCTTTGTGCAGTCCCGCAACGAGTGCCTGAGCCACTTTTTGGGGAGTCGTTGGCACTACCCACCGAAACCACTTTAATTCTCGCACCATGTCAGTATCAGTCAGGGAGGGAAGCATTGCCATCACCCGAATATTGTATGCTGCTAGTTCGCCGCGTAAGGCTTGGGTGAAACCCAAAATTGCAAACTTAGTAGCTGAATAGGTAGCCATTGTCGGTGCTGCCAGCTTGCCCATTAGGCTAGAAACGTTAACAATTTTACCTTCCCGTTGCGCTGCCATGCGTCGGGCAACTAACCGCGTGATAGTGTACATTCCGACTAAATTAATCGCGATTTCTTCCTGCACATTTGGCAGTCGGGACTCCAAAAAGGGAGCTTGGTGTGCAACTCCAGCACAGTTGACGAGTAAATGAATTGGTCCGTGATCTCGCCAAGCTTGGGCGATCGCAATATTCACCTCTACTACTTGAGTTAAATCCAAAGCCAAAATTACGACTTCCACGCCCAGCGCTTCGATTTCTGTCGCTACTTCCGCTAGCCGCTGGCGATTCCGTGCCAGCAATAACAGGCGTGAGGCTCCTTGTTGCGCTAATTCTAAAGCGATCGCTCGCCCAATTCCCTGAGAAGCTCCGGTAACAAGAGCTGTTTTTCCTTTGATATTCATAACTACAACCTCCAGTATTGGGGTTTGAATGCGCTGTTAGCCAGTACCAAAGATTTCGTAAATAAAGGATTCTCGACACGCGATGAGACGAGTAACTTGCGATTGGAGTAGTGCATGGATAGTAGTCCTAAATACGAACATTCATTGAGACCAACTCGGTATGCATACCCTAGCAAGGGGATCAAGTGTCTGCAATACTTATTAACAAATGACTTGAATTGTTACATTCTTAGATAAAGCTCTCAGAGATTTGGCGCAATTTAGGAGTTCAATAAATGCATATCTAACCCTTACACTGAGTCGAGCCTGCCTGGTTCGTCCTCTTTTACCAAGTCAAGAAAACTATGAGAAAATGGCAACGGCATCTAGGCAATCTGAACTAGATTGTGGAGGATTACGAAGTGAAAACTGGTCGCGGTTTTGTAGGTAATCGCAGTAGTCATTGCTTCAGAATATCGACGCGAAACCCGCCAACGATTTGTAAGTTGGCGAGAGTTAACTAGCATCAATGCATCGTAACCAGAGTGCTCTCCTTTATCCAGGGGACGGGAGTGCCTTATCTTGTTAAGCCTGGTTTAAGTTGACAATATTTTTGCTTCGCTTGGATGAAAGAAGACGATTATATACAGCGTGAAAGTCTGGCACTTGCCCCAGCTTTGTCAGCCATAGATAAGGCGATCGCCACTTTTTCTATCCTGTTCCAAGTCGCCATAACACACTATGATCTAAATTTGCCTAAAAACAAGCGGTAAATCCAATCCCCCAAACACATACGTCAAACGCACGCAGTAGAGATGTCTGTACTCAGAATGGTGCGATGCTCAAACAAGTGAAGTAAATCCCTGCGAGCGATTGGGCGGAAACACCCCCGAATTCATACTATATCTGTTCAAAATCCGCTGCAACCGCTCTTTGGAGTAACAAGGTAGCGAGGCTGTGTACCAGTCAGTCAAATTTTTAGACCCTTTGCTCCTGTTACATTTTGCACAGGCTGGAACTAGGTTGAGCCATGAATCTACACCTCCTTTTGATTCAGCTAGCACATGATCTAGGGTTAGTCGTTTAGACTTGGAGCCACAGTAGGCACAGCAATGATTAAATTCGGATTTGATAGCCTCTTTTACTCTAGCTTTTACGTTCTTGTGCCTAACAGGGTCGAAAATTTGCTGCATTAGGTAATTCTGTTTAGGTCGGAAGTCTTGAGTAAGTAACGATATAAGGTAGATGTCTTTAAGCAGTAATCATGTTGGAACGATAACCATAATTCTAAATGTAAAGACTTTGACAGGCAATTTGTTCTAGAGCCGAAAAATAAGGTGATTGAGTAGGAAACCTTCAGATTTAATAGACAAGCTACTGCCGGAGAAATTGCCGCTATCTTGTATTACAAGAGTTGCAAGTGTATCAGAAAGATAGTTGCAGACATATTGTTATTCTAAGACCAAAGAACTGCTGCGCTATTCGCTCCGGTTGTTGCACTACTTGAAATTTCAGTTAGTGCTCCTCCTAACTTCAGCTCTCCCTCTATTGTCCAACGCTAAAAAAACAGTCGCTAACCAGTCAATTTGTTCAGTTATGGACTCCATTACTTATCACCTAAACGCCGTTGCAGATGCTTAAGAGTTTGATACATCTCTGGGAGACGACTATAAATGGTAGCTGCCTTAAGCCAGAGTTTATGAGAAACGGCTGGATAACCGGAAATAACCGCTCCTGGTTCTATGTCGCTGGTAATTCCTGTTCTTGCAGAAGCAATTACCCCATCTCCAACATGAGCTTGGTTTGCAATCCCTACTTGACCTGCAAGAGTAACTTGATTTCCTAAGATCACGCCACCCGCCAAGCCAACATGAGCGGCCATAACACAGTTAGCACCCACTTGGCAGCCGTGACCAATGTGTACCAGATTGTCAAGCTTAGTGTTCTGACCAATCCGTGTTTCTCCCACAGCTGGACGATCAATTGTACTGTTGCAACCAACTTCAACACCATTTTCTAATACTGTGTAGCCAGACTGCTCCATTTTGAACCATCCAGTGGAAGTGGGAACAAAGCCGAAGCCTTCTGCACCGATAACAGCACCACTATGAATCACACAATCTGCCCCAATGCGTGTACGTTCTTGGATTGTGCAGTTGGCATGGAGTACAGTGCGATTGCCTATTTGGGCATCTGGATAAATCACTACATTTGGATGAATACAAACTCCATCACCAATTCTTACCCCTGCTTGAATAACCACATGAGCGCCAATATATAAGTCATTACCTAGAGTAGCCGAGGGATGAATAACAGCTGTAGGATGGATTTCCGGTGCTGGGTGGAAAGGTTGGTAAAAAAGAGCGATTACTCTGGCAAACAATAATCTTGGCGCAGATGTTGCAATCCAAGCAATATCCCGTTCTTGAGCTTGCGCTTGTAACGCTTCATCCTGCGGCACAATTAAAGCACTTGCACCCGTATTCCTAACCTGAGCGGCAAATTTCCCTCCTTCTATATAACTGAGAGTGCCAGGAAAAGCTTGATCGACCGCCGCCAATCCAGTGATTTCTGGATCGTTGTTTGTATTTAAGCTCAAGCTACTACAGTTTGCGTTGTCACCCAGCTTTTGTACAATTTCGCTAAATTTCATTGTTCGGTCTTAATTGTTAAAAATTAAATTACCTAGACGCGGAGGAGGTAAAAGATAGAAATGAATGGATTACTCCTAAACATCTCACTCTTCAATTCAAAACTCAAAACTACTCCCTGCTTCCCATTGCCTGACCAGCTAACCATCCAGTAGTCCAGGCACTTTGGAAATTAAAACCTCCGGTTACGCCATCAATATCTAGAATTTCTCCGGCAAAGTAAAGACCCGGACAACAACGACTTTCCATTGTTTTGAAATTGACATCTTTGAGGTTAACGCCGCCGCAAGTGACAAATTCTTCCTTAAAAACTCCCTTACCCTGAATTAAATATTGCCCCTGAGTGAGTTCTTGAATTAATAGATTCAAGTTTTTGTTAGATAGTCCTGCCCAACGCTCTTCCCCACCAATACCGACACGCGAGACTAAATATTGCCAGAGACGGTGAGGCATTTTGTCTACGCCGCGATGCAATGCAATTAGTTTCTGCGACGATTCCGACTTAACTAAGAGCAATTTTTGCCGTAAAACTTCAGGGTTTAACTGAGGTAGCCAATTAATTAGCAAAGTTGCTTGATAGTGGCAGTCATGTAATACCCGCGCCCCCCAAGCAGAAAGTTTCAGAACTGCTGGACCGCTTAGACCCCAGTGAGTAATTAGCAATGATCCAGTCTGCTCCAACTGTGATCCAGCAACGGATAATTTCAAACGAGCATCCACGCTAACTCCAGCCAAATCTCTCAACCGACTATCAAGAACATTAAAAGTAAACAAAGACGGCACTGCGGGTTCAATATGATGACCTAATGCTGTTGCTATTTGATAACCAATCTGGTTACTTCCGGTGGACAGGAGAACGCGATCTGCACTCAGGCGCATGGCTTGGCGATCGCCCTGTAAAATCTCTCCTGATTTCAAGGAAATCTCAAATTTATCTAGTTGGCGTGAAACTGAAACAACAACTGCGCCCGTGCGAACCTCCACTCCAGCTGATAATGCTGCTTTTGTGAGACAGTCCACAATTGTTGCTGAACTATCCGTAGTCGGAAACATCCGTCCATCCGGCTCAGTTTTCAGCTTAACTCCGTACTCAGCAAACCAGTTAACAGTATCTAAACTCTGAAATCTGCTAAAAGCACCCCGCAGGGCTTTTCCACCTCTGGGGTAATTTTGCACCAATCCAGCTGGCTCAAAGCAAGCATGAGTAACGTTACACCGACCTCCACCGGAGACGCGAACTTTAGCTAATGGTTGCCGACTTGCTTCTAATAATATGACCTGGGTATGAGGATGCGCTTTAGCACAGGCGATCGCGCCAAAAAATCCAGCTGCTCCACCACCAATCACTACTACTCGTAAAGGTTGCAAATTCAATAAAGTTCTATAGCGCGGCTACTTCTAGCCTAACTAATATATTGAGTTGCTACACTTTTCACTATTCTATTTCAAATTAATTTGTTACTCCACAAACTGGACATACCCAGTCGTCTGGGATGTCTTCAAACGCCGTACCGGGTGCTATTCCCCATCGGGGTCGCCTGCTTCTGGGTCATAGGTATAAGCGCAAGCAGTGCAAATATACTGCATTTTAGTTATCTCCATATTTGCTTGCTTAAATATTCCAAGCCTCTAGAACTTTGGTTTTAGAGGCTAGCAATAACAATTACTTAATATTGGGACAACGTACTATCGGTTTAGAGTAACTAAACTGTCATTTTAGACTTTGACCAAATACCGTTTTCATCTTGTTCAAACTGCTGATGAACTACGTCCCAGGCATGGTGTTCAGCCTTTGTTTCATCACTAGATTCAGTTAGTGCCTGATTGTAGTTGGCAATAAATAACCTTTGAGCGTCTTCTGAGAGGTGAGAGCGGACTTCTGGAGATAGATCGCTAGGGTTTTCCAGCTGACCAGAGCGCTTGCGCGGTAGTGGAGTTTCATTGGTATGAACTTCTTCGCCCCCAGCACTTTCTAGCAGCAGTTGAATCTCGCCAGATTTATTCGCTGGAACTTCCACAGCTACCAAAAATTCCCCAGCTTCAATTCGGGTTTGATAAACAGCAGCTTTATCTTCTGGTATGCCTAGCGCCATAAAAGCTGAGACTAAACCTGCTCCAGCACTGCCAGCGATCGCTCCACTAGCTGCACCCAATAAAGCCGCTCCTAAAGGTCCTGCTGCGACAACTGTACCGATGAAAGGAACGAATAACACTCCCACACCACTAAGTAAAGCAAGAGCAGAACCAAACAAAGAGCCAAAGATTGCACCTTGCTTTAGTCCACCTAAAATCACATCTTTTTTGGTAATAAAGCCAGCGATTTTGGTTTCAGAGTGAAAGTTTTGACCAATTACTGAAATGTCTTCGCGAGAAATCCCTCGGTCAAGTAAACGGCGAATCACGTCATCAATTTGTTCGCGGTTTTTAAAAATGGCGGATATGCTTCTCTCGGCAACAGAACTAGATGGTTGTGATCCTGTATCTATGGCTGTCATCTACTTCTCCTTATGGGATTACTTCCTTTAGAGATACCAACACACCACCTAGAGTTCTTCGCCCATAGGGTTGATTTTGAATCTGTATTTTATGATACTAAATGAACATTTTTTTAGCCTTCTCCAAGTAAGTTCTCAGATTAACTAGCTAAGATAACTAAGCTTTATTCCTGTTAAAAATTCAGATTAGAAACGCCACCATATACTTTGCAATCGACTAAGAATTGCTGTAGTAATAGCTAGCAAGATTAAAATCCAAATAATTCCGCCCGGAATAAATGTGAGAATGCCGAAGCCTCTAAGAAACCAAACAGCTATTGTAACTCCGAGAATAATCCCGAAAGTCTGCGTTAATACGCGTCTAGACTTAGGATGGCTCATTTTCCTGTTTTCCTCTCATCCACCATCAGCTACTCCACGTATAAATAATACTTCTAAGGAATATTTTCCGGCTCTAAGAAATTCATTTTTCAGCGTAATATCAGCTAGGTAATAAATTCTTGGAACCTTTACATGAACTTTACTATCTTTTACACAGCTACAGCTAATTTAGCAATAGAAGCAGTTGTCTTAACTACTGAAATGGTAACTATTAATACCTAAAGCCCTGATGAGAGTGGATGAGGAGTGGCTGAGCTAATATGACTACATTTTCGGCATTAGAATCAATTGAGCCAGATCTAGGCATTGGCTGGGGTCAGCGCCAGCAAACAGCGCTTTTGCAAGGCGAGATTTTAGTAGAAACGCGATCACATTCCGCTTGGGGTGGTGCTGTGACTGCCCAAATGTACTTACCACTGAGCGATCGCACGTTTGGCAGCAAGTAACAGATTATCCGCGTTGGGTACAATTTTTTCCTGATGTAACTAAGAGCGAAGTCTTACACCGAGGAGAGCGCACACGCCTGTATCAAGCTGCCCAAAAAAGTTTTCTCTTCTTAAGCGCTCAAGTTGAAGTTTACCTAAACGTTTTTGAGGTGCTTCAACAGCAAATTCAGTTTCAGCTGGAAAAAGGCACTTTTACTGATTTCACAGCAGACTTAAAGCTGCAAGATTGCGGCAGAGGTACTTTGCTCACCTATGCAGTGCAAGCAACACCGAATATCCCCATACCAACAGTTTTTATTCAACAAGCGATGCATTTGGAATTGCCAGCAAATATGCGAAAAATGCGGCAAACTTTGTGCTGTGGTTAAAGCTATCTAGAAGTTAAGCAGTTTTACTGATGACCAACTAGTTGCCCAGCAGGTATCACATTTATAGGGCAAGAAGAAGACAAGGAGACAAGGAGAATTGGGGACAAGGGGAAAACCCATATCTAAAGATAGGGGCAATTCTTGCAAGGACGCTTTGTTTCTCGCAGTAAGTGTCTCGAACCAAATTTTTCTTCTTTCTCCATCACTCAAGTCGGGGGCAACAAAAACCCGTTTGACCACGGGGAGTTTTTCTTTTTTCCGCAAGTCACGCAAGTCTCCTCTTCCCCGTGTCCTATAAGGGTGAGCGCCATCGGCGTAAGCCCCCTAATACCATGACTTCAATTCCCAAGGTAACCCCAGCAATGCAAGAAAATCGCTTGCGGAACATTGTCATCGGTAGCTTTCTAAGTCAGATATTTTTGGTGCTATTTAGCCTATCTTCACAGGCTGCCACCGCGAATCAGCGCTTGGATGGGATGTTTTCGCTTGATATCCAGCAAACTCTAACTGTGTGTGCGGAGCAGAAACTTGTCAATATTGCTGCGGGATCTGACGCGGATGGTTCAGTAATTTGCGGTGATGGTTTTCGCAATTCAGCTGTGCAATTTACCGACTACATGAACACAATTTCAGATTTCTTGGCAGCTGCGTTTCTAGTTGGCTTTCGGACAGCTTATAAAAATGACAGTAACTTAACACCGCCACAGCAGGCAGAGATGCTAGCTTTATTTTCGACTTCCTCCGGCAGAACATTTATCCGGCAAGCGCTGGAGCACAACTTAATAGAGTCTAATTTGGTATCTAAGGGTTCAACGCGATCGCTGTCGTTGTTAGTTGATAGTATTCTCCAGCGATCGCTACCAATACTTAAAAATTCAAATAGTCTGGAAAATTTATTCGGTACACCCAATCAATACAAGCTAGTAGTTGAAAAATTCTGTACCTTACCGGGTATGTCAGTCACACAGGCAAAAATGGTATCAAAGCTGAATTCTATCCAGCTATACGCGATTTGTATTCAAGAGTCTGGAACTGTAGTCTCAAGTCCTAACCAAGAGACAGCTATGATGCGACAGACTGGCAGTCAGACACAGCCTGTCGCACTGGGCCTAGAAATTTAGCTGGACGCAGTTAACAATTCGGCTGCCAACCGCTTGAAGGCAAGACGCTCATTTTCCACATCGACAAAAATAGTGTCGCCCTCGTTGAATTCGCCGCGTAAAATTGACTTAGCGATCGCAGTTTCTAACTCTCGCTGAATCGCTCGCTTTAGAGGACGCGCTCCAAAAACTGGATCATATCCTACTTCTGCCAAAAAGTCAAGAGCAGCATCAGAAAGCTTGAGCGATATTTTCCGGTCTGCCAGTCGCTGTTCTAGGCGCTTAACTTGAAGCTGAACAATATGCCGCAGTTCGTGTCTTTGCAAGGCATGGAAGATGATAATCTCATCAATGCGGTTGAGAAACTCTGGGCGGAAGCTACTTCGCATTGCCTCCATGACACGGCTCCGCATCTCCTCATAGTGATCATCTCCTGCCAAATCTAAGATGTATTGCGAACCGATGTTGCTAGTCATGATAATGATGCTGTTTTTAAAGTCAACCGTATGACCTTGAGCATCAGTCACACGCCCATCATCCAGAATTTGCAGCATGATGTTGAACACATCTGGGTGAGCCTTTTCGATTTCGTCGAACAAAATCACGGCATAAGGACGACGGCGAATTGCCTCAGTAAGTTGACCGCCTTCGTCGTAACCCACATATCCAGGCGGCGCACCAATCAGGCGAGAAACAGAGTGTTTCTCCATGTATTCCGACATATCAATCCGCACCAGCGCTTCTTCGGTGTCGAATAGATAGGCAGCAAGGGCTTTTGCCAGTTCGGTTTTACCAACACCAGTAGGACCAAGGAAAATAAAGCTGGCAGTCGGGCGATTGGGATCTGCAAGTCCCGCCCGCGATCGCTGAATCGCATCCGCAACAGCAGTAACAGCTTCATCTTGCCCGATAACTCGGCGGTGCAGTTCATCTTCCAAGTTCAGCAGTTTTTCTTTTTCAGATTCAATTAATTTGCTGATCGGAATTCCGGTCCACTTGGAAATTACTTCCGCAATATCAGCTTCGGTAACTTCCTCCCGTAGCAAAGATTGACCACTCGTTTGTGCTTGCGCCAACTGGTTTTCAGCGGCTTCTAATTGCCGATGCAAATCAGTCAACGTGCCATATTTCAGTTCAGCTGCTTTATTGAGATCGTAATCGCGTTCTGCTTGCTGGATCTCGACGTTTACCCTGTCGATATCTTCTTTAAGTGCCTGAATTTTGCTGATGATATCCTTTTCAGACTGCCATTGAGCATCTAGTGTCCGCTGTTCTTCTTTAAGATCGGCGAGTTCTTTTTCTAGCCTTTCTAAGCGCTCTCTGGATGCGGTGCTGCTTTCTTTTTGGAGCGACAGCCGCTCCATTTCTAGTTGGAGAATCTTCCGGTCAATTTCGTCGAGTTCTTCGGGTTTGGAGGTAATCTCCATTTTCAGCCGTGCCGCTGCTTCGTCTACTAAGTCAATTGCTTTGTCTGGCAAGAAGCGATCGCTAATATATCGCGCAGACAATGTTGCCGCCGCGACTAAGGCACTATCGGAAATCTTAACTCCGTGATGAACTTCATAGCGCTCTTTCAGCCCGCGCAGAATCGAAATGCTATCTTCTACACTTGGCTGATCTACATACACCTGCTGGAAGCGCCGTTCCAAGGCTGCATCCTTTTCAAGGTACTTGCGGTACTCATCCAAAGTTGTAGCACCGATACAGCGTAGTTCACCCCGCGCTAGCATTGGCTTGAGCAAGTTTCCGGCATCCATTGAGCCTTGGGTAGCACCTGCGCCAACAACGGTGTGAATTTCATCAATGAAGAGAATAATTTTGCCTTGGGAATCAGTAACTTCCTTTAGTACAGCTTTCAAACGCTCTTCAAATTCACCCCGAAATTTTGCTCCAGCAATCAAAGCGCCCATATCTAGGCTGATCAGCTTGCGGTCTTTGAGTGACTGGGGTACATCACCAGCGATAATTCGCTGTGCTAGTCCTTCAGCGATCGCCGTTTTACCAACACCTGGTTCACCAATCAGCACTGGGTTATTCTTGGTGCGGCGGGAAAGAATTTGAATTGTGCGCCGAATTTCATCGTCACGCCCAATCACAGGATCGAGCTTACCTTGGCGGGCGGCTTCTGTGAGGTCACGCCCATATTTTTCCAGTGCTTCATATTTGCCTTCTGGATTTTGGTCGGTCACTTTTTGACTCCCACGAATTTGTTTAATAGTATTTTTTAGTTTGGCTTCGTCTAAGCCAAATTCTTGAAATAAGCCTTTACCGAAGCGGTCATCCTGAGCGTAAGCAAGCAATAGATGCTCAATTGAAATAAATTCGTCTGCAAACTCTTGGCGATATGCTTCGGCTCTATCTAAAAGCATATCTGGGCTACGTCCTAGATACACAGAACTACCACTGCCTGAAACCTTGGGCTGACGCTGGATAAATTGCTCGGTGCGATCGCGGAGTTTTTGAGTGTTAATCCCAAGTTTATTGAAAATACTGCTAGTAAGCCCTTCTTGCTCCAACAGTGATTTCATCAAGTGTTCGGTTTCAATTTGCTGTTGCTGGGCTGCCTTAACAATATCTGGGGTATGCGCGATCGCTTCCCAGGCTTTTTCTGTAAATTGATTGGGGTTGGTTGGTTGCATTCGTTATCCCCTCTTAGTTGTAGTGTGAAGTATTAAACTTCTAAAGACATCCAGAGCAACAGAATGATGCGGTACTCTGGTTTAGCGGGTGTCTTTATGGTCATTGTAGAAAGACCTGGACAACACACAGGATCGGTGTTCACGTATTTGCCAAGTGGTATTTCCACACAAGAGCGCCGTTTGCAGAATTAAACCATGAGATCAACACCTTTAACTCAAGGCTTTAGCGATCGCTCCAGTATCATTACAGACACCACCTCTAACTCTGTCATGCAAAGAAAGCAAAAATTCCCTTACCTCGTTGGTTCAAGATGGACAGCCCAGCAAAAAGTAGATGGCTGGCGACATTTCCAGGTCGTCAATCGCAAAAACCAGGGAAGTTGGGTGTTCGCGGAAATGGTTGCTGCTTGCGATCCTAATGTGCGTTTCTGGCTCAACGCCAAATTGTTAAAAAACCGCTCACAGTGGCAAGCTGGCTGGCAATCACTACAAGAAATCGAGGCGTTTGAGGTAGATGTTTCTTGAGGCGAGTTAGATGCATTGGGCAATGCAAATCTCATATCTGGTTCCTAGACTCCAGCAAACAGAATTCGTGGCTACGCCAACCCCCTCACCCCGCAACATCATTACTACCAAGTCCACCTGTGCGAACTAACAGAAAATTAAGGGCTTTGTCTGTATGGCGGAGGCAGCCGCGTGCGTATTTTCCCCAGAGAGTATCTCTCAAGCGGACTGCCGTGCTGTTTTGACCGTCTGGTGCAATAACTATAAAGATAAAATTAATAATTTTTAACATAATTCTAGAGCGATCGCATTTGTTCGTCCTTTGGTGCTGCTATTTCTCGACAGGACTAGCTTTGGGTATTTATTAAAGTTAGGAATATCTGGATAAAAAACTCATTCACTAGGTGTAATTGCTTGGCACTAATCATCCTTAACTCTTTATCTGTAAGGCTTTGCAGCTAAATATACCTGTAATTTGTAGATTTGATGTCTTGAAATCAGCACTGTTGGCACTCAGTCCTTTCTAGTAACAATGG
>JAUJND010000072.1 GCA_030446505.1 Chroococcidiopsidaceae cyanobacterium YX2bin18 | reverse complement strand
TATGACATTAAGGGAATCATTGTACTTAAGCGACATCGCCCACCAGCTACCGCCAGCGCCAATCAATAACACGATGACCAACGCAGCTAGCGGCGAAAACCACTCAGTAAATTTAATCCATGTAGTATTTTGCTGAATTCTTGTAAGAGCTGTGTGGGAAGAATTGATTTCTGTAATCGCGGTATTCAGACTTCCGATTGCTTGCCCCAGACGCTCTAATAGAACTTTCAAAACATCTTTATTTGTTTGTCTATCCGCATTGACACTGGAGATCAGGTCTGTAAGTTGGTCTTTAAGTGCCTGCGCTTCTATTACAGTCTCTTTTGACTTACTCAACACTTCAGAATTCGCTTCAGCAATTGCCGATGTGGTAGCCATCCCCGATTCTTGGATATCGGCAGTCGCTGCCTTAGCCACTTGAATCAGATTTTTGATAATTGCTTCCGCTTGCGCGATAGAAGCCATCTGAGTATCTTTAGCTGATTGCTCAATCGACTGGCGCTCTTGTTTAATCCCGCCTAAGACATCTTCGCAAAGTTGCACCGTATACTCGATAGCACCAATATATAAAAACAGCACATCATCATCTGGGAGGTTTAGGCGTTTAGCCGTCGCCATGAGAATATCTTTATGTTCTCTTGTCAGCCTAGTGATTATGCTGTCAAGGAAATTGTCATCAATGAAAGTCATTCACCTAACCCTAAATACTTAGACGCTTTTTTAACTTCCTCCGTCATATCCATTAGCCACCGATAAGCCCGTGTGCGTTGGCTGCGCTGTAGGATTGTCCTTTCCGCATCCACAGCCGTCCTAAATGGTAAATCATTATCCTCAATTACATCCCACGATGTCCAAAACATCTCTAAAAGATTTAGCTCGATTCCACCTAGCTGCTCAATTACTTTCTTTCTAGTCTGGGATGCATCGTATCTAGTAAAAGTATGCGGCTCACCGAACAGCAAGTTTTTCACCACCACATAATCAGCTTCATTGCCACAAAGTTCTACTACATCCTTCAGCGCACTCACTGAACTTCGGGTCTTACCCAAAACATGAACAATTGTGACTCGATAGCCTGATTCTGCCGCTACAGAAAGTAAATCTAATTCGCGGATGAAACTTGTAAACGCATCTCTGGATCTTGCTGGCAGATCCACCAGCATCAATTCGGTGTAATCCCCCAAGCTATCAATTAAATAATCAGCTTCTCCCCTGACTGTAAAATCTACCCGCTCGACTGTATCTGGTTCACTTTCTAGTATCTCAATTGCTTTATCTCCTACCCGCTTGTAGCAGCGATATAAGTCGGCATTGCTAGTATCTGAATCAATCGCTTTACAAGGAATAGATAGAGAGCGGTAAATATCAAGCAATAACCGCGCCACTGCCGACTTACCTACCCCGCCCTTGTCACCATAGATAAAAATGAGTCGCTTCCGAGTCGAAATCAATTCCTTGTTTGATTTTCTTGCCATATTCTCTTAACTCACTACAACTCATCATTACTAGGAATCTCAGCAAACTTACCCCGGACTACTGACTTAGATTTTACCTTAGAGATAGTATCCTGTTTACTATCTGCTTTCTTTACTGTTTTAATATCTGATTTAATATCTAAATTGGTATCTACCTCTGCTTTAGTCTCTGGGTTAATGTCTGGCTTTGATGATAATTCTGTCGTTGTAATCGTTGACTCTTTTATTGGTCTAGGTTGAGGCGTAGTTTTACTTCTTTTACTCTTTGATTCAGTTAGGTACTGCTTAAGTGTCGCTCCTTTAATACTGATTCCTTCTTCGGTGAGGATAGCTGCGATTTCTTCATAGGTATAGCCGCGCTTCAAGGCGAGGTTAATCATCGCCTTTGATTTCATAATGACTTCTCTTAGCGTCATCCCCTGTTTAGGCTTAGGAGGAATCCGCGCCTCGACCTTCTCTAAAAGCGACTTGAGTTTAGATTCATCAATATCAATAACCGTTTGCTTCGGAGCCATACCAACACCGATTTACATAGGGTTAAGTTTAGCGTCGAAACACGCCAATGGTAAACTCATACTGGGTAAAGATAAATTAAGCCTGACCCCAAACTATCCCTACAGAAGTCAGCCCCAAGCGCCCAAGTCTTTTCTTTTTCCCAGTAGCAGATACTCGTTTGCGCCATAGCCCCGGAGCTACTGGTAGACTTTGAGTAAGTAAGGCAACATAAGGACTCACTCCACAATTTTGCCCCCTAACGGGGTACGCTGCGCTCAAAATTGCTCTGTTCGCCCTCTGGGGGTAGTTCGCGTCCCTTCGTGTGTGACATAGTTTAGTCTAGCTACTGGGAAAGAGAGAAGCATGGCATACGGGATTTGTCGCATCCAAAAACTCAAAGCTGGCTCGGTTGGTCGCTCTGCTCTACATACTAGCCGCAAACGTGACACACCCAACGCTGACCCAGAGAAACAGTATATCCGTATTATAGGTGAACCAGACAGCCTAAACACCCCAGACCTGGAAACCATAGTTAGAGAGCGCATTGGCGAACAGACAATTCGTAAGAATGCTGTACTGGCGGTTGAGTTTCTGCTGACTGCCAGCCCCGAATACTTCCGACCAGATGACCCAGCTAGAGCCGGACACTACGAAGAGCAGAAATTAGATGACTTCCAGCATACTGCCTGTGAATGGCTGCAAACCAGATATGGTGACCGCATTGTTAGGGCTGAACTCCACCTGGATGAATCTACACCACACATCCACGCCTACATGGTTCCCCTAGACGAAAAAGGGAAGCTTAACTGTAGAGCCTTACTTGGTGGCAGCCGCTACCGCCTGTCAGAACTGCAAGATGATTTTGCACTGGCGATGAAACCATTAGGGCTAGAGCGCGGCATCAAAGGCAGTAGAGCCAAGCATACTGAAGTCAGAAAATATTACGCGGCTGTCAACTCTTCACCTGATGCCTCGTTGGATATGCAGACTATACAGCAGCAGTTAGCAGATCGCCAACGGGCAATACTAGATAGCGTCCAGATGGAGCGCACTCTTAAAGCTCTTTCACAAGAGAATCAGCAACTAAAGCAAAAACTAGCTAAGGCATCAGCCGAAGCTTACACCCGCTCAGAAGCAGCAAAAGAGTGGCAGAAAAAATATGAGGATTTAGCTAACAAGGTACGGGATGTACCGCTAGAACAAGTTGTATATGAATTAGGTCTAGACCCAGACCCGAAAGACAAACATAAGTGGAAGCATGAGAACCACATCATCAATATTACTGGTAGCAAGTTTTATGACTGGCAGCACCTCAAAGGTGGTGGGGGTGCAATTGACTTAGTAATGCACGTAAATCAATGTGATTTTAAACAGGCAGTAGCGTGGTTAAATGACCGATGTGGAGAAGGAGCGACACTTGAAGCTGTCGCTTATCAGACAAGAGTTATTGTTCAAACTGAACAACTACGCCCATTCATTCCTCCAATTCAGGACGAAGACAAGTGGCAGCAGGTGAAAACTTATCTCACTCGTGAGCGCAGGCTGCCTAGTAGTTTAGTAGATAATCTGCATGACTCTGGGTTAATTTACGCTGACTCTAAACAAAATGCTGTGTTTATTCGCCGTTCATTGGATGAGTCAAAACTCACTGGTGCAGCACTCAGAGGCACAGCTGGGACAGACAACACTTTCATGGGGTTAGCACTTGGGTCTAAGCGAAACACTGGATGGTTTCACTTCAAACTCGGAGGACAATCAAGTGACCCAATTCAACGAGCAGTGCTAGTAGAATCTCCTATTGATGCGATGTCATTTGCTGTGTTAGACCGCACTGAGTCACGCAAAACAATTTATTTGTCCACAGACGGAGCTGGTACTGTCCCACTGGAATTTTTACAGCAGCTACCAAACAAATCAGTCATCGTTGCTTATGACAACGACCAGTCTGGTAATTTAATGGCTCAAAGCGTGATGGAGCAGTTACCTAATTCGATACGCAGAGCGCCAAAAGTAAAAGATTGGAACGAGGAACTTAAAAATATGTTTAATCTATCGCAGCAGCGCTCACTCGAACAAAAACAAAATTGGGGATTGAGTCTAGGATACGAGTAAGCTTTTGTATGGGCTAGCAGATTTGTTTTTATCAATGTTGGACTAGGGAGAATTAACCCAAAAGCGTGTCTTTGAGATTTGCGCCCGATAGATTTGCTCCGGTAATCCAAGCTCCATAGAGTTTAGCTCCTACGAGGAGCGCATGGCTTAAATTAGCGTCGCTCAAGTCCGCTTCTCTAAGATCAGCGTAGCTTAGATTTGCACCTTGCAGGTTTGCTTCTCGAAGATTGGCATACCGAAAATCTGTGCCTTGCAAATTGCTTCCTTGCAGGTCAATTAAGGCAAGTATGCTTTGAGAAAAATCAATATAAGGTAAACTTACCCCACTCATGGGAGCGCCAATTAAGTTAATGCCCGAAAAGTTACGCTCCCCTCGTGCGTATCCTTGAAAGGGTTTCATTTACAGCTTCAAAGTTACGGAATTCGCTGTTGGACTGATAATAAATTTCTTCGTCGTCAAAGTGAACTGGTATATCCGCTTGATAAATTTCTTCGTCGTCAAAGCAAACTGGTATATCCACTTGATAAATAGAGAAACTGCGGCGTTGCTTAACTGTTAAAGATTTAGGCGACATAAAAAAATTAAATACTTGCTGACAAGCTGTGACTAGCTGCCTCAATAACACTGGTTTGTTCATACAATTTATGGTAGCCCTGAGTAAGTAAGGATAGGAGATAAATGTAGTCCTAAATACGTAAGAGTTCGTTGTAATGGTGGATGAAACACTAAATAGCTCCAGCCCACTTTAATCTACCAACAGATGTGCTTGTGGTCTTGGTGCAAGATGTCAGTCAAGACCAATGTTTCATGTCGTGTGTCGAAATGGTGGCACAACTGCAAATAGTGCCTAGCTCTCACCCAGTTTCAAAGCCCTAGTAGTTCCTTTCAACGGATGACAAGCAACTTGAAAGGTTTATTAGAGTAATAATTTTGCTTATAGACCTTTAGTAACTAGAAAAATAGAGGGCGCTTGCCCAAGTGCTATGGTTTCACATCCGTTTCCTAGTTCCATCCAACCAACCAGTACGCCTGTTTATGCCAGCAATAGGGAAGCACTCAAGCAGCTTGAGCGTGAAAGAGACTGGCTCTCAGGAATTTGTGGTGTGCTCGGCTCTGGCGTGGCTGTGAGTGCAGTCTACTCTCCTGCTATATCGCTGGCGGGACTACCGCCGATGGCAATTCTGCTCAAACGGCTCCAGAAGGTTAGCCAAATTTACTTAAGCATGGGACCCTTGCTGGAAGCGTTTGAACAACAAGGAGTTGAAATCTTCCCTCGGTTGCAAGTTCCCGAACAAGAGTCGCTCGATCTGTTTGTTCGGTTTCCAAACAAACAGTTCTTTACCATCACACTGCGAACGATGGGCAAATCCAGCATTGTTTATAACGAGAAAGCCGAAGCCCTGTATGTTCGCTATCGGCGAGGGGGGTTGAAGCCGTGGAAACCAGATCCGCTCCTGCAACTTGCAGATCAGGAAGTTTGGCTGAGAAAAAATCGCCGCGAGCTTTTCGGTGGGTCGTCTAGAGACGTGCGCCGTCCTGTAGTGAAAATCTTGGCGCTGGCTGGAGAAACTCGATTAGGCAAGCACTCAGAACATTTGTATGAGACAATTAGCGAACAAAAGTTTGTCTGCGTTCGGAGAAAATTTACAACTACGGTACTTGAGAAAGAACAGCTGGTAAGCTTTATCAGGGCTTGGCAAGCCCAAAAAGCCTAATAAAGGTCGAACGCCCCGCGTCGTGTAACGACAGTAGGGCGTTCTGAACAACGGAATCGGGAAGGTTTAACACGCCTGACAGCCCATTCCTATATCAAGTGTATGCTACCACAAAGTAGTGTGACATCAGGGAAACTCTAAATTCAGTTTATAGTAATGCTTTTCAGCGATTCTATTGATTTATATGTTCCCAAATGCCCAAAACTTGATTTAGATATGGATTGACCCGGTTCCTCAACCGCTACAGAGGAACCACAAATGTCACAATTGCAACTATTTGCGCCATCACATCCTGAACCACAACAGCAGTCTCATCAGCAATCCAAATCATCCATAATCACAAACCGGATTGCGTCCTCCCAACTAAATACCCATTTCTGCCCTGACTGTGCCTGGAGCGTCCGGCTGGGAGGTGGGCAATGAGCAAGTTTATCACCACCACCAAACGCAATGGAGCTTGTGAAGTCTGCGGCGATCAGTCTGGCAAATGCCGCCGACCCCAACAGGGAGAGATTCACCTATGCATGACCTATGGAGATGTCCGCATTGGTCAGCTTGAGAATGGCTACAAGTGCATCGGTAACAAAAATAGAGGTTGGGCGACCTTCAAACTTGACAACGCTCAGGATTGGACAGATCAACAACGCTCCAACTGGCAAGCTCATAATGCTCTTCTACGGCAACAGCAACAAACAGAAGCCGAAACTCGGAAGCGGCGCTCGCTTAGTGCATATGAGCGAGATTGGCAGTACCGCCAACTGCTGGCAGAGTTGACCCTACATCCTGAAGATCGTAATGACTTGATTAAGCGAGGCTTTACCAACGAAGAAATTAAACTGTGCGAGTTTAAGTCAGTTGAGCATTCCCAGCAACTTCAAGCCAGGTACAGCAAACTGTTACCAGGAATCCGGGCAGGTCAAACCCTGACCAACTATCATCCAGGCTACCTCTGCCCTGTTCAGAACAAAGATGGGCTGATTGTTGCCTGCCAACTTAGACTGAGGACGTTACCTCAAGGGGATAAAAACCGCTATCGTTGGTTAACCAGTCCAAAGCAAGGTCACGTCCTCCACTTCTTTCCCAAATCCAGCAATTCAGAGGGAGAGCTACCGCTGGCGGTACAGCGTCCAATGGGCGAACCAAAAGGAATCGCCCTGGCAGAAGGAACTGGGGCAAAACCCTTTTTAGTCAGTCAACGGCTAAATCTGCTAGTCATTGGCGCTGCTGGCGGTCAGTGGGCAAGCTCTCCCACCACGTTTCAAGAAACCCTGAACAGCCTCTCATCTGAATTGTCCGGGCTGAAGATGATTCGCCTCTACCCCGATGCCGGGGATGTGCAAAACAATCAGGTAATACACCGCTGGCGACGGGTAATTGCCTTGCTAACTAAGTGGGGCTGGACAGTTCAAGTTGGCTGGTGGGGGCAAATCGAAAAATCCCAACCCGACATTGATGAGCTAGACGATTTCAACCAGATCCGTTACCTTTCTCCAGCAGAATTTTTTACCCTTGCTAGTCCCAAATCTGACCAAACTACTAGCAAAAAGGACGAGCAAGCTTGGGAACTGTGGCGGCAAGCCCGAAACTTCACCCCCACCAAAACGCTGGACGAACAGTTTTTTGATGCTCCCGTCCCAGAGCCAGGATCGCTCACCGCTGTGAAATCAGGACTTGGAACCGGAAAGACGGAATGGTTAAGGCGAGTCGTGCAAGCCCTAAACGACGAAGGTTGGATCGCATTAGGCTATCGCAATAGCTTACTAATCCAATCCTCAGCCCGTTGGGGATTTTATCACCTGCATCAAGATGAAGCCCATCGCCTACTGGCAGATCCCTTCCTCAAGGTTGCCTGCTGCGTTGACAGTCTGCCTCACTTCGAGCCGAATTATTTTGACAACAAGAACATCATTCTTGACGAAGCCTGTTCTATTATTCCTCACCTACTGTTTGCTCGTACTGCTGTCGGCAGACAGCGGCAGGAATGCAAGGCGAAATTTACTGAAGCGCTACGGCGAGCCAAGCGGATTTTTGTGCTGGACGGGTTGCTGTCTGACAAAGACGTAGCCTACCTGCAACAGTTAATCGGAGAACCCAGAAAGGTTGTCAAAATCAGCAACGTCTACCAGGACAACGCCAAGAAAATTTTCATTCTCAAAGGAGCATCCGATTCCGAGCGAGTAAAGGTCAATGACCGTTCGCCCTTAGTGAACGCAATCAAGACCAGTCGCTGTTGTGCGATCGCTACCGATAGCCAGCTGGAGGCAGAAGCCCTAGACCAAGTGCTAACCGGAATGGGCAAACAGGTAGTTCGGCTGGACTCTAAAACCTCTTGCCAACCGTGGGTTTCCGTCTTTCTGAACCAACCCTCAGACTGGCTAAAACTTAATCAACCAGAAGTCTTTATCTTCACCCCATCAGCAGAGAGTGGGGTGG
Source organism: Chroococcidiopsidaceae cyanobacterium YX2bin18 (assembly GCA_030446505.1). Lineage (GTDB taxonomy): Bacteria > Cyanobacteriota > Cyanobacteriia > Cyanobacteriales > Chroococcidiopsidaceae > JAHHHE01. The sequence continues at coordinate 17,313 of JAUJND010000072.1, read as the reverse complement.
ACATTCCAATTGTCAACTACTTCGAGCATTTCTTCTGTCTGTTTTTTGGAGCAGTTCTGACCAATGCTCAACAGCAAATGATTGGCAGAATTCGAGATGTGAACTGCCCCGTTTTTGTCTACTGTCGCACTACAGGAATTCCAGCAGATAAGGTATCTCGTGCTACTTTGCCCGATCAACTTGCCAAAGCTGTTGAAGAATTTGTAATCGCCGATGGATGGGCGACTCTATCTGGCATTCCGCACGAACAAGCTGTTAGGCAACTTTCTCAACGAATTATGGAACTAGCGAAGAACGAGCATTATGATCATGAATGCCAGTTGTTAGCCCTCAAAACCACGAGGAAAACAACTTGAGAAAATGTCTGATTGCAGCTTTGACCGAAGCCGGGCATACACTACAAGAAATTGTTTTAGAGACAAGTGATATTGATGCTCTACGCTCTGCGAAAGATGAGGTAAAAGAACGCAATGCTCAAGATATTTTCAACGCTGAAACGATCCCAATTGAGGAAGCAAATAATATTGCCAGTAAGACTGGGCTGGATTGGCAGACTCGATGTCAAATTCAGAAAGCGAAACTCTAGACCGTCTGCCAGGGATTGACCGCTCCGAACAGTGGTCAGCGGCGTTCGTGCGGCGGGTTTTCTATGACGACCGAGATTTGCTAACTCGCTGCGAACTCTTCTTTTTCGTTCATCATCCAGACATTGCCAAACAGTTACAGCAGTCCCGTTGGTTCAGTTTGCTTAAAGCCGGACAAGTCGATCTAGCTCATCACAGTAGCCGCTACCTGAAGGTCAAAGCCATGCGGGAGATTGGATTAATGCAGTTCTTAGAGCCTGGATTCACCTGGTCTAAGGAGTCGCCATTCGTTCATACCCTCTACAAGCGCTGTCAGTCCTCTCGCCAGCAGCAGACCCACCTGGGGCTGATGGTCAGGAAATTGAAACCCGTGGACGTAGTAGGACGGCTACTGGGTAAGCTGGGGGTTCCGACGACAAGCGAATTGGTCAGCACTGAAACTGGCAGGATTCGTGTGTATCGGGTAAATACAGAGGCATTATTGATCCTGACAAGGTTGCCATCATGGAAGCGCTCGACATCCGTTATAGGGCATTTCTAGAGGGGACAAACGAGAGGAGCGATTGGGCAGTTTTGTTTATGGGGCAGGAAATGCCCAAAATCCAGCTAGTGTAAGCCGTTGATACTGATCACCTTTCGCAAGTTATTTATAAGAACCAGAAGGAAGGTGATCAGCATCTAGTCTCTCAATCACTGGGTATTACCCCTGGGAGCGTTGCTGTGGTGACGAGGGAGATTCCCTGTGGATGAGATTCCCACCACGTTGGAGACAATTCAAGACGTAGCTGGGATGATGAATTATTGTGAGAATTCTCAAATGCTTGCTGTTGTCCGGTGTCTACCAGGGATGACTCGAAACTTTTGCAGGCGGCGGGACAGCTCCTAAGCCAGCAAAAGCGCCAGGAATTAGCTAAATGGATGCAGCAGTTGTTTAACTCAGGGCATTTGCAGCTGTCCTCTGCCTAAATCTGGGGCATAGCTAAGGGCGCTCACCCTTTACCCGTTGGAAGATCTGATTGCCGGACAAACTGCGCAGCGCTCAATGAGCCAAAACACCGTCCCAGATTGAGCTGGAAGCGTATTACCAAGTAAGCGAAAACTACGAACCAGACCCGGAGAGCCGGCGATTGATTCAGGAGAGTTTGGGACAGCACGGGAGCTTGTGTGGGACAGATATAGCGAAAGTGATATCAGGGGCAATATTTACCCACGACTATGACGTTGGCAGACTCAAAGCTTGTAAGCTATTGGCTGATTGCAGAGCAATCGCAATTACTCTGCTTTGCTCTGCTGTGGCTGTTAACTCTAGTCAGTGACGAATCGGGATGCCTGAAGTTTTAACATCTTGTTCCCGGAAAGCACTTATCTTGGCTGATACCCTTATTCCACACTCAAAAATTACTCATGTTCGTTTTCCTTAAAAATCCTTCCTCTTCCTCAACAGACCCTTCTACCAAATCGCTTGTCTCTGGAACGATGATTTCCTTATAGGCATAGTCAATGTCTAAAGCTTCTAAGGCTGCACGAATATGAGTGCGTACAGGTTGATGGCCCATGTGTTGAATTAAGTTATGAATGTCTAGCTGGGCATCCCAAGCATAAGCAATCCGGTGGCGTTCTACCAAGCTTTCCAGTAATTTACTCACTTCACCTTGAGATAGATATTCAGTAGTAGGGCATTGCTTACTATCAATAGCTAGATCAAAAAAATTATTCATCTCTGTTTCTGCCTCCTGTCCAAGCTTCTGGGCAGCTAACTCTGGAATTTGGCGGCGATCCTTCTTGGCACTCTGAGTGCTATCACTACTGAACCACACCTCGTCCCTGAGATTCGATGCCACGACACCCACTGTGTAAATTGGATAGGGCATCGTTTCCGACCAATTCAGCAGCCAATTTAAATTTCGATATGCATCAAGTCGCCCAACTTTGCCTAAGCGCCCAATCAGTTCCACCTCATCGATTAAAATCACCCAGCCCTTGTAACCACACCAGGCAAGGACATCTGCCATTACCCCGAAGTAAGCACTCCCATGTTTGTTAACCCCAAAGGTTGACTCAAACCTGGGCAACGTTTCTTCTCGACAATTACGGTGGATTCGTCTCAAATCTGGCATACCCAGTCGAGTTCCCATTAAGTCACCGTAAAGTAAGTCCTGCTCCTCACCAGTAGTGTGAAAGTAATCTTCAAGGACAAAGGCAGGCAGGGGATGGATGTAGCGGTTATGGTCTTGAATCCTACTGTCAGGTAAGTCTCTAGGATCTTTTTTATTGAGTGCTTGCTGAATGCCAAGTATCTGCGACTTCGGTGTGCGGATCGCCGATGCTACCCGCCCGTAGAAATTAAATAGATGATGGCACGATACTTCACGGCTAAGAGAGACCCGACTGACCGCAAATCCTAGATCCAGTGCCAGATGTTCTATTGTGGTCAGTGCGTGAGTTTTCCCTTGCCCATAAGCTCCCCAGACTAACCTGCCTTTTGGAATATTACCTTGAGCCAGTTGTGCTAAATCTTGCTTAATGGGTTTGGTTAGCGATGGTCGCAAGTCAGATAGTTCTCTAGTAGAAGCACGAGTTGGGATGCCAGCTCTTAAGGATTCCACTACTGCGATCGCTTGTTTCCGGTTATCACTATATTCCTGCATTACTTAACCTACCTTCAGGATCATTGTGCCAACCTCAATCACTCTGGCTCGTAAATTACTATGTTGGCTCAGATCGGGAAATTCCTGATATTGCAGTTCTACACCCATCTCAGTCAATATCTGACGTAAATGAGTCTGAACCCGATCCGGAAAATCCTGACCATTAACCTCTAAATGAGCATCTATATCCACCATGTCAGCAAGGGGATTAAATTTTTTTTGCACTAATCCAGTTTGCAACCGCATCCACAGAGCGTCATAGCTGACAAAGCCGCGCTTTTCATCCTCAATCATTTCCCGCCGCCCTGCTAACAGCAGTAGAAAGTCGTTGAGTAATTCGGCATCATCAATCAGCTGACGAAAAAGCTCACAAACATCTTTAATTGCATTAGGTGAGTATATAAATCTGCCTGTTTCTTTAGAACGTTCAGTCATCACTTCCAAATCATCAATTGCTACCACTAAACCCGTCATTCCAGCAATTTTTAAGATACGGATTAGGGAATTTAACCAATATCTAGCATTGACCCTCTGAAGTTGCTCAAATAGAAGTAAATCTTGTTTTTCATGGCGTTCTAATTTATTACCATTTAGCCACTTTAAAGCTAGATGAATATCTTTTTCCTTGGCATCAATCATGCGGTTGTTAATGACACGATAGGCAAACGCCGTAAAAGATGGTCCAAAATCTACCTCACGGAAGACCTGCACTGCTGCCTTTTTAATTTGACGGATAGCTTCATTACGGGGTAGCTCTGTGTCTTCTATTAAAATGTGTAGAAACAAGTCTGTACCGTCGTATTTGTCCGCTTCGTAACCTAATTGTTGAGCAACACTGCAACACAGTCCCCTCACAAGCTTTTCTTTATCAATCTGCTGAACTATGGCGCGATACAAACTAGGTAGATTATTGAGGCGATAGTCATCATAATCCCGCGCTGAAAGGTATACTGTTTCATATCCTAAAGTTTTGGCATCTTGTTGAATGCACCGGACTAGGTGGGTTTTTCCGCTACCTTGACTACCTACCAAAACCTTAACTTTACTGCCTCCACTAGCAATATAATTAGCAAGATAATATTCTCGAACTCGTTCTAGCCATAGCTCGCGCCCTAGAGTCATTCTGGTCAATAATTCATCATTTAATGGTGGCTGACCAGAGCGGATGTCTTCAACGTCCAATTCATCAATTTGCATACATCCAACATCCAATTTAATTATTATTCTTGTCGTATATAGTTAGGCTGCCAACTCGACTTACCTGTCCCTTGCTGCTAACTAAAAGCAAACCGCTAGATTGATTACGAGAAGGTACAAATTCAAATCTGTGCCCGTTGTGAGAAATGTCAAACTGCTCCTTTAACCGAGCTAAATCGTAGGTAAAAAGTGCTTCTGGATAGTCTTGTTTTGCTGAATTTTTTAAAGTTAATAGCTTGTATATTTCCTTAAGAGCAATGGGATGTCCCCACACTACGGAATCTTTATTCAGATTTAGTCGATTGAGCATTTCATAAGCACCAAACAATTCTTGTCCAAATTGCTCAACATCAAACTTACTACTGACTACTCGTTGATATTCTTTAGCTACCCATGCAGCGATAGCTGTCGATGCCAGAGCCTTCTTTTGTTGCGCTCTCCGTCCCATACCAAGTTTGACGTAGCCACTATCAAGAAAGAACGCCAGCTTAAATGGAGAGAACTCATAGTTGGGAAATTCACCTTTTATAGGAACTCCTGCATCCTTCAATGCCTTCTCTACTTGCTCAGGGTATGCATCTGATAGAACAAAATCCCTATCAACTTGTATGGCATTTTTAATAACTGTTTGCTCCTCGCCCCAACTGATTGCTAGTTGTCTAATATTTTCATCAACCCCATCAAGTGCTTGAGCCACTGTCTTGAAGTCCAAGTCAATTCTTGCTTTCTTTAAACTTGCCCATCTACTTGTTAATTGTTTAAGCACTGCGTCAACACGTTTAATCGCAGCTTCTTCTGACGGACGCTCTGAGTCATTCATATGATGAGGTACTTAGAATTTTAAAATATTTAGTATATTATTTTACATAATAGCCTTTCGTCCTCTAGCTGTCGAACAGTTATATAAATGTTCTACCCGCCCTTACTTAAAATCTACTAGTGTGCATTGCTACTAAAAGGTCAGTACGCAAAACCCTAAAAAGTTTGAATACTCAAAAATACAACCATGTCTGGACAGCGCTTTCAAGTTGTGTGCTAATAAGGAACTAGGGACTAAGCATGAACAAAAGCCCGTAAGTGTAATGCTTCCGCTAGAGCGTAAGGGCTGGGTAAAGTCGCTTCCCATCTGTAGCGAGTGGATTAGATAGGCAATCTTGGAGAAGCATGAGCGTGAGCAAGTAGCCTAACCATTCACTACTCTCACCCCCTAGTCCCTGTACAAAAAACGCTCCATCTTACTCTGGAACCTAAGTATGAGCAGTGACGAGAAGTCTGGGAGGCTTATGAATTCTATTTATGGTCCCGTGAGGTAAATATGATGTTCGCGCTCCCGTCAGAGTCTTTTGACCTTTCTTCTCTTCCATGTCTCCCCCTGTCTGACAAAGGTAAACTGCCAAGCTGTGCAGCAGTTTACTTTGCTTTGTCATCCCACGACAGGGTTTTGTATATAGGGAGATCAATTGATATTCGAGAACGCTTGAGGGGGGCGCATCACAGGCTTCCTCTACTGTCAGCTTTAGGAGGCGTAAAGATTGCGTGGCTTAAAGAGAGTGATTCATTAGCGTTGCGACGCATTGAAACAATTCTGATTAAATATTTCAATCCCCCGCTTAATAAAATTCCATCATATTTAAAAGAGGAAGACACTGAAAATTTAATTAAGTATTTAACTTTAAATGAGCGCACTCATAAGAGTAATGTCATACCTCTAAATAAACTCTTGACATCACAGCAAAACAAAACAAATGAGCTAGTAAATCAAGTACAAACTGAAAGTAAGTTGCACTCATTTTCTAGGTCTGAATGGGGGTCCCAGTCTGAGTTTAAAGAAGTAATTTTGGAGCAAGCAAAAAGCATTGAGCATCTAGAGTCGGAAATAGCTGACCTGCGGTTAATGTTTCAAGAGCAGATGCAAGCCAATCGTCAACTGACAGAAGCTTTAGTTGAACAACCAAAGGTCATTAGCGAATTATCACGTACTCAGGCAGAAACTAATAGCCGACTTGCTGAAGTTACTGTTGAACAGGCGCTAACAATCAGTCAACTATCCAGCGCTCTTGAGGAAACTCGCTATGAAAATAAAGCTGAGGATTGACACCTTTACAATGAGGACAGATCATCAATTTAAAGCAACTTTAGCAAGGGCTGAAATGCTTTTCTGGTTGTTTAAGCTCTAAATTGCACTTGGTTACAGCTTCGTTATATTTCCCCTATAGCACCAAAGCTTCTTTCTTAACGCAATTCTGTATTTCTGTAAATAAGTAAATACGCTTCACTTACCACCGTCAAAATGCTGTTCTAGCAGCGTTCGCAGTAAATCAGCCATTGTTACACCGTCCTCTACTGCCTTGCGCTTAATCGCCCGGTGCAGCCCTTCAGGAATATCCAGGGTTAGCCGCTTTATCTTTACGGGTTGGTCTTCTTTTGGTTGTTCTTCTGCCTGTAAACCTTCCCGATTAGCTACCCATTCTTCTATACCTATTGGTTTTTCTGAAGTTCCTGGCTTTTTTCCAATACTGACTTTTTTAGCTGGCATCCCTTACACTCCTAAACTCATCAGTTCATCTACTAGCGCCATAACTTCCTTAGCAGCTGCGCCTAACTTTTCAGTTTCTAGAACCGTGCTACCAGAAGCGGCTGATTCAGCAAATGCTACCCGTTGACTAATCGAAGCTTTTAGTACGGGTATAGGGTATTGCTCAAGCGCTTCCACTACATCCCTGCCAATAGCCGTATTTACTATTTTACGATTAATTACAAATACAGATTTAATGTTTTCTTTAAATACAGAGGCTTCCTGAATTAGCTTGATAATTTGATCAGCCGCCCAAATATCATAGGGGCTGGGCTGAATGGGAATCACAACCAGATCCGCCGCGATTATCGCGCTTCTGGCTAAATCAGAAACTCGTGGCGGTCCATCAATTACAACATGGTCAAAGTCTTTAACCAGCGCTGGTAAATCTCGGTGAATGGTAGGGCGATCTAACCCCACTACTGGAAAGGGTGGTTGGTTAGCTCGTGCCGCCGCCCAATCACGGGCAGAACCTTGTGGATCGGCATCTACTAATAGAACCGAGTAACCCTTTAGCACCAACGCATGACTGATATGAATAGCCAGCGTTGTTTTGCCCACGCCGCCTTTTTGGTTTAATACTGAAATAATCATTTCCTTAATTGTAGGGAAGCGTATTTACAGATTTACAGAAATACGATCATAGGGATAGCTTAACAGCTAATAGTGGAAATAGACTCTTTTAGACTGACATCATCGCTTGATGCTGTCTCCGGCTACTGTCAGGGGCTACGGCAACCAGTTTAAAAATGCTGGCTTTGTTTTCACCAGGGCTGAAACCAGAAAGCTCTGAGAAGTCGCTTGGAAATTTAGTAAGTTAGGGGAGTTATTAAACCGTAGTAAGTTTCGCTCAGAGAAGAGTTTTAATCCTGCACTTGTTCCGATGTTATCTCTGACGGATGGACAACAGTAATTTGGGAGAAGCGCCTAAAGTCCGGGGTGTTGAACGTCAAAATGTGAGTCAAACCATGCACAAGCATTGCAGCAACAAGTCGAGCATCGTGAACGTTGACTCCCATGACAGCATGAGCAATGACAAGACGTTCCCACTCTCCATAAATCGCAGGGAGATCAAGCAGCAGAGGGAAAAGTTCTTTAATCGGTTAACCTCTGTCGAGGCTTCGGTTACGGTATGTCCCAACCCATTCCTCTCCACGGGGCGCGTGTAGACGTTCCAAAACTCAATCAAATTCTGCGGGGCGAGCCAAAGTTCTTCGCCGCGCCCCAATAAAGTGTTTGTTGCATTTACAGCTTCCTCATACATCGGATGACTAGGTTCGGCGCTCCGCAACAGCACATTGGTGTCTAAAAGGAAGCTCACCAGCGCTCGTCGTCGTACATACTCTCACGACTGACGGCATAGTCAGACAGAAGCGGTGTGTTTAGATCGTGGCTAGAAGCCCATTCACGAAAAGCGCGCGCACGTTCTTCAGGGGTTGCAGTCTCATAAAAGGGACGCTCTTTTGATTCCACCAAGCGTTCAAGCATTGTCTCAAGATATGGCTTAATCTGTTCAGGAGTACGGCTTGTTATCCTCGTTAAAGCTTGAATAATTGCCTCTATTTCTTCTCTATTTGTTTCTTCAAAATTACGCAGGATTTCAGCAACTTGACTTCTGTTTTTCCTCTCAGAAGAGTTTATATCCATAACACCATTACCTTTTAAAATAAACCATCATCCAAAATTCATTTACTTAGATTCTGCCACCATCTCCTGAAGCTTTGGGTCGGTGCGATTCATTTTCTCTGCGGATTTTTAGCGCGGATTTTTGCATTTCAGGCATGGTTTACCGGACACTACATCAATATTGCTGAAGTGGGTCAACGCCGAGGTCGGCAATGACACCCAGCAGATCTGGCGGGGTCAGGTTTACAAAGTTGTTGCAATCCAGTGGCAAGTTTTCTGAATACCGTTAACCTGAAAGTATGACGAGAAATTGCTTGAAATCAATTCTATTAATCTGTATCCGGTCATGCGCGTTGCAACAATATTTGGGACAGCACTCGCCCTGACAGCAGCCATTGGGGGAGTTACCGATGGAGGAGCGCAAGCAGTTCAATTAAGAGATGGCACAGTCTACTTTGTCCAACCGCCGGACCTCGTTGAAGCTACAACTACGTTCAAAGATGTGAACGTGTGGGGTGCAACATACTATTTCAATATCAACGTACCCCAGAATGCCGGAGAACCCCTCCAGAGGGTAACAATTACCCAGCGGTCGGGAACAGGCAACATCCGCTACGACCTCGATGATACCCGCGCCTTTGTTGGCGCCCGTTCGCATAAAGGAGCGCGACGACACTAGGCGAGGTAATTCGGGAGCGCGAGACACGCACAGTTTTCGTGAACTTTGACCCGCCCGTGACTCCAGGGCAAACGGTCACGATTGGTCTGCGCCCAGTTCAGAATCGAGGTATTCCGGTGTTTACCTATTTGGCGTGACGGCGTTTCCTCCAGGCGAGAAATCCCACGGGCAATTTCTCGGTTTCGGACGGTTTCACTTCTATGGCGATGGGTTCAGGCGATTTGGCTTCCCATGAGGCACTAGCCAACCAGACGACAAGACCCAAGAGCGCTGCCGCGCAAGGGTTGCCACTCGGTCTTGAAGGTCAGCTAGAGTACCCATTCTGACGCATCTGGGGTTTTTAATAAGAAGAATCTTTCTTACAACTCATCTAGATCGACAGTTGGACTGCGTTCATCTTCGGTTGGACTGCCAATATCTTGGGTTGGACTGCGTTCATCTTCGGTTTCACCAATTGGCGAATCGAGTTTGGTATCTAGTGGCGAACCTACTGGTTCATCGAGTGGCTCATTAGACGGCTCCGAAGTATTGTTAGACATTGGTTTGATTAGACTGGCTTGGACTGTCCTAAACTTACCGCAATCGAGTTTTTATTTTCCACCAGTACAACATAACAGGGCGATTGTTACGTCGCTCAATTAGTCCCTTTCACGTTGGATTGCGTGGGCTATTTCTACAAGTCCGGCTCTAGCTGCTTGCAGATGTGCGAGTACATCATCGATCTTGTTGTCATAAAAAGTTGGTTTTTCCGCCTCTGGTAGTTCGCGCAGCTCGTGACTGATGCGCTTCACATCTTTAAGCCAACTTTTTTAGCTGTTCAATGGGGATATCTTCACCATTCATTTTAACCCACTACTCTCCTAAAGAATGCTAACTTCGACTTCCTTGCGCCCAGAGGCAAGCGATCGCCTCGATCGTTGCTGCCAGTATTAATAACCCTTAAATCTACCACAAGTGATTCAGGTCATTGAGCAGCAGAGTACGACTGCCTGCACCCAGATCAGGGATGATGATTGGGATTATCGGTCAGCAACCCAAGAGAGATCGCAACGGCGCTCAAGCGGTCATCGAGCCAGTGAGAAAAATCAAAGAGGTGGATTGTGTAGTAGCGTGCATCGAGTTGAAGGAATAGCACTGAAGCCATCTGTACCGCATCATAAGCGCGTAGAGAGTATTGCCCGACGAGTTGACCCGCCGTTTCCGCTAGTGTTGCATCGAGTTCAATGACTTGGTACTGATTATTCAAGTCAGAGCGAAACCTTTGGATAATCAGGGTGGCATCGGTGGGAGTCAAACTGCCTTCCCGTTGCCGACGAGCGAGAGCGCTTCTGACTTCTACCCAAGTGATTCGGGCGATGATTAATGAGTCGCCGGGATTGGGAGCCGAGAGCGCCCGTATCCAGGCACTGCCAGTTTCTGGCACGTACCGTTTCACCAGGGCGCTGCTATCTAGGAATTAGGCGGTCACATGGGACCCCGTTCTTCAATAATGATTTCTGAGAGCGGCTTGCCTCCTGATGCCTCCAGTCTTTGGGTCAGTTCACGCCACGCTTCTTCTGAGACTGATTCAACATCGCCGCGACTCTGAGGAGGCGTGACCAGTTCCGCTGCTACTAGAGATTGAATTACCTGTTCAGCTTCATCCACTGTTTCTTCTGTCAAAACTTGAAGGATCACAGTTTGCCCATCTTTCAGGGACAAAGGATTTTGGGGGTGCAACACCCCGTTAGAGTAGACAGCAGTAATAGTTTCTGACATAGTTGGCGCACTGTGAGGCGAAGCGTTGTTACCAGGCTAAATTTAACCTAGCGTAATGTTGGTCAAAGTTGCTGCTAGTCTTGGGTCACCACTGCCCCCGACTATCGGTAACTCCTGCATTACGGTTCACTCTGCTCTCACCATTGAATCATGGAGAGCGAATTATAGCCTAAAGCGGTACACGGCGGCAGCAAGCATAAGCAAAAATTATCTAAATTGCTGTAACCCTGATTCTTGTCGTGAGGCGATTGATAAGTAAGGGTTTAAGTAGACTTGGCAGATTTTACCAGCCAACGACAAATCAATACTTTGAGCCGGATATTCCACGAAACTAATCTTTCGTGTAGTCTGGTGATACGTGCAAGATTTAGACCATGAAAGTTGCGGAAACGGGCAGGGAAGATTTTAACCACAGAGGAATTGAGGCTACTGTTTACTTCTGGGTTTGTGTCGCCACGCGATCGCGCTTTGTTTGGCATCTGCTTATTCACTGGCTGTCGGGTATCAGAAGCGCTAGCACTCCAAACCACAGATATCAAAGGTGGAACCTTGACTTTCAGAAAGTCTACCACCAAAGGTAAGTTGAAAACCCGTGTCGTGGACATTCAACCAGGGCTAGCTGCATTGCTGGTAGAGTACCAACCATCGCCGGGGGCGTTGTTTCCAGGGATGCGGGGGCGATCGCTTACCTTGACTCGGTTCATGGCTGACAAAATTCTTAAGGCTGCCTGCGAGCGCGTTGGTCTTTTCGGAGTAAGTACCCACAGCTTCAGGCGAACTGCTCTTACTCAGATGTCGAGTGCTGGGATACCGCTTCGGCACATTCAAGAAATATCAGGACACAACGATTTAGGGACTTTGCAGCGTTATCTGGAAGTGACCCCTGAGCAAAGACGCAAAGCTGTCGCCGCAATCGGCTTTTGATGAAAATGGTGAGTTCCCGCTCAATACTTAGTAAGAGCCTATTTATAAGCGGATTGATTAAGAGGGCATTATATAGATCGATTGGCTTATAGCAGAGAGCGCACGGGGCGCTTCACCCAGGGAGTTAAATGGATGATTACAGGTGAAATGAAGTCCAAGGTTGATCGGCTTTGGACCACCTTTTGGAATAACGGAATTAGTAACCCCTTTCGGTAATTGAGCAGATATCCTACTTGCTATTTATCAAGCGATTAGATGACTTGGAACTGACAAAGGAGCGCAAAGCGCAACGGCTAGGCAGACCTGTCAGCAATCCGATTTTCTCGTTTGAGCAGAAGTGTTGTCGCTGGTCGTATTTCAAGAACCTCACCGACTCTGAGGAGATGCTGCGGATGGTGCGGGATGAAGCATTTCCGTTTATCAAGAACTTGGGTCAAGGTGCTCTTGAAAGTGCCTATACTCGTCACATGAAGGATGCAGTTTTCTAATTGCTAACCCTGCATTATTGACAAGTGTGGTAGGGCAAATCGAGCAAATTCCGATGGAAGAGCGGGATACGAAAGGCGATCTGTACGAATATATGCTCTCCGAAGCTGACAACGGCAGGTACAAATGGGCAGTTTCGCACACCGCGCGCGCATTATTAAGATGATGGTGGAGTTGATGGCTCCGGGTCCAAGGGAAATTATCTGCGATCCGGCGTGTGGAACAGCAGGCTTTTTGGTAGCGGCTGCGGAGTATTTGCGCGAATTGCAGGATGGAGATGGAAACCTTATCCTGAATGCGCCGGGGAACAGGGAACACTTTAATTCAGGGATGTTTCACGGCTTTGATTTTGATGCCACGATGCTGCGAATCGGTAGTATGAACATGATGCTGCACGGCATTGAAGACCCCAAGATTGAAGCGCGGGATTCTCTTTCTGAGGATCATGCTGGAGTCACTGAGTCTTTTACTTTAGTCTTAGCGAATCCACCCTTTAAAGGGTCGGTAGAGAAGTCTCGATCGCCAGGATCTCACCAAGATTATTTCGACTACTAAAACCGAATTGCTATTTGTAGCGCTCTTATTGCGTTTGTTGAAGATTGGGGGACGGGCAGCGGTGATTGTGCCGGATGGAGTAATGTTTGGTTCCTCGACAGCGCATAAGAAAATTCGGGAAGTTTTGGTAGAAAACCATAAGCTGGATGGGGTAATTTCCATGCCGTCAGGGGTATTTAAGCCCTATGCAGGTGTGTCTACAGCAGTGTTAATTTTTTACCAAGACGGGCGTAGGCGGGACAGATAGTGTCTGGTTTTACGACATGGATGCGGATGGCTTATCGCTGGACGATAAGCGTCAGCCTGTGGCAGAAAATGACATACCGGATTTGCTGGAACGATGGAAGAATCGGAATATTGAGCAGGATATAGACCGCACGGGGAAGGCGTTTTTGTGCCGAAGGCGGAGATTGCTGCGAATGGCTATGACCTATCGATCAACCGTTACAAGGAAACTGAGTATGCAGAGGTAAATTATGAGCATCCCAAGGTGATCTTGGAGAAGTTGCGATCACTAGAGGATGAGATTCGGGCAGATTTGGATGCGTTGGAGGGATTGTTGAGATGAGTTCATTACCTTCTGGCTGGACAATTAAGCCTTTAGGAGATGTCGCAACGCTTCAGCGTGGGTTCGATCTGCCTGTTCACCAACGTATTCCTGGTTCTGTGCCTGTGTTTGCAGCAAATGGATCTGTAGGAACTCATAACGTACCAAAGGTGATTGGACCAGGTGTGGTAACAGGGCGCAGTGGAACTTTAGGCGAAGTTCACTATGTACAGAATGATTACTGGCCGTGACACACTGCACTATGGGTCAAAGAATTTCATGGAAATGATCCGAAGTGGGTTGCAAGGCTTCTAAAGTGGATGAGATTAGAAACACATACTAGGGGTACTGGTGTACCTACCTTGAACCGCAATCTCGTACATATAGTTCCTGTATTAGTTCCTCCCCTAGAAGAGCAACGCCGCATTGCTGCCATTCTCGATAAGGCCGATGCGGTTCGTCGGAAGCGTCAGCAAGCGATTGCTCTCACAGAAGAACTATTGCGCTCGGCTTTTCTGGAGATGTTCGGCAAGCCCGTTACAAATCCCAAGGGGTGGGATGTTCTACCTATGGATAAAGTAATTCAACGTATTGAGGCTGGATGGAGCGCAAATGGAGAGGACTGTAGATGCAAGGAGAAGGAGTGGGGGGTTTTAAAGATTAGTGCTGTAACTTCTGGACGCTTCCAAGCCAATGAACACAAAGTGGTCGAAGATATTGCATTCAAGAAGTCGTTGATTATTCCACAACGAGGTGATCTACTTTTTAGTAGGGCGAACACACGAGAGTTAGTCGCAGCCACCTGTTTAGTGGAGAAAGATTACGAACGTCTGTTTCTGCCGGATAAGTTATGGCGAATCACTCCAGATCCTAATATTGCTAATACTGAATACTTAAGATTCCTGCTTACAGACTCAGCATATCGAAGATTAATTACGCGGAAAGCAACCGGAACAAGTGGCTCAATGTTGAATGTATCGCAGGCAAAGTTGCTGGAAATGTATGCCCCCGTTCCTCCATTGAGTATTCAGAAACATTTTGCGGAAGTTGTGTGGCAAGCATTTCATATGCGAGAGCGACATGAGTTAGCCTTTGCTATGTCAGATTCTGCTTTCAACTCCCTGCTCCAAAAAGCTTTCTGGGGAGAACTCTGAACTTCACGACGGTTGAGCAGATTAAACTAGACACAGTATACAAAGAGCGACTTTGAGCAACTACCATGACTACTAAACAAGCTCTCCTCAAAGCGATTGAGCAACTGCCGGAGCAGCAACTTATCGAGGTGTTGCAGTATGTTCAACACCTTTCTCCTCCTCAGAAATCAACTCTGCCCACCAAACCTAATCAAGTCGTCGATCCCCTTGTAGAATTCATCGGCGCAGTGGATCACGGTTCCCTTGCTGCTGACTTAGACGACGAACT
This sequence comes from Chroococcidiopsidaceae cyanobacterium YX2bin18, assembly GCA_030446505.1. GTDB lineage: Bacteria > Cyanobacteriota > Cyanobacteriia > Cyanobacteriales > Chroococcidiopsidaceae > JAHHHE01. The sequence continues at coordinate 2,312 of JAUJND010000072.1, read as the reverse complement.
CTATGGCAGCTAAACTTTTCATTGATACTTGGGGCTGGCTTACTCTCCATGACAAAGGTGAACGTTATCACCAACAAGCTACTCAGACTTATCAGCAAGCGATCGTCCAAAGCGGACAAATTTACACCACTGATTACGTCCTCGATGAAACTTACACATTCTTCTTTCGGCGACTCCCTGCACCTCGTGCAGAGCAATCTATGAAAAAGCTAACAGCAGCCTTTTCAACCAGCAACTTTCATCTAGTCCGGATCAACGAAGAACGCTTTACCCAAACTGAGAAACTCCGTTCCAGATTTCTTGACAAGCCTCTGATTTCTTTTACCGACCTAACCTCAATGGTCGTAATGCAAGAATTAAGTATTACAACAATTCTTACTGAAGATGCTCACTTCACCCATGTGGGGATGGGCTTCCAGCTACTTCCCTAAACCAATATTTATTGGATGAGATGTAATAAGGTTTACAAATTGGGAACACTGTAATAAGAATCGTTTGTTAGACGTAGAGATGGCATCAAACTTTGACTTCCTCCACACCCACTACCCGCAACTATTTGAACACGCCGCTCATGCCGAAAGTCTGGTCTATACTGCCCCTCGCGCTAGCTGCTTCTATACCCGCTTCACTCTAGAGCAAGCTGTTCACTGGCTCTATGCCAACGATCCCTATCTCCAACTCCCCTACGACAGCAACCTCGCTGCCCTCATTCACGAGCAAACCTTTCAAGACAACCTAAAACCAGGACTCTTCCCCAAAATCCGCGCCATCCACAAGATGGGGAACATCGCCGTCCACGACTCCACCAGCATCACGGAAAAAGACGCTCTCCACCTTGTCCAAGAACTATTTCACTTTCTTTACTGGTTTTACCGCTCCTACGCCCCCGATGGCAAAACCATCCCCTCCCTTAACTTTGAACGCCACCTCATTCCCCACAGCAACGCATCCGCTAGTCTTGACCTCTCCTTACCGCAACTCCAGGCGCTAGAAGCCCAACTCTCCCAGGTAGACGAGATGCGCCGCATCGCCGAAGAACGGCAACGGCAAAGCGAACAGCAACTAGAAACCCTTAAACTAGAAATCGCTGCCCTCAAACAGCAGAATGAAGCTGTCCCCGACACTCACGACTACAACGAATCCGACACCCGCCGCTACCTAATTGACGTACTTCTCAAAGAAGCGGGTTGGAACATCGAACAAGCCGGGTGGACAGAGTACGAAGTCCAAGGGATGCCCAATGAAACAGGCATAGGCTATGTGGACTACGTACTTTGGGGCAGTGACGGCAAACCGCTTGCTCTTGTCGAAGCCAAACGGACAACTAAAAGCCCCACCCAAGGCAAACACCAAGCTAAACTATATGCCGATTGTCTGGAGCAACGCTTTGGTCAGCGTCCGATCATTTTCTACACCAACGGCTACGATAATTGGATTTGGGACGACCTGAACTATCCACCCCGCGAGATTCAGGGCTTCCTCAAAAAAGACGAGCTAGAACGCCTCATCTTCCGCCGCAGCCACCGCAAACGGCTTCACCTTGTTCAAGTTAACCCTAGCATCGTTGAGCGGAGTTATCAGACTGAAGCCATCCGCCGCATTACTGAAACCTTTGACGAGAAAAAAGGACGTAAAGCCTTGCTAGTGATGGCAACCGGAACAGGCAAGACCCGTACTGCGATCGCTTTAGTTGATTTATTAATGAAAGCAAATTGGGTGAAGCGCATCCTCTTCCTCGCGGATCGCAATGCCCTTCTCACCCAAGCCTTCCGCGCCTTTAAAACCCATCTACCCACCGTCACCCCCATCAACCTGACGAAAGATAAAGCAGTGGAGAGTGCAAACGTTGTACTCTCCACCTATCCGACGATGCTCAACTGCATTAATCGAAACAACGGGCGCACCGATGAAACTCAACGCTTCTTTAGTCCAGGGCATTTTGACTTGGTAATTGTCGATGAGGCACACCGCTCGATTTACAAAAAATATCGCGCCCTATTTGAATACTTTGACTCTCTTTTGGTAGGGTTGACCGCTACCCCGCGAACTGAAGTTCATCGAGACACCTACCGCATCTTTGACTTAGAGCCAGGAGTACCGTCTTTCGCCTACGAACTTGATGATGCGGTCAAGGACGGCTACCTTGTCCCCTCAAGGGGGGTAGATGTTTCCTTCAGGTTTTTGCGTACAGGGGTTAGGTATGCCGACCTCTCTCCTGATGAGCAGGAAGAATACGAAGAAAAATTCCGAGACGAAGACACCGGAGCCATTCCTGACCAGGTGAATGCCGCAGCTTTGAACCAGTGGCTTTT
>JAUJND010000071.1 GCA_030446505.1 Chroococcidiopsidaceae cyanobacterium YX2bin18 | reverse complement strand
TTCGGTCAACACCAGACCGAATGCTTCCGCGACGCTGGCTAAAACAACAACATCCTACCGCCTAATGACCAAACCCCACAACTCCCAATACCTGCACCACTACCACTGCCAGAGGAATTATTATTACCGCCTCCAACCCTAACTCCTGCACCAGGTCTAGGTATCCCTGAAAATATTACTGTTAAACGCTTTGAGGTGCTTGGTAGTACCGTATTTAGCCCTGAAGAGTTAAACTCGGTACTTGCCCGATTTACCAATAGACCAATTACATTTACGGAACTTTTTCAAGCGCGTTCCGCAGTTACTCAACTATACATCGACCAAGGATACATTACCTCTGGCGCTTTGATCCCGCCGCAAACGCTTCAAGGAGGCGTAGTTAAAATTCAAGTGATTGAAGGTAGCTTAGAAGCAATTAATATAACTGGCACACGGCGTTTGCAGCAAGCCTATGTGCGCGATCGCTTGCCCACATCTAAGCCCCTAAATCAAAAGCGCCTGCTAGAAGCACTGCAACTGCTGCAACTCAATCCCCTGATTCAAAATTTGTCTGCCGAACTAGCCGCCGGAACGCGCCCCGGAACGAGTGTACTAGAAGTACAGGTAACAGAGGCAAAAACTTTTAGCACTCAACTTGTAGCTGATAATGGGCGATCGCCCAGCGTTGGCAGCTTCCGACGACGCTTACAGCTTAATCAAGCCAATTTACTCGGATTAGGAGACGGGTTAAGTTTGGCATACAGCAATACAGATGGCAGCAATAGTTTGGATGCTAGCTACACCTTGCCGATCAATTCCCGCAATGGCACTCTGAATTTGGGCTATGGCATTACTAACAGTGAAGTCATTGAGCCTGACTTTGACCTACTTGGGATTAATGGCAACTCGCGCTACTACCAACTGACACTGCGTCAGCCAATATCACAAACCCCTACGCAAGAATTTGCCCTCGGTTTGACTGCTACTCGACGCGAAAGTGATATCTCCTCTTCATTGCTAGAAAATTTAGCTCCTCCCGTTTCCCCCTCGATCCTTTCCCAAGGGGCTGACGAAGAGGGACGCACCCGCATTTCAGCACTACAATTCTTTCAGGAATGGACGAGTCGGAACGCCTTTGAAGTTATCGCGGCGCGATCGCAATTTAATCTTGGCATTGGTGCTTTAAATGCCACGATTAATCAAACAGCCCCTGATAGTCGCTTTTTTAGTTGGCGGGGACAGGCACAATGGGTACGTCTTTTTGCTCCAGAAACTTTGCTATTAGTCCGTGCGGAGGTGCAACTGGCAGATAGACTTGTACCTTTAGAGCAATTTGGACTCGGCGGTCAAGAGAGTATTCGGGGTTATCGTCAGGATGCCCTTTTAACTGATAATGGCGCATTCGTCTCCGCAGAGTTTCGCTTCCCACTTTACCGTCAAAGGCAGCGGCGAATGGTTGTCCAGCTTACTCCATTTATTGATTTTGGTACTGCCTGGAATAGTTCAGGGAGTAACCCTGATACCAATACTCTGGTGTCTGTAGGTCTTGGCTTACGCTACCAACTGGGCGATCGCCTTACTGCTCGCCTAGACTGGGGTATTCCTTTAGTTGATGTTTCTTTAAGGCAAAGGGAAAGAACATGGCAAGAAAATGGGGTGTATTTTTCGATTATGTCCAGCCCCTTCTAAATCAAGTCTGCTCAGGGGGAAGCCTAATTTTGTTTTTAGGCAGTGGCTCACCTATTTGGGCAAGCGATCAGGTACTAAATCCCGTTGTCCAAAATTTAAATAACGCTACACAGCTAGTTCAGCAAGGTAGAGAACTATATGAAGCAGAGCAGTTTGACCAAGCAATAAAAGTTTGGCAACAAGCGGCACAAGTTTATCAAGCCAAAAGTGACGTGCCAAATCAAGCTCTAGCGTTGAGTAACCTTTCGCTGGCTTATCAGCAACTGGGACAGTGGGAACAAGCAAAAAAAGTAATTGCCCACAGCCTAAACCTGTTACAGAAAAATCAAGATGCAGGCAATACACTCCAGATTCTTGCCCAGGCTTTGAACACTCAAGCTACTCTACAGTTAGCATTAGGACAATCTCAACAAGCTTTAACCACCTGGCAACAGGCTGCTGCTACCTATACTCAAGCAGGTGATCAGACAGGAGTTACTCGTAGCCTGATTAATCAAGTCCAAGCACTGGAAGCATTAGGGCTTTATCGTCGGGCAATGATTACCTTAAACTCTGTAAACCAAACACTGCAAAAACAACCAAACTCCCGGACGAAGGTTGCTGGATTACGCAGTCTGGGCAATGCTCTGCGGCTAGTTGGTGATTTAGACTCCTCACGGCAGATATTACAGCAAAGTTTAGCCCTAGCACAGCAACTACAATCGTCCCAAGATATCGGTGCTAGCTTGTTCAGTTTGGGCAACACGGCGCGAACGCAGCAAGATACGCAAGCAGCGTTAGTGTTTTATCAACAAGCTGCAAGGTTCTCATCCCAAATCACAAGAATACAGGCTCAACTAAATCAACTAAGCCTATTGCTAGAAACCGAGCATTTGAGCGCTGCACAGACGTTGTTACCTCAAATCCAATCTCAGATCGCCACCTTGCCTGCAAGTAGTAAGACAGTTTATGCCCAGATTGACTTTGCCCAGAGTTTAATTAGTCTGGAAGCTTTAAAAAGTAAGGAAACCGAGGAGTCAAAGCCTTTATCTGCTCAATCCTGGCTAGAAATTGCCAAAGTATTAGCCACAGCCGTCCAACAAGCAAAAAGCTTAGGAGATCAACGTGCCGAAGCTTATGCCCTTGGTAATCTTGGTGGGTTGTATGAAAAAACTCAGCAATGGTCAACCGCTCAAGAATTGACTGAGCAAGCCCTCCTTATTGGCCAGTCTATTAATGCCCCAGATATTGCCTATCGGTGGCAGTGGCAGTTAGGGCGCTTAATCAAAGCTCAAGGAGATACTCAAGGCGCGATCGCTACCTACACTGAAGCAGTCAGCACCTTACAGTCTTTACGCAGTGATTTAGTTGCTATTAATCCAGAAATTCAGTTTTCCTTTCGAGATGAAGTAGAACCTGTGTATCGAGAGCTAGTTGATTTGCTGTTACAAGCTCCTAAACCCAGTCAGAAAAATTTAGCTCAAGCTCGCTCTGTGATCGAATCTCTCCAATTAGCTGAACTAGACAATTTCTTCCAAGAAGCGTGTCTAGAAGTCAAGTCAGTGCTAATTGACAAAGTAGTAGAGCAAGATAATCCGACGGCAGCAGTTATCTACCCAATTATTTTGCGCGATCGCTTAGAAGTAATCCTGAAAATACCGAAGCAACCTCTACGTCACTACACAATTAATGCATCCCAAAGCCAAGTCGAGCAAACTTTAGAGCAGTTGCAGCAAAAGCTCACAGAACCCGACATGATCAAAGACGTAAAAGCTTTATCTGGGCAAGTGTATAGTTGGTTGATTGAACCTACTGAAGCGGAGCTTGAGCAGAGTGGAGTCGAGACGCTGGTGTTTGTCCTAGACGGTTCATTGCGAAATATCCCAATGGCTGCTCTCTACGACGGCAACCAATATTTGGTAGAAAAGTACGCTGTAGCCTTAAGCCTAGGTTTACAACTGCTAGATCCTAAACCTTTGCCCCAGAGAAACTTAAAAGCCCTAACTGCCGGATTAAGCGTTGCCCCTGCCAACTTTCCCTATCCGCCGCTACCCGCAGTCAAGTCTGAATTTGATTTAATTAAAAAAGCTGGGGTATCAACTAATCAGCTTCTCGACCAGAAGTTCACTAGCAAAACCCTGGAGCAAGAACTCGACTCATCTCCTTTTAACGTGATTCATTTTGCAACTCACGGTCAGTTTAGTTCCCAAGCAAAGAACACATTTATCCTCGCCTCGGATGGTCCAATTAATGTTAACAAGTTGGACAATTTACTCCGAACTAGAAACCAAACAGAGACTATTGAATTACTGGTTCTTAGTGCCTGCGAGACAGCAACCGGAGACAAACGAGCTACTTTAGGACTTGCTGGGGTATCGGTGCGGGCTGGAGCACGCAGTACATTAGCTTCTCTGTGGCAGATAGATGATCAAGCCACTGCTATTTTTATCGGTGAGTTTTATCGAGAGTTAGCTACTCATGTAACTAAAGCCGAAGCCCTGCGTCGTGCTCAATTAACTCTGTTGAAGTATCCTAATTACAGCCGCCCAGGTTATTGGGCGCCTTATGTTTTAGTAGGTAACTGGCTATAGGAGCATCTGATAGCCTAGAGAAATAATCTAACAAAAAGGAGTAAAGACGAGATGGACGGTATTGAGTCGTTAGAAAAGGATCATGACAGGATTAGAAGCCTCTTCTCAGAGCTTGAGGGTACTACTGAGCCTCAGGAACTACAGGATTCTTTCGACAAACTCGGCAACATTCTCACCATCCATGCTGAAGCCGAAGAGCAAGTCCTCTACCCAGAAGCACGCAATTGCGAAGGTACTGCCGAATTGATTGATAAAGGTTACCAGGAGCATGACAAAGGCGATCAAATGGTTCTGGCGATTAAATCTATCAGCTCCAATGAAGCTGAATTCAAAGAAAAAGTTAGGGAATTACAGGAGTTTATGCTGAATCATTTGGATGAAGAAGAGAACGATCTCTTTCCCAGAGTACGCCAGTGTATGAACGATAAAAAAATGGAGCAACTTGGTACTCAGCTTCAGGAGACTAAAGCTAATGTTGCACCCAAAGTAGTAGATTAATTCTTGTTGGCTGTGCAGCAAAAAAGCGGCAATTAGTGAAGCAACTAGATTAACAGCGTATCCCATTAATATTAGTTGTTTGCGAATAACTTTATAGGGCAGATTTATTCGGCTAGCTGCAAGTAAGGTTTGCAACTAAGTTCCTCCAACACGCGCCGCTTATCTTAACTACTTCGGTTCAAACTGATCCTTTGTAGCTCCGCAAACAGGACATACCCAGTCTTCGGGTATATCTTTAAAGGACGTACCTGGTTCTATTCCAGAGTCTGGATCTCCTTGCTCTGGATCATATGCATATCCGCAGACCGTGCATATACACTCCTCCATACTTGATATCTCCTGATTGATGACCTACTTGCATAGTACAAGCATTCAGAACAGAGCTTCAACTTCTAACCCAGCTATCTTTTTTAAGAGATAGAAGCAGCAGAAGCAACTCGAAGTGATTTGCCGGACTGAGCCTGGATTTCAGGTGTTACCCAAACACTGGCTCGTCGAGCGTACATTTAGTTGGTGAAATCAGTACCAGCGCTTGAGCAAAGATTATGTCCTGCCTGAGATGAGTGAATCGATGATTTACACGGTCATGATTCGTTTAATGTTGAAACGGCTGGCAAAGTCACAATTAGGAGCTTCATTATCCTTTAAAAACAGAAAACTAGAAAAACTTTGTAACAAAGTCGCATAGCGCTATTAAACAATAGCGGAAAGATTTATCTACCGGGTAATTGTTCATTGATTTTAGAGCCTGTCGCTATTTAGCAAGTTGCTGATTAAGTTGCTCAATTTGCTGGGTGAAGTAAGGTTCCTGATACTTTAGCTGAGTAGCTAATTCTAAGCCACTTTGAAAAGCTGCTAAAGCTTCCGAATATTTACCTCCTTCCAAATAAATCTGCCCAATTTGATCATAAGTATTCATCATGCCGTAAATATTAGCGGCACGTTGATCCGCCTCTAAAAGGATTTGGCTAGTTTTTAAAGCATCATCTATCTGTTTTTGAGAACGATAGAGTGCAATTAAGTTCCGCAAAGCACTGCCAGCACGGGCATATTGCTGCAATGACCAAGCGGAAGCATAAGCTTCTTGATAATTTTGGAATGCCTGTTGTAACTGACCGAGTGATTCATAATCGGTGGCGATCGCTAATCGGAGTGCTGGTACTTGAGTAAACTGTTCTTCATTAAGATAAAGTTCAGCTAGCTGTTGCCTAACTTCTACTGCTTTTTGGTGCTGGTTTGCCTGTCTATAAATGTAAGCAAGCTCTTGGAGATACGTTATTTCATTGAGGCGATTACTACGCGCTCTTGCCAAACGCAACAACTCCTGATAAGTAGTGGCTGATAACTCGTATTCAAACCAGCTGAGATGTAATTCCGCTATTGTTTTTAGCGTCGCTTCCTCTGCTGCTTGATCTTGCCGTTGTCGCGCTGCTGCCAAAATTTGTGTATAAACTTCTACTGCCGATTTAGGCGATCGCACTTGTTCAAAAGCAGTTCCTAATGATTGCAAAAGTTGTATTGCTGTCGGCTCGGCTTTTGTCTGTTGCTGCACTTCTTGCAGTCGCCGCGTAATAACTTGCACTTCTGCCCGCTGATTTTCCCGCCAAGCGATCGCACCCACGCGCGAGAGCGCTGCTACTTCTTCTAAAAAACCCAGTACTCGTCGCAATCGCAGTTCCCTGTTCCAAGTGTCAAAGGCTCCTACGCGATCGCCTGCTGCCAGTTTCGCTGCGGCTTGTTGATTCAACTGCTCCAGTGCCGCTGCAAGTTTTAATCGTTCCTAACGTGCTTAACGGTCGCTCTTTTAAAGAAAAAAAGGTAACAATGGATCGGGCGTGGTAATTTCAGTGGGTTAAAAATTCCTCTGGTACAGGTTCTTTTTTCTCAGCTAAGACAATTGAACTACAACACAGCCATAACATAGCGACAGTCGCCGCAACCCTTGAGCTGTAGTATTGGCATTCGACCAAATCCTTGATTCAGCATATAAAAACTAACCTTCTATAATTGTCTTTACTTTATGACCTTGAGTTAGTGAAAAATTCTCCAGAAAAAAGTGATAAAAGTTTTAAAATAATTGCAGATTCTCAAGCACCATTGTCATCCAATTAAGGTAATGACCCATTCTCTCCGGATATCACAACTTTAGCTCGCTGGATGGCAGTACGATTTTAGCAACCAGGAACAAGCTTTTGATAATCCTCCCTTTTTTGCTCACATTCGCGTTTGTATGCGTCCTCTCCCCTGGGAACTTTTATCGGAGTGAGCTTTTTTGTCGAGCAAGCCTATATGACTACATACTCAATAGTCCTTATCGAGTGCGAGTTTTTGAAGTTAATTGACGCTGGCAATTATATTGAAATTGAAAACTACGCCGTTAAGCAAGAACAACCGCTCTACGGTGCTTCCCGTGAACCTCAACGCCTCAAAGCTTTAAAATCTGCTCAACTAGAAAAACTCCCAGGTTGCAACATGATTGTAGAAGTGGACTGGTCACAGCTTTAAAGGCAAAGTTGAACCGGGAAAAGCCTGCATGGTGTTTCGCAAAGACAGAAATACTTATCTAGACAGTGAATTTGAAATTGACCAGGATAAATTTATTAGCCTTGATCAGGGACTCGATCCACAAACAAATGAGTATATCTAGGGTTCTCTGGCAGGACCATTTTACTGTCCGTTGGGACAGTTTTGCTAATGAAGTCAGGGTTTAATTAACAAGTCAAAATTTATCTCTTGACTCTTTATTTTCTAATAGCCTGTTGCTGCCATACCTAACCGATGAAGGGTAACCTACTCGCTCAATCCTAGTTTTCCAATGCCATCGGGTAAAGATTTAGCAGCCGAAACCCAGGCTGTTCAGGGTCAAAGAAAAAACTTGAACTTTGCGGCTCAAACTGAATAGAAGTCGCAGGACTACCTAAATAATGAACACCGTTGCGCTGATGGTTAAATTCTTGATGAATATGACCAAACAAAACCAGCTTCACTTGAGGGTAGCGATCTAAAACGGCACGAAAAGTTCCTCTGGATTCTTAAGTGTACTTGTATCAAGCCAATCAGGGTTTAAGCGAAAAGGCGGATGGTGTAGTGATACTACTGTGGGGCGATCGCTCATGCATCTCAGGTTAAGATCCAACCAATCCAGTTTTTCTGGGGACAACTGTCCATGTACGCACCCAGGAATACTAGAGTTAATTAATAGAAAATTCCAGCCTTTTTGAGCAAAAAGCCTTATACGGAAACAAAAGGCGCATAATTTAAGGCTTGCTGCATGGTACTCAAGCAGTCATGATTACCGGGTAACCAGTAAGTAGGCGTTGCTAGTGGACTTATGAGGTTCTTTAAGCGCTGGTAGGATTCTGGCGTACCATCTTGAGATAGGTCTCCTGTAATTAGCAGCAAGTCTAGTTGAGGTCGCAGCATATCCAACCGCTCTATAACTGCCTGAAAAGATTGTGTAGTTTGAAGACCTAATAGTTCCTGCTTTTCATCTGCGAATAAATGAATATCTGTGATTTGAGCGATTGATAAAGGGGATTGATTAGTTACAGACACCGATTTTCGTCCTAAAATGCAGTTTCTAAACACGAAAATACTTAACTTTTAGTAAACTAAGCGCAGGATTTAGATTGCAACTTCATAACTACAGGACTTACGCAGTTAACTGAGGATTGACATACTTTAGCCCTTAAATTTGCGGGAGAAAAGTCCGGTTCCTTCCAAAGTAGGGGTTGGGAGGGCGTAACTCATAAAATATTTTTTAGTCATAGTTGCTAATGGTACTAGCTGCTGAAAAAACCTATTGCACCCATTCTGGTTTAAAACTGAGACCTAAAAAGTAGTTTTTTTTATCTATCTCCACTGATACGGAAGATAAAATTTTAGACATTTTTATACTAACTTTAAGTAAAAAGACAAACTTAAGATCTATAACCTACTTTTGCGATCGCCATCACAGACAAAACTGCTGTAGTCTATAACTACTAGGCGTACCGATTTTAGTAGAATAGTCATAGTTTCATGCTCACCGCTATTAGGAAGCAAGTAGCATCATGCTATACAACTTACTTATTTGCTCAAGAGGAAAATAAAGTTAGGTCTAAAATACTGGTAAGATAGTAACTCTTAACTATGGCAGCATGTGGCCAGTGGTAAGGCAGAGGTCTGCAAAACCTCTATTCCTCGGTTCAAATCAATTACCTTTTAATACTCCAATGTAATTAAAGAACCTTCATTTAATCTTAGAGAGTTATTCAGGCAGTCCCTCTAACTTACCTAAACCAGTAATTACCTCACCGATCGCATAAGCTGCAATATCCTGGGCTGCAAACCAGCTAATTGTCTGCTCAGCTTGATTCGGTGGTACAAGTAGCACGAAACCAATACCCATGTTAAAGGTATTAAACATAGCCGTGGAACTGACTGCTCCAGTGTTAGCTAACCACTGAAAAATAGGTGGAATAGACCAGCTTTTTGGGATTAATCTGGATAGATTGACCTTTCCCCAGGCAGCGAGGTAAGTTTTCCGGTAAACCGCCGCCAGTAATGTGAGCCATGCCGTGAATTTCTAGCCCGGCTTTAAGTGCGCCAAGAACTGGTTTGACGTAGATTTGCGTGGGTGTCAAGAAAGTTTCTCCTAAATTACCTTCAGTAAAATCTAGGCGATCGCTCCAGTCAAAGGCACTTTGATCAACGATTTTCCGCACCAAACTAAAGCCATTGCTGTGGACACCTTGACTTGCTAAGGCGATCGCCACATCACCCACTTCTACTTGGGAACCATCAAGCATCAGACTCTTTTCCACAATCCCTACACAAAACCCAGCCAAGTCATACTCACCTATTTTGTAGAAACCAGGCATTTCTGCCGTTTCTCCTCCCAGCAAAGCACACCCAGCCAGTTGACACCCAAGGCTTATCCCAGCAACTACCTCAGTTAGCTGCTCTGGATTTAATTTACCAGTAGCCAAATAATCCAAAAAAAACAGTGGTTCTGCCCCAACTGTCAGGACATCGTTTACACACATCGCCACTAGATCGATCCCTATGGTGTGATGACGGTTGAGCAAGGAGGCAAGTTTTAGCTTTGTACCTACACCATCCGTTCCTGAAACTAAAACTGGTTCTTGATACCCAGTAGGTAATTGGAAGCACCCACTAAAACCACCCAGTGTCCCGATTACTTCAGGTCTATGGGTACTATGAACTAGATTGCGGATTCGCTCTACAAAAGCTCTACCAGCTTCGACATCAACACCTGCTTCTCGATAATCCATGCTTAGGAAGTACCTGTCGCGATCGCTCAACGGATGTATTCTACTCGTCAATTCTCCTAAAATCTGTATACAGAGTTCTGAACACGCCAATAATAATATCGTCGTTGTCTGCATCATGATTTGGAGCAGTTAGCCAGATCACACCAGGAGTAATCTGAATATTGTCTGTTAACTGGTATCTGTAGAAAGCCTCATTGGTCTTCGATTTATGTAAAGTTTATTTAAGCTAAATTTAGTCTCATTAAGTATATTTAAGCACCTAAACCTCAGAAACATGGACATAGACCTAATTTAATCATCAACAGAGGTTGAAAGGTTTGATTAAATTATTGGGCTAAGCCCTATAGCACTGATCCCCAATCCAAAAACTTCATGGTAGTCTGTTGCAGTTGTGAATCGAAAGCGAACACATAACGAGTACGAGTAAGTCTGGGTAACAGGATTGCCGTTATGCAATACCCCTAGTTAGCTCAACCTCCAATTAAGGATTGCCCTTTACAACGGACGCATGAATAAAAAACTTTTGTGGACTACTGCCCTATTAACAGCCGCTTTGGGTATACCTTTATCAGGTCGTGCTGAATCACCCAAGCAAGTTAACCTTTTAAGGGAACAGGCAACGCTTCCCCACGTCCTAACAGAACCAACTAATGTTGTTAAGGTGGGTGAGTACCAATCCTCAACAGGAAATAAGAACGCAGTAATTGCTAGGATTCAGCCTCATCAACTAGCAGGACGTACAGCAGCAACGCTCTATGTCCGAAACATTCCTGTTCTTACTTTTGTTAGTGCTAATCCAATTGCAACCAGCAGTATTATCGAGACAACTAAGGTAGCAACAAGTGGAAACTTACCTTCAAATAAGCAGGCTAGTGTTGGAACTAAATTTAATAATCAAGCTACCAGCACTCCAGTTTGGCGGGCAACGGCAGTAGCAGCTAAACTTAACCAACTGAGCCTAGATAATGTGGATGCCAGTAAGATTACAGCTGTCTGGAAGGCTGGGGATAATATTGCTACCAAGACGCTAGGCGATTCTCCCAAGGAGATGCTACGCGAACGCTACCTGATTAAAGTCAATGATCAAGAACTGGTTGAAATCAACGCTGAAACCAGGCTACCAGATAAGACCAATGACCTTAGCGAAGATGCGCTGCAAGCCACTAATCGTCTACGGCGACTGTTAGGCAATGCCCCCCCCTTACGTGAAGTTTTTGGCAAGCCTGTACCGCCTCCAAAACCACAAAAAAAGCCGCGTCCAAAACTACCACAGCAAATTTCCTTGGGATCAGTGCGAATCCGTCTTAGTGGGATGGCTTCGTGGTACGGTCCTGGCTTTCATGGTAATCGTAGTGCTAGCGGTGAAAGATACAACCAAAATGCATTAACCGCGGCGCATCGCAGTTTACCTTTTGGGACAAAGGTAAGAGTAACCAACACGCGGAATGGTCGTTCTGTAGTAGTGCGGATTAACGACCGAGGACCGCACATTAGGGGTAGGATTATCGACCTTTCTGCTGCTGCAGCTCGAATAGTAGGAGTCATGCAAAGCGGTGTTGCCCCAGTCCGGGTTGAGGTAATGAGGTAATAAGTAGCCTGCCTGCATCAACAGGATAAGAAAATAACTAGGGATTACCGCTCTTAAGGTGTCGGCTACCCGCTTGCTTGTCAATACTATTTAGGTTGCAGCCTCTACCAAGCGTTGTTAGGGCGCTGCCATTGCAAGTAAACTTAAATTACTTGGCAGGAAAGCTATTAGCGATAAACTAACGGGTGGGAAAAGAAACACTTGGGGGCTTTTGGTGCGCCTGTTTACGACAATTGCGGCATTAAGCTGTTATTTAAATCTACGTCGAGCCGGAAATAATTGGATGCGGCAAGAGGAACCGAGCAGTGAGGTGGCTTCTTTGTCCTCAACCGCAGTCGGTTTAATTCCCACAATGGGAGCTTTGCACGCAGGACATTTAAGTTTAATTCAACGTGCCAGACAAGAAAATGGCACAGTAATTGTCAGTATTTTTATTAATCCCCTGCAATTTGGTCCAATAGAGGATTATCAACGATACCCCCGCACATTAGACCAAGATCGGCATTTATGCGAACAAGCAGGGGTGGATGCGATTTTTGCTCCTACTGCTGAACAAATGGGGATCGAGAATTGGGAGACAAAAGAGAGAATATTTAATTCCTCATCTCCGGCTGCGTCTGCTACCCCTTCCTTATCTCAAACTCAGGTTGTTCCCCCAGCTAATATGACCTTAGTTATGTGTGGCAGCAGAAGACCTGGACATTTTCAGGGGGTTGCTACGATTGTGACCAAGCTGTTGAATGTGGTACAGCCTAACCGGGCATATTTTGGTCAGAAGGATGGTCAGCAGCTGGCAATTATTAAAAGGCTAGTATAGGATTTAAATTTTCCGGTAGAAGTTGTTGGCTGTGCAACAGTACGGGAAGCGTCGGGTCTGGCTTTAAGTTCTCGAAATCAGTATTTGACCCCTCAGCAAAAAGAGGAAGCGGCGGTGTTGTATCGCGGCTTACAGCAGGCAGGAGCTGCGTTTCAGGCTGGGGAACGTCTTGGTAGTGTACTGCTTGAAGTTGTTAAAAGTGTGGTGAGCGCAACCGTGGCGCTAGAGTATGTTGAATTAGTTGATCCCACTACGTTAATGCCTTTGGAAAAAGTAGAGGAGGAAGGAATGCTGGGCGTAGCGGCTCGTGTCGGTTCTACTCGATTAATTGACAATATAATTCTGCGTAATTGCCAGCCGATTGTAGCGATTGATGGTCCCGCTGGAGCCGGAAAATCAACGGTAGCTCGTCAAGTAGCAGCAATTCTAGGCCTAGTTTATCTAGACACAGGAGCCATGTATCGCGCGTTGACTTGGCTAGTGTTGCACTTAGAAGTTGCGCTTGAAGATCAGTGCGCGATCGCTGAAATAGCTAGTAACTGCCAGATTGAACTTGCCCCCAGCGATAACCTTGAACCAGTGCGTGTCTGGATTAATGACCAAGAAGGTACCCAAGATATTCGTAGTCAAAACGTGACCTCAAACGTTTCCGCGATCGCTGCTCAACCTGCTGTTCGTAAAGCCCTTGTCCAACAACAGCAGCGCTGGGGTAAAAAGGGTGGTTTAGTTGCTGAAGGACGCGACATCGGCACCCACGTTTTCCCTAATGCTGATTTAAAAATCTTTTTAACTGCGTCCGTCCACGAGCGGGCGCGGCGTAGGCAGCAAGACTTTCAAGATCAAGGTCAGGCAAACGTAAGTTTGGAGCAACTAGAACAAGAAATTAGTGAACGCGATTGGAAAGATAGTAGCCGCGATGTTGCCCCTCTCCAAAAAGCAGCAGATGCAATTGAAATTCAAACTGACGGTCTTACTATTGCCCAAGTCGTGGCTGAAATCATTAACTGCTATCACGAACGTCTGTCTAAACAGTAAGAGCAATTAGCCAAAAGTGTTACCACTGCTATTGCTAGCTTAAAATCCCGTATACTAACAAGCTGATGGCTTGAGCATGAGGCACTTTTGTTAGATAACAGGCACATACATATGTAAACTTTAGTTAAATATCTTTACTTGACTTAGTAATTTGGGGATTGCTTACTTTTACTATTTTGGATTCCTAGCTCTAGCGTTTTTAGGCTGTGCCTGCTCTATAAACGGCTAAAAAGCTAAAATCAGACGATTTTTTAAGACTTAGTAGTAAAATTAACAATTAATTTTTATTTCACTACATTTTTCTCAGGCAATCTAGTGAATACTAACCCTATAGGCAGGTGCTAGAGCTTTTAAATTAGCTCTAAATTAGGAAAGCGTTGAGGCAAGGACTTACACAATGGCATTTGAACTTTCTCCTTTACCATATAACTACGACGCTCTAGAGCCGTACATCGACGCTCAGACGATGCAGTTGCATCATGATATGCACCACCAGACTTATGTCAACAACCTGAATGCAGCGGTGGAAAAACATTCTCAACTGCAATCAAAAAGTCCCGAAGAATTAATTAAAGACCTGAATAATTTGCCCCAGGATATCGTCTCGGCTGTGCGTAACAACGGCGGCGGTCATGTAAATCACACGATGTTTTGGCAAATTATGGCACCTAACGCTGGTGGTGAACCGACTGGTGCGGTTGGCGACGCGATTAGGGAAAATTTTGGCGACTTTGAAAGTTTCAAACAGCGGTTCAATGATGCTGGGACTAAACAATTCGGTAGTGGTTGGGTTTGGCTAGTTCGCACCAGCGATGGCAAGGTGGAGATCACAAGTACACCCAACCAAGACAGTCCGATGACATCTGGTCACTTCCCGATTATGGGAAATGATGTTTGGGAACACGCCTACTATCTCAAGTACCAGAACAAACGCGCTGAGTATCTAAAACAGTGGTGGAACGTTGTCAACTGGGACGAGATTAACAAGCGGTTTGAGATGGCAAGCCACTAAAAAATAGGTGTAAGTATCTACTGTTGAAAACAGTCACAATTTTATTTGTGGCTGTTTTCTTGTTAGCTTTAATTAAGAAACCACAATAATTTAATTGCTTCATTAGCACAACTGGTAATCTGTTGCGCCGCAAGAAACTCCGATAATATTAAGCAATGCTTTCGCCTGAAGAATATGCAAACCAGTTAGCACACCAATGATTTACTGTTTTTTGAACAAAGTAGTTGCCCGAAAATAACAGCATAATGATTTTGGGCGCGTGGTGGCTAGGAATTGAAGATGAAGTATTTTGTAGCTGGTACAGTTAATAGTGTGTTTGTTTTAACTTAAGGCAGAAGTAATCGCGCTATTTAAGTTGCTACATTTATTCATTTCAGGATACCTGTACGATATCAGTTCGCACTGACTTGACTTATGCCTAAAACAAAGAAAACTACTACTGAAATTAATCTTAGTGATCCGCAATACTACTTCAATCGGGAATTAGGTTGGTTGGAGTTTAATAATCGGGTTTTGCATGAAGCCTGCGATCCGCGTACCCCCCTTTTGGAGCGCCTCAAGTTTTTGGCAATTTTTAGCTCCAACCTAGACGAATTCTTCATGGTGCGTGTTGCTGCTTTGAAAGAACAAGTAGCAGCGAAGGTAAGTAAATTAAGCCCTGATGGTCATACACCCCAAGAACAGCTAGAAGCGATTAGCCAACGATTGCGTCCTTTAGTAGCGCAACAACATCAACACTTTGAGCAAGCAATCCGCCCGATTCTGGCACGAGAGGGTATTCATATCCTCGATTACATTGATTTGAACCAAGAACAGCGAACTTACCTGCAACGCTACTTTGACGAGCAGATTTTTCCAGTTTTGACACCCTTAGCGGTTGATCCTAGCCATCCGTTTCCCCATATCTCTAATATCAGCCTGAATCTGGCAGTGGTAGTTAAAAATCCTGAAACTGAAGAAGAATTCTTTGCCAGAGTTAAAGTCCCAAAGGTACTGCCCCGATTTTTGCCTTTACCGGAAGAATTACGAATTCAGCACAAAGGACACCCAGCCACTTGGACTGGTGTACCCCTAGAACAGGCGATCGCGCATAATCTAGAATCACTGTTCCCAGGCATGAATATTCAGGAATATCACCTGTTTCGGGTTACCCGTGATACTGACTTGGAAGTAGAAGAAGATGAGGCAGATGACTTGCTGCTGGCAATTGAGCAGGAACTCCGCAAACGGCGCGTCGGCGGTTCTACAGTCCGGCTAGAAATTCAATCCCAAACTCCGGAAACTGTTCGAGGCAGACTGCTACGGGAACTGGATTTAAACGAGAGTGATGTATATGAAATAAACGGTTTACTGGGACTAGGCGATCTCATGTCTTTTCTAGCATTGCCGCGTCCTGAACTCAAAGATCCAGTTTGGAAGTCTGTAGTACCGCCCCGACTCCAAAAGATTAACGAACCGAGTATAAATCAAGGCTTACAGGAAGCAGAAGAAGGAAAAGATTTTTTTGCTGTAATTCGTGAAGGAGATTTGCTGGTACATCATCCCTATCATTCCTTTTCCAATACAGTGTTACGCTTTATTACCTATGCTGCCCATGACCCAGATGTGCTGGCAATCAAAATGACCTTATACCGCACTTCTGGAGACTCGCCGATTATGAGTGCGCTGATTGCAGCCGCAGAAAATGGCAAGCAAGTAGCTGTATTAATGGAACTAAAAGCTCGCTTTGATGAGGAAAATAATATTTACTGGGCGCGTCGGTTAGAAAGTGTTGGAGTCCATGTCGTCTATGGTCTGGCAGGACTGAAGACACACTCCAAAATTGTCATGGTGGTGCGCCGAGAAGCAGACCGCATCCGCCGCTATGTCCATATTGGTACTGGTAACTATAACCCAAAGACCGCTCGACTTTATACAGACTTGGGGCTATTTAGTTGCCGAGAAAGTTTGGGGGCTGATCTAACTGATTTATTTAATTACTTGACAGGCTACTCGCGCCAACGATCTTATCGCCAACTATTAATTGCTCCAGTAAATATGCGCGATCGCATGATTGCCCTAATCCGTCGCGAAATTGAGAATTGCCAAAACGGTTTTTCTAGTCGGATTGTTGCAAAAATGAATTCCCTAGTTGATCCGCAGATCATCGCTACTCTCTACGAAGCTTCACGCGCTGGTGTCCAAATCGACTTAATTATCCGCGGTATCTGCTGTTTGCGTCCGGGTGTTAAAGAAGTAAGTGAAAATATTCGTGTCATTAGTATTGTGGGTCGGTTTTTAGAACACTCCCCGCATTTTTACTTTCATAACCAAGGTGAAGAAGAAATTTACATTGGTAGTGCTGACTGGATGCCCCGCAACCTCGATCAAAGAGTTGAAGCAATTACTCCAGTTGCCGAGCCAAACATTGCTAAGGATCTCCAAGAAATCCTCGGTATTATGTTGGCAGATAACCGTGCGGCTTGGGATTTGCAGCCCGATGGGCGTTACATCCAACGACGTTCCCCTATGGACTGTCCGCAAACTAGCTCCCAAGAAATTTTAATGGAAATGGCACGACAATCAGGCTGGTATGGCGTGAGCGAAAGCCTAGTCAGCAGCCAAGAATTAGATTTAGTTCATAAAAAAGGTTTCCAGAACGGTATCCGTTGTCGCTGTGTAATCGTACAGCACTCCAATACAGAATTCTGCAACTAGACTGGATCGAGAACTCATACACCGGAGCGGCTTTCCCGATCACTAACTCCTGGGAAAATTCTCTTTATCGCTCTCAATATCTAGGTAAATATAATAGACCTCTTGCAAAAGGGTAGGGATTTATGTCAGAGGTAGTGTAAAACCACTACCCATGCCAACCTACGAACAAATTAAACATCTCAAGCCTGCTCAATTTAGACGAGCCTGCGGTGTGCAACCTGAAACTTTTGAGCAAATGGTAAGTGTGATTACACAAGCCAGAGCCCATCAGTCACCAGGCAGACCAAGCAAGTTATCCATCGCTGACCAAGTCTTGCTTACCTTGGAATACTTACGGGAGTACCGCACCTATTTTCACATCGCTCAATCATGGGGAGTGAGTGAAGCGACAGTCTATCGCATTGTTCAGCGTACGGAAACAGAGCTAATCCACTCACAACTGTTTCGCTTGCCAGGACGCAAGCAGCTTTTAGAGCCTGAGCATGAGTTAGTGATGGTTGTGGTGGATGTGGTCGAGCATCCGATTGAGCGTCCCCAAAAAACAGCGAGCTTACTACTCCGGCAAGAAAAAACGGCACACACTCAAGTCTCAAGTAGTGGTTAATCAGGCGACGGGTCATATTATCTGTACGGCTCACGGCAAAGGTCGAGTCCATGATTTTCGACTATTCAAAGGCAGTGGTGTGCGAGTGCATCCACAACGGCAGTGTTTGGCTGACCGAGGTTATCAAGGCTTGGCAAAGCTGCATCCCAATAGTTGTATCCCCCACAAAAGCGACCAAACACACCCTTGAGTGTTCAGCAGCGCCATGAGAATCGCCAGCTTGCCCAACTGCGGGTGGTGATTGAGCATGTCAACGGATATCTCAAGCGGTTTCGGATTCTGGCTGAACGTTATCGCAACCGACGCAGACGCTTTGGCTTGCGCTTCAACCTAATTGCAGGCATCTATAATTACGAACTTGCTCGTTCTGCCTGACCTTTTGAAGAACTCTAATAATTGATAATACTTACCTTTAGTAAAAGTTATCAATTTTTAGTTTAATCGCTTTATTAAGTCTCGATAAAAATTTAACCATGGATAGAGGGCTGTAAATCTGTTACCCCTTAACATAGAAATGTTATTTAATTAATCGGTTCCGATTACTTGGGATGATAACATTGCCTCACCAATCTTCTACACTACGAGTTTTAGTTGTTGATGATCATGAACTTACTCGTTTTAGTCTGAAATTAGCTTTATCTTGTCAGGAAAACATTGAGTTAGTTGGCTTAGCTAGTAATGGTCGAGAAGCTATAGAGATGGTTCACCGTCACCACCCTGATGTGATCATTCTCGACCTTCAAATGCCTATTATGGATGGTTGGTGTGCTTCTGCATACATTAAAAATATCGAACCCAAAACTCAAATTATTGCTTATTCATCACAGGAAAACCCAAAGAAAAGAACACAAGTAAAAGTGACAGCTTGGATGCTTTTTGTAAAAAAGACACAGCTACCCCAGAGTTAATTAAACTAGTTAGAGAATTAGGAAGCGCGTAGCTAATCAATAAGCGTATTAACGGTAAAATAGCAGCAATAAGTTTTACAGATTTTAAAGATTAAATTTAGTAAACTGTGTGAAAATAACTTAATAAAATCCAACTAAATACTTTTTAAATGCCGGAACAGCCATTATTTAACATTGGCTTCCGGCATTAATTTTAACAAACATTCAGAATGCTAGTTTAAGTCGCTTCCATATCAGGAAGATACGAACCTCAAAGACACAACCAGAAATAACAGCTTGGATGCTTTTTGTAAAAAAGACACAGCCACACCAGAGTTGATTAAACTGGTTAAAGAATTAGGGCAGCGAGTAACTAGTCAACAAACTTTTGAATAGATAATAGCAGCTATAAGCAATGCAAGTTTTATGACTAAATTTCTGGGTAATCTGGATCAAGAAAATTTAAGTTAATTCAATAAAACGCAAGTAATTACTTGTTTATACGCTGGGAAAACAATAATTTAATATTGGACCCCCGGCGTAACTTTTAGCATATTTGTTTAAGTCGTCGGCTCTGGGAAAGTACGTTTAAACTCATCAATCAAATCGTCCATTTCTTCTAAAGCTTGATTAACGTCAATTCTTAAGGTTCCTAAGTTAGGTTGTTCTAGCAGGCGAAGCAGAGAGTCTCGCTTACCCTGGATCAGAGCAATTCGTTCTCGAAGTATTTGCGGGTCCATTATTTAATTCCTTTACTGACTCTGCCCTAAATCGATTGATGCTGCCAAATCTTCAAGCTAATTAGAGGCTTGCTTAATCAGGAGCCAACTACCTTTAACATCTATTTTAAGTATATAGTGTTCATCCTGCGGTGCTAAAAAGTATTTTTTAGTATCTATGCTATTTGTTGCCAAGCTGCTGTGCTGGCTTTTAGTAGCATCGTCAACAAGATTGAACTAACAAGCAGAATTTCAATTTCAACAACAGGCTGAACCGACATAACAATGACGTAACATAGCCTCTCTTAGAAAATTACATTGCTATCCTGAAAGAAGCCTCGCTATTGTTCGCCAGCCCATTATACTTATGAAACAACCTGCACGCATTTGTATCCTTGGTGGAGGCTTTGGTGGTCTCTACACAGCACTGCGTTTGAGCCAGCTACCTTGGGAAAAGCTGGAACGACCAGAAATTGTTTTGGTTGACCAAAGCGATTGCTTTTTATTCTCTCCACTACTATATGAACTGCTCACCAAAGAACTCCAAACCTGGGAAATTGCCCCACCATTTACTGAAATTTTGGCTGGTACTGGCGTGCGCTTCTGTCAAGGTGTTGTAGCTGGAATTGATATAGACGAGCGACGGGTACAGTTACAGGATGGTCTAGAAATCCCATATGACCGTTTAGTCTTGGCGCTGGGTGGAGAAACACCACTAGATATGGTGCCAGGGGCGATGTCCTATGCTTTCCCATTCCGCACTGTTACAGATGCCTATCGCTTAGAAGAACGGCTACGAGTTTTGGAAGAGTCAGTTGCAGACAAAATCCGGGTGGCAATTGTTGGGGCTGGTTACAGCGGTGTAGAGTTAGCTTGTAAACTGGCAGATCGCTTGGGGGAACGAGGTCGGTTTCGCCTGATTGATATTAGTGACCAAATTCTGCGGACATCTCCAGAGTTTAACCGCACAGCAGCAAGTAAAGCTTTGGAAGTGCGGGGGGTTTGGATTGACTTAGAAACAAAAGTTGAGTCTATTGCACTAGAGGCGATCGCCCTGGAGTACAAAAATCAAGTCGACACAATCCCAGTAGATCTGGTGATTTGGACAGTAGGAACCCAGGTAGCTCCCGTAGTGCGTACGCTCCCTCTCAAGCAAAACCAACGCGGTCAACTAACAACTACACCCACACTGCAAGTAATAGATCGTCCAGAAATATTTGCTCTAGGAGATTTAGCTCAATGCCTTGATGCCGAAGGTCAGCAAGTCCCCGCAACTGCCCAAGCTGCCTTCCAACAAGCAGATTATGCAGGCTGGAATATTTGGGCTTCCCTTACCAATAGACCCCTACTTCCCTTCCGCTACCAGCATTTAGGGGAAATGATGACGCTGGGAACCAACAATGCTACGTTCACTGGTTTAGGCATAAAACTAGATGGTACTCTGGCTCATGTTGCTCGTCGCCTCGCCTATCTGTATCGAATGCCAACTTTAAACCACCAGCTAAAAGTTGGTTTTAACTGGCTTGCCCATCCTATTGTGGAGACACTCTCAGTCGTTTCATTCTTTGTTAAACAAGTAGGCGTACTAGAACAATTTGAGATTTTCCGGCTTTTTTACTGCGCTCTATATCCACTTCGCTACTAGTGAACCCTGGTTTGTTTATCCAGATGTTCGCCCAGTCTTAGAACGCTGGCAGCAGTTGGGAATTGATCTAGGGGTGCTGTCAAACTTCGATTCTCGTCTATACTCAGTCCTAGAAGCTCTTGACCTGAGACAATTTTTTACATCTATCACTATTTCTACAGAAGTGGGCGCAGCTAAACCTGACCTGCAAATCTTTACAGTACTGGCTTAGAAAAACATAATTGCTTGGCTAGGTTAGCTTGGCATATTGGTGATAGCTTGAAAGAAGATTATCAAGGAGCCAAGGCAGCAGGACTAAGGGCTATTTGGCTCAAACGCAGTGAAGATGAGTAAACTGTATTAACACTCCTCACATAGTTCTCTCTTTGTCCAGACATCCGTGCAAATAAAAGAGTTTAAATGAAGCAGTAATTTACCAAAAATGTCATAGATTTCTACTATTCACACTCAATAGTAACCTGTCACTCTACGGTTCTCTTACCTCACTCCAGTGGCAAATTTCGTCGAAACGCTCAAGGTGCAAATTCACTTAAGCAAGTAATTCCGTGTTTGAGCAAGCAGTGTTTTTACAGCTAAACGGCGTAATAGTCTGCGCTCTGTTAAAATGCAGGATTACGGCATTCGCTCCCAGTCTTCATGCCGCTGCTGATCCCATCCCTTCATCAAATCCCGTTTGCTAAGACTGGTGTTGCTTTTAGCGACAGGTGGATGTTATTTCTGGAGTTTTATGTCTTTTTCTAGTCTCGGTCTGTCTGATGAAATTGTCCGTGCCGTAACCGCACGAGGGTACACTACCCCCACGCCGATCCAGATGCAAGCAATCCCTGCTGTAATGTCGGGTGGCGATCTGCTGGCTGGCGCTCAAACAGGCACTGGTAAGACTGCTGGCTTTACCTTGCCGCTGTTGCAGCGGCTATCCGACAAGAGTGTTAAGGGTTCATCCACTGGTCGTCCGCCGATCAGGGCGCTAATTCTCACCCCTACTCGCGAACTCGCTGCACAGGTCGAATCAAGCGTGTGCGAGTATGGCAAGTACCTGAAATTAAATTCAATGGTGATGTTTGGTGGGGTCAATATCAAATCACAAATCCAGCAACTCAAGAGCCGCGTGGATATTCTAGTCGCTACTCCAGGGCGCTTACTAGACCATGTGCAACAAGGTACACTGGACTTGTCGCAGATCGAGATCCTCGTACTAGATGAAGCCGATCGGATGCTGGACATGGGTTTCATTCGCGACATTCGCCGCATCCTCGCGTTACTGCCCAAACAGCGGCAGAATCTGCTGTTCTTCGCGACATTCTCTGACGAGATCAAGGCTCTTGCTGCTGGACTGCTCAACCGCCCAATGATGATTGAGGTGGCACGCCGCAACCTTACCTCTGAAAATGTGACACAGCTTGTGTATCTTGTAGACCGTGAAAGGAAGCGCGATCTGCTTGTTCACTTGATTAAGAACATAACTGGTTTCAGGTGTTGGTTTTCACCCGCACTAAGCATGGCGCTGATCGTCTGGTTAAGCAACTAACCAAGGACAACATTCTGGCACTGGCTATTCACGGCGACAAGAGCCAGTCGGTGCGTACCCGCGCTGGCAGAGTTCAAATCTGGTAGATTGCAAGTACTGGTAGCAACCGACATTGCTGCTCGCGGCATTGATATCAACGAATTGCCGCAGGTAGTCAACTTCGATTTGCCTAACGTGCCGGAGGATTACGTGCATCGCATCGGTCGCACGGGTCGTGCTAGCGCGGCAGGTGAAGCTGTATCGCTAGTATGCATAGATGAATATAAGCTGCTAGCAGATATCGAAAAACTGATCAAGCGGCAGTTGCCTAAGGAAGTAATCGGTGGATTCCAGCCCGAACCACACGCCAAGCCTGAGACAATTCAAAATGGCTTTCAGGGCGGACAGATACATGACCGCAACCAGCAGTCGCCCCGTTTCACCGCCGAACCGTCATCATCTTCGGCTAAATCTAAGCCAGTGCTAACTAGGACAAGTGGTGGCAAGTCCGGTGGTCGTAGAGGGCCTGCTGGGATACGCGCAGAATAAGATTCGTTTCACCGTGTCACAGAAGAGGACAAGGGGACAAGGGGAAGGGCGGACTTGCGGGAAACCCCATACTTGATGCGTAGGGGCTTGTAACAATGACGCTTTGTGGCTCATGCTGTTATTTTGGGACAAAGTATTTGCCCCAAAAAACAGCGCACTGTGTGCCTCGGCACAATTCTTTTGTTTCTCTCCAAAGGCGTTAGTCGCTCTTCTTGAGACCATTTGTCGGGGGGCTTGATCAATCTTCCCCCTTGTCCCCTTGTCTCCTTGTCCCCCCCTCCTCTTTGGTCAGGTATGCTTGAACCAGAAGAATGGATGCTCGTTGGCAAGGTTGTGATCGCCTTAGTATTTATTGCCCGGTGTAAGCAAATCACTATTAGTTAAACTTGGCTTTTTTTGAGAGAATCATAAGTAGTCAGAACACAGGAGATAGGAGTAAGAATATGTAACACTTCCCCTGATCTCTTATCTTTTAATTCTCATTAAGGAAAAAAGATGCCGGACAATCTCAGAAGCCAAGTTGTGACCCAAGGGAAAGAGCGATCGCCTAACCGAGCTATGCTACGTGCTGTTGGTTTTGGAGATCAAGATTTCACTAAACCGATCGTTGGCATAGCCAATGGCTACAGCACCATCACTCCCTGCAATATGGGGCTGAACGTGCTAGCAGGGCGGGCAGAAGTTGGAATTCGCAATGCTGCTGCTATGCCCCAGATGTTCGGCACAATTACCATCAGCGATGGGATTTCAATGGGAACCGAGGGGATGAAATATTCCTTGGTATCGCGGGAAGTAATTGCAGATTCGATTGAAACTGCCTGTACTGGGCAAAGTATGGATGGCGTGCTGGCAATTGGTGGCTGTGATAAAAATATGCCTGGGGCGATGATTGCGATCGCGCGGATGAATATCCCGGCAATTTTCGTCTACGGTGGCACAATCAAACCTGGTCATTACAACGGACGTGACTTAACCGTTGTGAGTTCTTTTGAAGCTGTAGGACAATATAGCGCCGGAAAAATTGACGACCAAGAACTGCTAGCAGTAGAACGGCTTGCTTGCCCTGGTGCTGGTTCCTGTGGCGGAATGTTCACGGCTAACACCATGTCTTCCGCTTTTGAAGCGATGGGAATTAGCTTGCCTTATTCTTCCACAATGGCGGCTGAAGATGCGGAAAAAGCAGAAAGTGCCGAAAAATCCGCATTTGTTTTGGTAGAGGCGATTCGCAATCAACTTTTGCCGCGCCAGATACTTACTCGCAAGGCTTTTGAGAATGCCATTTCTGTAATTATGGCGGTGGGGGGTTCTACAAATGCAGTTTTGCATCTGCTGGCGATCGCTCATGCAGCTGGTGTTGAACTATCTCTGGATGACTTTGAAATTATCCGCGCTCGTGTCCCAGTTTTATGTGACCTCAAACCCAGTGGCAAATATGTAGCAACGGACTTGCATTCCTGTGGCGGTATTCCCCAAGTAATGAAAATGCTGCTTGTACATGACTTACTGCATGGAGATGCGCTCACAATCACTGGTCAAACAATTGCTGAAGTGTTAGCAGATGTCCCGGCTGAACCACGCACTGACCAAGATGTGATTCGTCCCTGGAATAACCCACTGTATGCTCAGGGTCACTTAGCTATCTTGAGAGGCAATTTGGCAACAGAGGGCGCTGTAGCTAAAATTACTGGTGTCAAAAAGTCTAAAATTACTGGTTCTGCCCGTGTATTTGAATCCGAGGAAACCTGCTTAAGCGCAATTCTGGGGCATCAAATTCAAGCGGGTGATGTAATTGTGATCCGCTATGAAGGTCCCAAGGGTGGTCCTGGGATGCGGGAAATGCTAGCTCCGACATCAGCACTTATTGGTGCTGGCTTGGGAGATTCCGTTGGATTGATTACCGATGGACGTTTTTCTGGTGGTACTTATGGCATGGTAGTTGGTCATGTAGCTCCAGAAGCAGCTGTTGGCGGTGCGATCGCTCTTGTTCAAGAAGGTGACACGATCACAATTGATGCTGATCAGCGCTTGTTACAACTGCATATATCCGATGCAGAATTAGCGCAACGCCGCGCCAATTGGCAACCACTTAAACCGCGTTATACAACAGGTGTGCTGGCAAAATACGCCAAGTTAGTATCTTCTAGCAGTGTCGGGGCTGTAACCGATTTAGACTTATAGCGTACCGTAAGGAACTAGCGGCAACTATTGCTAAATATCCTGCCTATGACGGTATTTTTTTAGATTGCTGTCTAATTACTGACACAGGGCAGGTATATCGGCTACTGGATGCGATCTCTCTTTTACTAACCCGAACTTCTAAAAGAAACGTTGCTTTTCAAAAGTTGTACCAAAGCTACAGTTAATATTGATTTTTTGGATTGGAATACCAAACCAGCCATATAACTTCGCCGTAGCCTTATAAGGCTAGGCACACCCTTTTGGTGTTCGCAAGCTCTCCATTCCTAATCCAGGATTTACAAACATCACATCTGTTATCCGCACTGCTGTACACACAAATATAGCTGGACCTCCTCCACAGAAAGCAAGCTGTAAAGTT
>JAUJND010000070.1 GCA_030446505.1 Chroococcidiopsidaceae cyanobacterium YX2bin18 | reverse complement strand
AAGCCGGGGTCTTTACCATATCCCAGCTGATTAAGCTGTTGGAGAGCGCGAATTGAACCGTTATAAACGCCATTGCCCCGCATTTTATCAACATTATCTTCCAAGTAGCACGGCAAGGATGCAACGATTCTCGTTTGGTATTTGGCACAGTATTCTGAAATATCCTCAAATCCTTGTTCAAAGTAGATAGTAAGATTAGACCGCACAATCACTTGTTTATCGACTTTTCGGGCTGCCTCTACTAATGGTTTAAAGCCATAGTTCATTTCTGGTGCGCCGCCAGTGAGGTCAACAATTTTAATTTGGGGAAATTTGTAAATTAGTTCAATTAACTGCTCACAAATTTTTGGGGTAAGTTCTTCAGTTCGTTTTGGTCCAGCTTCGACATGACAGTGAGTACAAGCTAAGTTGCAGCGCTTGCCTAAATTGATTTGTAAAACCGTAATTTTATTCTTTGTTAACGGCGAATCCAGTTTTTTGCTGAAGGGTGTTACTGCTGATACTGCTGTCTGAATCACGTTTTCGCTGGTAAACTCACCGTTCTATCCTAACAGCAGGTAAAGTTATTGCACTCTGGGCTACTTTTTCCTTGCGTTCACTGTAGCGATCAGTTAGGTAATCAGCTTTGTCACGCAGTACTAGCGTGAACTTGTAAAGTTCTTCCATCACGTCGATAACGCGATCGCGATAAGGAGAATCCTTCATCGTGCCGTCCTCATTAAACTCGTTATAGGCTTTGGCAACAGAAGATTGATTTGGGATAGTAAACATCCGCATCCAGCGCCCTAAGATTCGTAAGGTGTTGACAGCATTAAAAGACTGAGAACCACCACTTACCTGCATTACTGCCAATGTTCTGCCTTGAGTTGGTCGCACTGCCCCTAATGTTAGAGGAATCCAGTCAATTTGGTTTTTCATAATGCCCGTAATATTGCCATGCATTTCTGGACTAGTCCATACTTGTCCCTCAGACCATAAGCTTAACTCCCTCAACTCCTGAACCTTAGAGTGTGTATCCGGTACACTGCCGTGAATCGGTAAATCGCGGGGGTCAAAGAAGCGAGTCTCTGCACCAAACCCTGCAATAATTCGAGCCGCTTCCTCTGCTACTAAGCGGCTATAGGAGCGATCGCGTAACGAGCCGTACAAAAATAAAATTCTGGGTGGATGGTCGAAAGTTGTCATAGAAATCACTAGTTGGCTTATTTTGCTGCTAGCTCTCGCAAGAAAGTAGTTTGGGCTTCTCGCAATTCAACATCAGGGTTTGCCGTCTGGATCGCCTGCATTGCATCGTCGTAAGCTGAACCAGCATTAATCAGGTAGGAAGCAAGCATCGTTCCCGTCCGTCGTCTCCCACTGGTGCAATGAACTGCAACAGCGTTGCCAAGCTGATTTTGATAGTTAACAAAGTCTTGTAATTCTTGAATTTGTTGCCGACTAGGTGAGGTTCCGCCTTTAGTTGGCAACCATAGGTAAGGAATGTCTGAGCGCTGATACAAATCCAGATTGGACGGGTCATCCATAACAGAGACGATCGCGCCGATGCCCGCTGCCTGTAGTTCTGTCAACTCCTCTACCACTGGCTTACGCACACCTGCGAGTTTATTTGGAATTACCCACCACAGGTTCTCCGCTATCGGTTGGATTGGTCGTTGCTGCATCAATTTAAGCCTTTGTTTAATCTCGACCTAGCATTGCACTTCTCACCTAGTAGGCTCCAATTCCTTTAGCGACTCAATCAGCCGAGTCACTCGCTCTTTCACCTGATCTCGAACGCGGCGAAAAGTTTCTATTGGTTGTCCCTCTGGATCGTCAAGCTGCCAATCTTGGAAAACTGCTCTTAACACCCATTCTTCTGGCAAATTCACCCCACAGCCACATAGAGAGATCACTGCATCGTAATCTTGGGGATTGAAATCATTTAACGGTTTAGAAGTCTGAGCGCTGATATCAATGCCGATTTCAGACATAACTTGAGTCGTAATCGGATCTACCTGACTCGTCGCTAGTCCTGAAC
The DNA here is from genome assembly GCA_030446505.1 of Chroococcidiopsidaceae cyanobacterium YX2bin18. Lineage (GTDB taxonomy): Bacteria > Cyanobacteriota > Cyanobacteriia > Cyanobacteriales > Chroococcidiopsidaceae > JAHHHE01. The sequence continues at coordinate 22,639 of JAUJND010000070.1, read as the reverse complement.
TAGTAACTGCCATCTTGCCTTCTCCTAACTTTCGCGCAAATCCCTCTGCCATCTGAGAGCGGCGGGAATTTTTCTTGCAAACAAACATGATACGTTTCATTTGATTTTCTCTAAACATCACGAAATCCATTAGAAAGTTGTCGATAAACCATTACCGCTAGTTGCGCTCCTAAAATTGGTGCTACCCAATAAACCCAGTGATGCTGCCAAATTCCTCCTACAACAGCTGGACCAAGCGATCGCACTGGATTCATACTCGCTCCGGTAATTGGTCCCATAAATGCTGCTTCCAGTCCCACCGTTAATCCAATCGCTAACCCAGCAAAACCAATCGGAGCGCGGCGATCAAGCCCTGAACCCAAAATCACAAACATCAAAATAAACGTCAGCACCGTTTCTAGCACCAAAGATTGCAGCCAATTGCCATTTAGAGGCAGGGTTGCACCCAAATTGTCAATACGTCCCAGGCTAATTAGCAGTAAGGTTGAGGCAGCGATCGCTCCCAACGATTGCGCCAAAATATAAGGCAGCACTCGGCGCTTGGGAAAAAAGCCACTCGCCCAGAACCCCAGAGTTACAGCTGGGTTAAAGTGTGCGCCACTGAGATGCCCCATCCCGTAAATCAAAGCGGCTACTACAGCCCCAAATACCAAGCTGACACCCAGATGGGTTACTGCCCCGTCACTGATTTGATTGACCATCACAGCGCCAGTACCTGCAAACACCAGGATGAACGTGCCAATACCCTCTGCTACCGTCTCTTGCCAGCAGTGGGATGAATGCCACACTAGCCGCGAAACTAACTTTGGCACTGACTGCATATTCATCCTTAGCATTAGATAAGTCAATTGTATCAAATAAATTTGATGTGGCAAGTCTAATTATTAACGGGCAGAAGACAAATTTGTTTAATGCAGAGGTTTTAACTAAGTTAGGTGAGCTATTCTATAATTCAACATTTGTTGTTAAACATTAGCCCACGCTATATCTATCAGAATTAGCGTGGGGAGAATATCACCTAATTAGAAAGTTGCCTGTTTTCTTAACAACTCGCCAATTGTTAAGTTTATCTGAGCTTCCCCAGCGAACACTGTTCCCACCTTGCCTCTATTGAAGTGAACATTATCGAGGTGGTAGCCTTCAGCGGGTAAAGGTACATAGCCAACTGAACTAACTAGCATTGGTGCTTTCTCAATGTAGAAATCTACAAACTTTTTGAGCGCTGGTTTAGTTTGAGCAGACTTAGCATTAATATAGATAAATAAAGGTCGGGAGAGAGGCTGATACTGGAGCTTTCTCAACGGTTTGACGCAACGGCAACACTGAACCTTTACCACTATCAACTGCAAGAGCTTTTAACTTATCTGTGTTGGCTTCATAATAAGCGAAGCCAAAGTAACCTAAAGCATTCGGGTCATTGCTGATTCCCTTGACTAAGACATCATCATCTTCGCTGGCTGTATAGTCATTGCGGCTGGTGGCTTTTCCTACTATTGCCTCTGTGAAATAGTCAAAGGTGCCAGAATCCTTACCTGGACCATAGAGTTTAAGTGGTCGATTAGGCCAAGACGAACGAACCTGGTTCCAACGGGTAATTTTCCCTTGTGCAGCTGGAGACCAGATTTTTTTCAACTCTGCTACGGTAATGTCTTTAGCCCAGTCATTTTGCGGATGTACAACAATGGTAAGGGCATCAAAAGCAATAGGAAGCTCTGTGTACCTGACTTTGGCGTTGTTACAGGCTGCCATCTCTGCGGTCAGGATCGGGCGTGAAGCATTATTGATGTCTGTTTCTCCGGCACAAAACTTGTTAAAACCACCCCCGGTTCCAGAAACACTAACTGTCACTTGCGTCTTGTCCGTCTGTGTTTTTTGAAACTCCCTTGCAATTGCCTGTGTAATTGGAAAGACGGTCCTAGAACCATCAACTTTAATTAACTGCTGAGAAGCTTGCTGCTGGGATTGAGTAGATGAATTAGATGCCGCAGTGCAACTAGTCGTCACGAGAAGGCCAAGCGCGATCGCCAACCTGTTTGCTGTTGCTTTCATTGACTTCACCCCCATGTTTTAACTAAAGGATATACTTCAATCATTTCAAATTAACTTGATTTGTCAATCAATTGTTAAGGGTGATGAAGCAATAAACTAGGTTGGACATTGATGGTTAAAATTTCCTTAGCAGGTGCGGGCTGGCAACATCACGGATGTGCGGCGGTACTCTGCTAAGTACTGTTCTAAGACAACAAACTGCGGTAGGTTGAGACTGTAGTAAATCCACCTCCCCTCTTGGCGAGTGCGAACCAACTCAGCTTCCTTGAGGATTTTTAGATGAAAAGACAGTTTTGACTGAGCGACCTCTAGATATTCACAGAGTTCACACACGCAGAGTTCCCGCTCTCGCAGCAGTTCTAGCACCTGAAGCCGCAATGGTTCAGAAAGGGCGTGAAAGCCAGAAATAGTTTTATCTGGTATGTTCGTAGAGGTTATTTGCATCAAATAATATTGAATTATTATCTTTATGCTAGCTCCAATTTATGTATGTACAGCATCAGAATTAATTAGAACGTTAAGCTAAATACTTCTAACAGCAACCACCACCGTTATAATGCCAAGTTGAATCTGTAACTAAGATGTCTCTCCCAGTTAACGCTGCCAGTTTTGCCGCTGTTTTATCACACACGGCTGCTGGGACACTCGACTGGAGGATATGCCCTGCTGAGTCATCGTAGAACGCTTCTGAACCAGTATAGATAGCTGTCTTACCAGTGAAAATGCAGGCACCGTCTTCTGGAATTGGAACTTTGAAGGAGACAGAATCAAGGCTTTCCAGCAGTAGGTTGTCTTCTAAATTGTAGTTGTGGCGATCTAAAAGGCGATAAGGGCGACGCGCCCGAATTTCGACTTGACCAAACCCAGCGCCAACAATCTGCTCAATATACTGCTCATAAGTGAGAGCACCAGATAAACACATTGCTCGTAACCGCTGATCTTGTTGGAGATGTTCAGGGATGGGACGGGTGGCAATAGGATCGCTCATCTGCAAGCGTCCACCTGGTTTTAACACTCGGTATGCTTCCTGAAGCGCCCGAGAAAGGTCAGCAGGTTCAAAAATGTTAAACAGGCAGTTCTGTGCCACTACATCAACGGAAGCATCGGGAACAGGTAGGGCAAAGGCATCGCCTTCTCGAATCTCAACAAAACTCAGGTCAAACCAGGGATTTTCTTGGGCAGCAATTTGGAGGTTACGCGCAGCTGCTTCGCGCATTGAAGTAATTGGATCGATGGCAATTACAGCACCAGCCCGGCGGGAAAAATAAGCAAATTGCAATGCTTCTAAGCCGCCGCCAACGCCTACATAGAGCACAGTAGGATTTAGGGCAAGTTCAGTTGGGTGGACAGTAGTGCCGCAACCATAGTTCATTTCCTGCATTTGCGGCGGAATATGTAACCCTGGTAGTTGCAGGGGACTACTTTGGACGCAACAAAGACCGACTTGCGGTGTTTCTGCTACTTCACTATAAAATTGCGCTGCTGTTTCGAGATAAGTCATGGTAATTAGTGATGCCACTGCTTCGACTTTACCAAATAGATTGACTGGCGGGGAAAATTGCGATCGCACCTTACGCTACTAAAGCAGTCTAATCACCTATGCGAAGCTAGCCACTTCTACAAAGCGTTCAACAGCTAAGTTTTTACGGTGGAGTTTAATGCGCTCAATTTCATGGAGTGTCGCTGCTGTCAGATAACTCTCCCCGCAATGAGGGCAGCTAATTACTGGAATGTTCTCTATTACTAGCAAATCTTTACCTTTGCCATAAGTCCTAGCAACTCTGCGGATACGTACACCTTCAGATCCACAAATATCGCACACCATATAGCACTTTCCTTGGATTACGGTATGTACACAGTAATGATAACCATCTTGCCAGTTGGGCTTAACTTAGCAATTACTTCGACTTCTCCACCCCCAACCGTTTCACCGTTGATGCGGTATTTCGATTCAGCTGTCACCCGATCTTTTTGGCGTTCCAGTATTTCACCTGTAAGGATGCCATGTTCAAGATCGTAGATTGACAAACCGTCATCGTTCATCTCTTCTTCTGCGTGAAGTGTCATCACATACTGCTGTTGGCGAATTTTCTCCTGCATACGTTTCAGAATGTACTCAAACATAGTTGCGATCGCAGATTGATTTCACTTTCGCACTCAGCACAGAAGTTGCATCCTATATAGTGACCTACACTAAAGCAAAAGAATCTACTTGCTAACCAGCCCTTTGATTCCTAAACTCGCACCAGTTTCCAACACTACTAATCGCTCCAGGCTTTTTCACCTTTATAGTATAGTAATGTCTCTTCTTACAAATTAGGAGAAATTAGAGTTGTCTGAAGTGTGTGTATGACCTTTTCTAAACTGAGATTAGCTTGGGTTGAAAATTTAAAATAAGTTTCCGTAACGTGATTAGAAAAGCTATAAACTAGCTTGTTTTCCATATATAAAGGATGTCCTATATAGTGAGACTCTTTAAGTAGTTTATTCATCTTATTTATTCGCTTTGGTGGAATTACAAGTACAATCCTCTTAGCTAGATTTGGGAAGAACTCAAGTAATTCCATGAATCTATCAATTCCAGTAGTAATAGATGTGGTTGTCTCAACTTCAAAAGCAAAAATAGCATCACCTTGAGTATTGAACCAAATTATGTCGATTTGCTGAATTTTATCTTTTTCCCACTGCTTCATCTGCCGAGAAATAGGTAAATTTGGCAAAGAAATATCACTGAACGCTTCACCATTCCATCTACTAGAACCTTGCTCTTTTTTGCCAATGTGAACTTGTAAACCTATAGTAAGAGCAATCTTAGCAAGTGCATAAATAAGCACATCATGTTCAATTTTATTTGCATCCTTTGGAAAGCTTGGGCTTGGTAGAGATGGGGAACTAGCATAAATTCCTAACTTTAACTCAAATTGAGTACCTTCAGGCTGTCCCAGTCGCCAATACTTACCGTCTGAGTGAAAGGCAATCTGTTCTAGTACGTTTAGGATCGTTTGCGTAGCTGGCGTTTGACCGTTAATCAGGTTAGGCATCACGTTAAAGATGATTTGATCAAAAGTGGCTCCTCTTCCCTCTCGCTCCATCAATTGCAAGTAGTCAATTAGATAAAAACGGATGCGATCTTCAAGAGGAATAAAGCAGCCAATCTTAGTATTTGGTCGAATCTTCCACAGATTATCTAGGTCAGAAAAAATAAAATTCTTCCCTTAGCAAGGGTGTAATGTCGTCTAATTGATTTTTGACTTGGCTTAAAAGCCCGTTCTCCAAAAGTTTAGGAATCAGAGCATTATAAATCTCTTCAGTAGATGCTCCAGAATTTTTAACGATTTGCAACTCTGCTACTTGTTTGATTAGCTGTACAACATCAGTTCCAACTTTAGTAATTGCAATAGTTCTAGGATTTCTAACTTTACGAAAATTTAATACCAATTCCCCAGATAAAACCTTAAGAGGATTTTGCCTTTTGTGTAATGATGGCGTACTAGAAGGTTGGACTGCTGAGTTAACATATTCAAATTCAAAACCTGCACTCTGAGCAGATTTTACAATGGCATCCCAGTACGCAGGGTCTTTGTGAGCAAATACAATACTTAACCATCGATCAAATTTAAGTACATCAAACATTTGTGCAATCGAGGCTGATAGCAGTTCAGTATAATCTTGTTTGGATTTATTTAAATCACCACCTTCAATTGCTTCTAGCTGCTTAGTCTGCTCACTGACTTCAAAATTCAACCAAGCATTCCACATTGTTGATAGATCAAGATAAGCAATGTGCTGACCATAAGGCGGGTCAGTATATATGTAATCTATGGATTCTTTTGGGATAAGCTTGGTTAAATTTGTAGCTGAAAGATTGGATATGTCAAAGTTTAATTTGGAGAAATCAGCAATTAATAAGTTAGTCTCTAGCTTAAACTTTACAGTATTGTTAAATTTCTGTTCAAATTGCTCCCAAACATTCAAATCAAGGGTGATAGGTGGAATCCAGTATCGATAACGGTGCATAATCCCGCTGTTTCCACGACTTGCTTTTCTACCATGTGTAGAACTAAAAGTTAAGTTTGTTTTATTTAGTGTTGCTGAAAATACAAACCTCATCAAATCTCTAATTGTAGTATCTGAAATTTGATTGATGTAATGTAAAAGCAGCGATAGAAAAAATAATTGACGTTTGGTAAAAAGCTGTTCAACATATTCTGCGTCTGGGTTTTTAGGTAGCTTAATTCCTTGAGGATACCAATAATTAATTTCTAAACTTTCAGCTTCTTCGTCCGATAGAAATAAGCTTGATTAATATCATCTTTACAACTTATAGATATCTCATCGAAAGCTGCTCTAAAAGCATCAATACCTACAGGACTAACCGCAATTTGTGAGCAAATAAAATTTGCCATTGGGTTAATATCACAATGAATTACTCTTCTCCGCAAAACCAAGGCTTTGATTGCCGTTACTCCCGAACCGCCGAAAGGGTCTAAAACCACATCTCCAGACTGACTAAAAGTGCGGATATGCCTGAACAACGTTCCAAGCTCGTCTAGTGAAGTAGGGATGACTACCCCAGTGGCGCTTTGCTCCTTGCTTTAAAGGTTCAATTGGTTCTGAGATAGGTTGGATAGTTTTGTAATCAAAGACTTTGGGAGAATTCACAGGAGGTTTAAAGCAATGTATTTTTGATAAACGTTGTGCTATAGCCTATTATTCCCTGTGTTTCACTCGCTGCGATCGCGTTTATCCATCATACTTGGGGCGAGTGGAGGGTACTTATAAATTCCTTTCGATGGTAAAAGTGAAATTAATTACGATGATTATTACTATAGTGAATCCTCGCCCCCGCCCACTGAAACTTCTCTCGTAACGTCTGATAATAAGAATAGTTTTCCCGCAGAATAATAAACTTAGCTTGGCAACGTGCCATGCTGATATCCACCCGCTGTCCAGCCAGATCGAGGTTGCCAGTACGCCGTCTGTCCACAGTTTAGTGTTCAACTCCTCATCAGCTAAAGGCCAAACGCTAACTACTGAACCAGGGGCAAAATTAGCGGACGGCTAGAAAGACTCATTGGACAAATAGGAGTAACAGTAATTGCTTTCATGCCATCGTGGATAATTGGACCATTAGCAGAAACTGTGTACCCCGTAGAACCTGTGGGCGTGGAAACAATTAACCCATCTCCCTGGTATTGATCTGCCACCTACCGTCGATTTCCATCTCTAGAATTGATGTAATCATGCGATCAGCCGAAGCAGGCTTGACGCACATTTCGTTTAATGCTAGAAACCAATCACTCATCGGTTCTTTGACCGAGCGATCGCCAGCGTCTCCCCAGAGATTCGCCCTCAAAAATTCGTGCCTGTAGCATCATCCGCCGTTGAATGGCATAGCGATCCTCACTCAGCCGTTGCCAAACTTTCTCTGTGTCTTTGAATTCCTCGAAAGACTCGGTTAAAAACCCAGATGCCCCCCGACATTCACAGCCAGAATTGGAATACCACCTGGGGCAGATGTCTGGCAACAGTCAGAACAGTACCATCCCCACCAAGTACCAAAAGCTAGATCAATTGGGTGCAATGCGGAAGCCAAAAAACTGGATATGGGTTATCTTTCGCTCCACTCCGGTCCCATTAAAATGCGACAATTGCGTTTCTCTAACTGCCGCGCACACTGAAAAGCTTCTGCCCAACTGCGGCTTAGGGGATCTCCTGCCTTATGAGCAATAATGACCTGCTTAAGCTGCACCCAATTACCACTTCAAGAGGTTAAATTGCTCCATATCAACCGTATCGCGGTTGCGATAGATCGCTAGGATAATCGCCAAACCTACAGCCGCTTCCGCTGCCTCAACGGTAATCACAAATATGGTAAAAACCTGACCTTTAATCGCTTCGGCATCCAGATAATTGGAAAATGCCATTAAATTAAGATTAACGGCATTGAGCAGCAACTCAATCGACATTAGCACTCTGATAACGTTACGGCTGGTAATCAAGCCATATATACCGATGCAAAAAGGGCTGCTGCTAGTAATAAAAAATATTGGAGTTGCATGAATCTTCTGATAATCTCCTAAAATCCAACAATTATTGCCCGTACAAGCAGGCTAAATTGATTCTAAGCGCGGCGATTGTCGTCAAGATTGCTAGTTTTATCGCTTGCTACTGATACCAATTCCCGTGGACGTTCTGCCAAAGTCAAAATCGGTTGCTGCTTAGTAGGAGCATCAATTGATCTGGCAAGAACTCCCCGACGCGCCAAAATTATTGCCCCAACCATCGCCATTAACAACAGAATCGAGGCAAGTTCAAATGGCAGCAAAAAATCAGTGAAGAAATGCTGTCCAATCACGACGATAGAACTGTTGCCAGCGGCAGTACCAGTTGATAAAGACCAAGGTGTAATCAACACCATCGTACTCAAAAGCGCAAATAATCCTAAACTAACTACTCCTGTGACCACTGGACGCAGCCAAGCATTGCGAAGGGCGCAAAATCCTCGCGCTTGTTGACTAACATAATCGCAAACAAAATTAGAACGTTAACTGCTCCGACATAAATCAGCACCTGTGCTGCTGCTACAAAGTCAGCATTAAGCAAAGATACATCCCAGCAATACTGATAAATACGCCTGCTAGCAAAAAGGCAGAATAAACGACATTGGGTAACAGTACTACGCCCAGCGCTGCCCCAATCATCATTACAGCCAGTATGCCCAAAGAAACAATCTGTACTCCTTCCGCCAAATTCACTGTTTTTGTCCTTAGTCATTGGTTATTAGTCATTAGCTAAGATGAGCAATGCCCACCCTATGAAACCTAACTTTTTGCTGTTTCCTGCTCTGTAATTTCTGCTGGAAGCATACCAACGCGTCGGGTATCGGCAGGTAAATCGTGCGGTTGCATAACACCCTTGGGCAGGTAAACTAGTTCACGTAACGGTGTGACCATAGGATCTTCCGTCACTTTGTAAGGCAGGCGACCTAGCGCTACGTTGTCGTAGTTCAATTCATGCCGATCATAGGTGGAAAGATCGTACTCTTCTGTCATCGATAGACAGTTAGTTGGGCAATATTCCACACAGTTGCCGCAGAAAATACAAACTCCAAAATCAATGCTATAGTGATTCAGTTTTTCTTTTACTAGCTTTGTCAAATTCCCAATCTACAACAGGCAGGTTAATCGGGCAAACTCGAACACAGACTTCACAAGAGATACATTTATCGAATTCAAAGTGAATTCTACCCCGGAAGCGCTCTGGGGAATCAGTTTTTCGTAAGGATACTGGACAGTAATTGGTCGTCGCCGCATATGGTCAAAGGTGACAGATAGTCCTTGACCAATGAATCGCGCGGCTTGTACTGTTTCTTTGGCGTAATCGCCAACTTGCTTGAGGAATTTCAACGGCATAGTGTCTATCTCTAAATGATCAATGATTAATGATGAATGTGTTTTGAATCCATCATTTCGTTTTACCCACCAAAGGCGACAGGAAAGGCTAGCTTCAGGGCTGCGGTTAATAAGAGATTGACTAGACCAATTGGTAGTAAGAACTTCCACCCTAAATCTAACAACTGGTCAATGCGAACCCGTGGAACTGTCCAGCGCAACAAAATCGCTATAAAGATCAAGAAGTAAGCTTTGAGTATGGTCATGGTAATTCCCAGTGAAGCATCAACAACCTCCAACCAGGCACTATCTTCACTGACTCCTATCCAACTAGCTAATAAGTTGATTGAAACCGGAAAATCCCAGCCACCCAGGTACAAAACTGCAAACAATAGAGAAGAAAGCACTAGGTTTACATAGGAACCCAGGTAGAACAACCCAAATTTCATCCCAGAGTACTCTGTTTGATATCCTGCTACTAGTTCTTCTTCGGCTTCAGGTAAGTCAAAGGGGAGTCTTTCACACTCTGCTAAGGCAGCAATCCAAAAGATTACGAAACCCACGGGCTGTCGCCAGATATTCCAGCCCAGGATGCCGTAGCCCGATTGTTGGTCTACGATGTCAATCGTGCTGAGACTATTGGACATCATGGCGATCGCTAGCACTGCTAAGGCTAAAGGAATCTCATAACTAATTGACTGAGCCGCTGCCCGCAAACCACCCAACAGCGAATACTTGTTATTAGATGCGTAGCCAGCCATCAATAAACCAATCGGCGTAATGCTAGCAAGGGAAATCCACAAAAAGATCCCTGTACTCACATCAGTGATCACCAAATTCTGTCCAAACGGCACAATTAAAAATGACAGAAATACCGGAATCACAACGATAATTGGTCCCAGGGTAAATAACACAGCGTCTGACTTAGCTGGTACCACATCTTCTTTGAACAGGAGCTTAAGACCATCTGCTACCGGAGCCAGCAACCCGAAAGGTCCCATGAAGTCTGGACCAATTCGCTGCTGTGCTGCGGCAGAAATTTTCCGTTCTAGCCAAGTAGTAACTAGTACTCCTACTGTTGCCCCAATTAGCATCAAACCCATTGGTAGTGGCATCCAAATTGCTTTGGCAGCGCCAGTTGGCAACCCCAAATCCATTAGGCTTTGAATAAAAGTTTTTTGAAGGTCAATTCCTGGATTCATAGTTGCGTTCTTCAAGTCATAATCTAATGAAGCTTTGAGTTAATACCTGTACCGAATATTGCCTTGATCTGAGTAAATTTTGACCATTCACTGCCTAGTATATCGTCGGATCGTTTTACCAATCTAGGACAATTAAGAAATTATACCTATGACTAAGAAGAATTTAGGAGCCAGAATCAGGAATTTCTGCTGACTTCCTGGCTATCGTTGTTCAATTGGGGTGTAACTCGCATCATGGAGACCACTATAAACCTGGGTAGGACGGAAAATGCGGTTTTCTGCCAGTTGTTCTTTCCAGTGTGCTAACCAACCAGCAACTCTAGCGATCGCAAATATCGGTGTAAACAAATCCGTCGGAATCCCTAATTTCCTGTAAACTAGACCGGAATAATAGTCAACATTAGGATAAATTCCTTTTTGACTCAGTTTTTCCTCCACCACTCGTTCCAATTCAACGGCAATGTCATAGTACTTATCGTGACCAAACTTCTCAAACAACTGCTCTGCCAAGTTTTGCAGGATAGTAGCTCTGGGATCTTTCACCTTGTAGACACGATGACCAAAACCCATAATCTTTGCTTTGCGTTGGAGACGATTTTCCAGGTAAGGACGCACATTCTCTACACAGCCAATTTCTTCTAACATCCCAATCACTTCCTCATTTGCTCCACCATGCAACGGTCCTCCCAGAGTTCCTACTGCGGAGGCGACTACGGCATAAGGATCAGTAAGAGTAGAAGCTGTGACTCTTGCGGAGAATGTGGAGGCGTTCATTGTATGTTCAGCATGAAGCATCAAGCAAACGTCAAAGATGCGAGCAGCCAATGGATCAGGCTCCTGCTCATTGAGCATATACAGAAAATTGGCAGAGTAGTCTAAATCATCACGAGGGCGTACGGGGTCGTTACCTTTTCGCATCAGTTCAAAAGCCGCCACCATTGTCGGAATCTTTGCTAACAAGCGAACGACAGCGTCCCTGATGTATGCAGGATTATCTAAATCGCGCCGAGAATAAAACAAGCCCAAAGCAGCGGCTGAAGCTTGTAGTGCATCCATTGGGTGTCCGCTTTCAGGAAAGCATTTCATCATGTCCCGAATGCGATATTTAATCCGCCGATGGTGGCGGACTTCATGCTCAAACGCTGTAAGTTCTTCTTTAGTTGGTAGTTCACCCCAAATCAAAAGATACGAGGTTTCTAGAAAGGAACTTTTTTGGGCGAGATCTTCTATTCGGATGCCACGATATTCCAGTTTTCCTTGTTGCCCATCGACAAAGCTAATACTGGATTGGGCGGCAGGAATGCCTTCTAAACCGGGCTTAAATTCGCAGACGGACATAGCTACACCAGCTTGTGGGTGGAACAATACTCACGCTAACTTACCAGAAACTGGTCTGATGTCGCTATTTTTACGAGAATTTATCTAATTGCCTATTTTAAACTAAGAACTTGGGTGGAGTCAGCCAAAACAGATGGCTATAACCTACAGATGAACCAATAGCTGGCAGCGTTAAACCAATAATACCGGCTTTTTTTAAGATTATTTTATCTCGCCTGTCCCCAAATAAGAATTTCTGCCCAGTGTCCTAAGTCTGGTTGATGACCAATAAGCGCCATAGTTTCAGGTTGCTCCCATTGCTCCAAAGACTTCAGCCAAGCATAAATATCTCCACCAGGAGCAAGGTGGATTGATTCTTTTAGCTGGCAACTCAGTCCAGAGATATGGAGAATTTCTGCCGTTTGCCGCGATCGCACTAAAGGACTAGTCAAAATCAGATCGAACTGTAACCCCAGTTCGTACAACCGTTTTGCTACTTGGTGAGTTTTTTGCCGACCGACTTCAGTAAGTGATCGCTTTTCATCTTCAACATCGCTTCTCCTCTCTACAGCTATCCCATGACGAATTAAGTAAAGTTCCACGAGTTAATCAAATACAAAAGTCAAAGAATAAAACATAGTGTGAGCAAGGATTTTTACTGTTTTCTATAAGCAAAGTGCGATGAGGCACAGCTTAATCAAATTAAGTTTTCTCCTCTGCACCCCTGCGCCCCTGCACCTCTGTACCCCTGCTCCCCCAGCTCCTCTACTCCCTTGGCAGTGGGTCATCTTGAGGATTGACTAATCTCAGTAGCTTCTGCTTGATTTGACCATCAAACACTTCCCATTTCATCTTGGCATAGGTATGACTTTCATTAAAGCCAGACAAGAAACCCATCGGGATTTCAAACCCGCCTGCTCCTGTACGACCACCACCAAAAAAGCGCCCCTGACTATCTTGCCCAAAGGCTTCTTTAATAAACTCATCCGGGTCAAGAGTAAGTTTAGTAGTTCTAAGCGATCCGATTACGACTTCGAGTTCTTCATCTTCGTCATGAACAATGCCGTAGACGACAGCAGTGTGGACGTTTTCTTCTGTTACTAGAAAGTCAGCAGCTTGGGGAATAGCATCTCGATCGTCATAGCGCAGGTAGCCAACACCAGCAATAGAAAAGTTATTTTGGACAGTACGGTTTTTCAGCGATCGCTCAATTACATCCATTACCCGCTTTGAGCGATTCGCCTGGAGCACTGCATTTAGCAGTTGAGAGTCATAAAATCGACTGAGATACCCAGCTGCTAGAAAATCTTCTTCTTGGGCTTGCATCAGCCGATTTGTATCCGAGCGTAACCCATGCATTAAAGCAGTAGCACATTTGACGTGTTGACTGATACTGTTATCCAGCACCAATAACCCTGCTTGCAAGTATTGGGTGAAAATGGTGGCTGTGGCTCTTACTTGCGGACGAAGATCCGCAAATTCTGCCTTAAGGTCTCCTTGGGGACTGTGATGATCAATTACTACAGTGATTGGTATACCCGCCTCCTGCACCAATGACATTAACTGACTAGTTGTTCCCCTGGTTATCAATTAGCGCACAGCCTTGGTACACCGATAAATCCTTGCTTTTAGTAGTTTGAATAGTCCAGCGCTGGGCAGGTAAACCCGTAAGCTTAACTAAAGCAATATTTTCTTGATGACTCAGGGTGCTTGCATACACAATGTCACATTGGATATCGTATTGCTGGGCAATTAACTGATACGCCCACGCACAGGAAAGCGCATCTGGATCAGGGAAATCTTGCAGGATCACCAACTGACGATCATGCCAATGTTGCTCTAGTGTCTGCCGCAGAACCTCCACTTTTGAAGATGGCAACGAATTATTTCGTTGACTCAAAGAATTGCTGATTCACTTGCTGACGACCCAGAAAACTGTTCATTAGCTGGAAGTTCAACTGGAGCTATTGGTACTTGAGCATCATCCGTCGTCTGTGTTGTTGAAGGCAGATCAAGCAGCTTATTAAGCGAATTCAAATGCATATTAAGGTTGGTGTGCGTGTATAGGCGCAGAATTTTATTAAAAGCGCTACAACTAGTAGATTACTAATTGAGCTACAGACTACGATCTTCGCAGAAAAAATAGTGACGTGATCGTCTAAATCAAACTATATCTCTGTAGACAGAGCTATTTGTGCTAATTCAGCTATCGCTAGTAAGAAATTAAGGTGTGCTATTGGTTAGACTAAATCCACTTGTGCCAGCTTAACTCAAACAAGATTTTTAGCTACAGGTAGTATTAAGGTGTTAGATTCTGCTATTTGGCAATAATGCCTTTGAAATTAATACTTGACGACAGCTTTAGAGTCCAATGATATATTTCTGCCACTCGTCATGCAGCCCACTTTTGAGGTGTTTGCTTACTTCAAAGTAGAGACTACTGTAAGGCTTACGCGGAGGATGATGCAAAAGCATCTTTGCTTCATAAGGTGTGTGGCTGCCTTTTTTAACATTACAGCGGACACAAGCTGTAACAATATTTTCCCAACTGTCACCACCACCACGCGATCGCGGGATAACGTGGTCTAACGTCAAATCCTCTCCGGTGTAACCGCAGTACTGACAAGCATGACCATCACGGTGGAGGATATTCCGGCGGGTCAGGGGAATCTCCTTGTAAGGAACTCGGACATAATGACGCAGCCGAATCACAGTTGGCAGGGGAAATCCAGAATAGATATGTTTACCGTTGTGTTCGACCTGCTCTGCTTTGCCTTTGATTAATAAAATAACTGCTCGCCGCCAGCTTGTAATATTCAGCGGTTCGTAAGAGGCGTTCAGAACTAAAACCTTGGCCATTGATATTTACTCAAGCCAATATTTTTTATAAAAGATGGTAACACAAATCCGGCTGTACACTCTATTGATGTGAGTTATAGCTTTTTAATGTTCCTGAAGACGCAATTAAGCTTATAGTTGCTGCTAGTGTGGAGTACGCTAGTTGCTAAGAATTTTAAATGGTGTGATATGAGTGAAGTCACAATGTTGAATTGGAAGCACCCTAATGTTGCGACTATAAAATGTGAAACCTCCGGTGGCATATGCCAACGCGCCTGGGTAGAAATTGATTTAGCGGCACTAGCACATAATGTACGTCAGCTAAAAAGCTTTTTATCACCGGAAACTGCGCTGATGGCAGTGGTAAAAGCCGATGCCTATGGTCATGGAGCGATAACAGTTGCTCAAACTGTATTACAGTCCGGTGCTAGCTGGCTAGGCGTGGCAACAGTGCCAGAGGGAATTGAACTACGAGAAGCTGGGATTAAAGAACCAATTTTGATTTTAGGCGCAACTCATACACCAGAACAGATTAAGGCGATTACTTATTGGCAACTACAGCCGACTCTGTGCAATTTTAAGCAAGCTCTGGTGTTTTCCCAAACGCTAGAAGCAACTGCTGAGTGTAAGCCTGTACCTGTACATATCAAGCTAGATACAGGAATGTCACGGCTAGGACCGTCTTGGCAAGAAGCAGCTGAGTTTGTGCAGCTAGTACAGCGATTACCCAAACTTCATATTGCCAGTATTTATTCTCACCTGGCAACGGCAGAAAGTGTGGATCAAACTGTAACCAGACAACAACAGACACGATTTGAGAGTGCGATCGCCCAAATTAAAACAACTGGAATACCGCAACCGCTTCTACATTTGGCAAATTCAGCTGCTACCTTGAGCGAAAGAGCATTGCACTACAATATGGTGCGTGTGGGTTTAGCAATTTATGGTCTTTACCCAGCTACCCATTTGCAATCTAAAGTTAACCTCAAACCCGTCCTCCAAGTTAAAGCGCGGATTACTCAGGTAAAGACAATTCCGCCTCAGACTGGTGTAAGTTACGGTCATCAATTTATTAGCGATCGCGAACTTGTCCTTGCAGTTGTTGGCATTGGTTACGCCGATGGAGTCCCTCGCAACCTCTCGAATAAAATGACAGTATTAATTAGAGGTCAGCGCGTACCACAAATAGGAGCGATTACGATGGATCAACTGATGTTGGATGTGAGCGCCATTCCAGTACAAGAAGGAGAAGTTGTTACGCTCTTGGGACAGGATGGAAGTGAAAAAATATCAGCTGATGATTGGGCAACTGAATTATCTACTATTTCCTGGGAAATTCTTTGCGGCTTTAAGCATAGATTACCTCGTGTAGCAGTTGAGCGTTTTTAAGTCAGTGATTATTATCAAATCACTTTTATAAAACTGTCTACTTAATTAATTCAGCTAACATTTTATAAGATATTCTCAAGCAATTATTTTAATTGCCAGTTTTCATTTGTTAAACTCGTAAGAATATGATCTTGCCATTGACCATTAATTAATAAATAATCTCTAGCATATCCTTCAAACACAAATCCTAGTTTTTTAAGTACCTGCGCACTGCGTTGATTTTGAGGTACGTAGTTTGCCATTACACGGTGCATATTTAATTCTTTAAATACATAACTAAGTGCGGCTTGCAATGCTTCCGTCATATAACCTTTACCTTGTTCAGTTTCTGCTATGCCGTAACCCAAGTAACAAAATTGAGCAGCGCCACGCACAAAATTATTGAAGTTAATTTGACCAATAATTTCTAGAGGATTCGTCTTCTTAAACATAAATAGCTTTAGAGACTGATCGCATTGAAATTCTTTTAAGTTTTTTTCTACTTGTTTTTGCCAAAATTCTTGTGTTAAAAAACTTGAATCCCACAGCGGTTGCCAACGAGCAAGATGCTCTTGATTTTGACAAAAATAATTAATAATTTTAGGTACATCTTCTTTAGTACCAAGTCGTAAAAAAAGACTTGTTATGGAAATGAAGGGGAGTTTTAAGCTCATCAAATTAATGTTTTTGTCGCGGAAGCCGAAACTTCTTGCGTCTTACTTTGAAGTTCAAAAGCTTTTTAACACGCTCACATCATTTATTAGATATGTTAGCGAACGTCTCCAACTCGACGGCATCGTGACTACAGAATAAGCGCACGCCCTTGCTGCGATCAAGTGATAGCGCACGTAGCCGATCCTGATTGTGAATTCGAGCTTCGCGGTCTACCTCCATCATCCACTGGTAGGCACGCAGACCCGGTGTGCAGCGTCGTTCCGGCAAGCCCATCTCGTGTCGATAGAAGTAGGCATCGCCCGCGTTGAGAAGCCAACCCTCCGGCGTGTTGATGGCAATGCCAGCATGACCTCGCGTGTGACCGATGAGCGGAATTAAGAGGATCTCCGGTGGCAGCCCATCGAGGTCGCGCACTGCCTCGAAACCAAACCAAGGTTCACCCCCAGCAGAATAGTACTTCCAATGTTTAACCTCGTCCCACTGCGCTGGACGATAGCGCCGACTCGCGATGAAGCCGCGCCGATCCTGTGTCGCCTCAATCTCAGCCTGCATTACGTGTACAGTTGCTTCAGGGAAATCCTCCAAACCTCCAGCATGGTCGAAATCCAGGTGAGTAAGCACGATATGGCGTACGTCGCCTGCGGAAAAGCCAAGCCGCTCAATCTGATCGAATGCTGTATATTTTCGCTCAAATTTAATGTTATTAAAATGAATGAAGAACGGGCTAAGCCGCGAGTAAGGATTTTTAATGTCGCGTAGACCGAAGCCGGTATCGATTAGGACAAGTCCCTGTTCTGTCTCGACGAGCAAGCAGTGGCAGACAAGCCGACCTGTCAGCCCACGGCTAAAGCCATCTAAGAGCGACCCACCAATCGGACACATACAACCGCAATTAAGATGATGAATACGCATGAATATACCTACATTTTTTCGTACTAGTATTTTTAATAATTCTTATGCCAGTGATTGTCTTGAGCACTGTGCTCAATCGCACTAGTAAGCTAACTAGCTGCATCTAATTTGCGTTCTAGGAGACAATTTTTAGATGGAGAAAGTGATTGAAGTAACCCCTCTTAAAATTCTACTTTGAACTGCAACTTGGGATTACACCTGATTGTAAAATCTTGCTCCTGAGAATAACAACGGCTGGTAAGCAGTGCTAGAACAAATCCTGGGTAATCTGAACATGGGAAAAGGTGATTTACGATTTAAACTCGACAGGCGGTAGTAAGATTTTCTAACTAGACCAATTTCTGACTCATCGGGACTCCGGTTAAAGCACAAGAGATTTCGGGGCAGATACTCTGTCCGGAGCCTGCGATGACCGCGAGAACGCGGTCAATTTAAATAATAACTATGCAGTTTTGGCACAAATCGTGATATCAAAGCAGACCGCACTCACTCCAATTAACCCAAAATATTGACTGACCACACTCAAGTAAAATGAATAAGAGAACAGAATTTTGTAACGATGCCGGATTTAAGAGCAGAATTAGCAGAAAACCTGGATGAGGCGGAGTGGAACTGGCTTATTCCTCACGTTCAGCGAGATGCTGTGGTTGTTGTAGCGAATGGGTTAGACTTACTTGATGTCGGAGTGGCGATCGCTAGTGATAATGTTTCAACTGTGCAACATTGGATTGGCGAACAATTGATTGCCAAACCTTCACTTATTCAAATGGCTGAATGGACTGGCGATCGCACTAAGCGATTTAATAGCTTAATCGTGCAACCCTATGTTCTTGTGCAAGAGCTATCCTCTGCCTAGACTCGTCAGTATGCTGTTAACTCCTATCTTTGGGGATAGTAGCACCTGTATGACCAGTTATTAACCAAACTATAGCTCTGGCTCCGTCGCGGATAGCTTTTTCAATTGGTTCAGGCGAGTACTCAGATGGTACTGATACTGCCTTGAAATCAATACCTTGGCTACCTAAAACAATTTCTCCGATAATCTGGGCGCGGCGCATATGGTAATCAGACGTGATTAAATATACGCTTTTTATCCCATGAGCTTGCAACTCATCTACCAATGTAGTGAAGTTTGTCACTGTATCTACCGCTTGATAGTCCAAGTGCAGACGATTCGGATCAACTCCAGCTTCAGCAAATACGCTTCTAATATATTTTTGATTTGGACTACCGCTAGAAACCCAGATCGGTAAATCTGGATACTGATGTGCAAATGAGGCGGCAAACTTTTCCCGTTCCAAAGCTGCACTTGAGCCACCCAATACCAACACGGCTTCAGGTTTTTGGAAGTAGCAAGTAATTTCCTTATAGCCCAACCAAAGCATGATTGGTAGAACTAGCAGCATTAGACGCGGCAAACACCCGCCTCTAGCTCGTTGCTTCTTATTTAATAATTTATGGTGTTGCCTGTTCAAATACATAATTCCGCGCCACAGCACGATTATCTAGATTAACAGGCTACGGGACTGGCGCGGCTCGAACGCGCGACCTAGCGCTTCAGATTTGTGTGAGTTTCCCCACTCTCTGGACTATACCTTCACCATAGGTTTCTAACCTTTAGGTGGCGACCATCTAGTCTCTACACCTTCCTAAACCAAAATTCCGTACTTTCGCTGACAGATTCAATTTAGGCTTGGCTCGGTATTCCCATGAAGTGTAGACATTGTGATCAGACAACAACCAATCCAGCTTTTTGTAGTCGCTCATGTGCTAGTTCCTACAATAATCGGAAGTTTCCCAAGAAGAGGAAAAGCCACAAGATAAAATCCTGCAAACACTGTAGTGTCACCGTAATTGGTAGAAGAACTACTTGTGATGCTTGTAATCCCTCATATGTGGATTGGTCGTGTCTCACTCTCAGCGAACTGAGGGCTAAAGCCCTATACCAGCATTCAGCTAGAGTACGTCAGATTGCTAGAAACGCCTACCGCCGCTCAAATAAGCCTAAACAATGTATTGTCTGCGGTTACGACAAACACTATGAAGTTTGCCATAAAAGACCAATTCAGGACTTTCCAGATAATACACCTATTGCTCAAATTAACGACACTGACAATCTAGTTGCTCTTTGTCCTAACCATCACTGGGAGTTTGACAATGGTCTACTCACTTTTTAGGGTTCACCGAATTTGATCACATTCATTCATAAAGTTTCCCTTATGATGCCCGATAGTTCAGGAGGCGCTCGCTCTATCCATCTGAGCTACAGCCCCAGTTATTTAGCAATTATAATCCTAGCAGTTCACCAGGCTAGAAACCTAACTAATTGCTCATTTTAGCCAGATCGCCAAGGAGCATCCCAAAAATCACCACCAACTTCTAAGCCACACAAAGAGCTTGTTGCTTCTAAAATAAGTTGACCGCTAGGCTGTGCTCGCCGTAGTTCTAAATTTAGCTGTCCCTGCATTGTATCTCGGCAGCAAAATATCAAACCGTTTTCAGTTGGCGCACGTAGAGGAGTACCAGGAAGATCCGTTGTTCCAGTCAGCGAAATCTCAAACTCACCATTTTTAGCTTGCATTTGCCACCTACCCCAAGGCTGAATATCCCAATGCACCTCTGAATTCCAGGGGACAAACTCATAGAACTTGCCTTGGTAGTGTAAGCAAATCATCGCTACAGACTCCATCCACCACAAAACACCCCGCCTACCACCACCAGCGGTTAAGGCAACTCGTTCACCGTCAAAGGAGTTGCAGTTAAGCCAGAACCATTTTTGGGGAAAAGCACCGCCCCAATTTTTCTCACTATAGGCTGGGGCATTTGTGAAGTTATAGCGATCGCCATTCCACTCAATCCAACCAGTCGCTAACCCGTGAGCCATCAAAATCTGCCAGCCTGGTTCAAATATTGGCAAAAATGATAACCAGCCAGCTGTTGATTGCTGTTGCTGACCTGTATTACCCCAGCCGTACACTGGCTCAATTGAATACTGCCAACGGCAGGAGCGATCACTACCTGGATCGTGAATTGCTCCTTGGTTCCACGTAGCATTAGCTTGATAGCCTTCTTGCACATAGTGATCAAACTCAGCTGGGATTAACCAGATCGGTTGAGTGTGTAAATCAGTTTTGCCCCAATGACCAAACTCTAGTAGATCACGGCTAGCCCAGAATTGATTCACATCTGGGAAAGTACGGCACAAATACTGATCATCTGGTCCAAGGATTTGTGCTGCACCGCCGCTATACGTACCGCCACTGGGATCTTCGATGGAATACATGAAAGCAAAGGTTTGACCGCGATCAGGTAAGGTGACGCGATAATACCAACCTTCAAAAAAGCGGCGACTACTGCCATCCCAGTGATAGCCACTATGAGGAGTTTGGAGATTTGCCATAAAATCAATTAACGGATTCCTTTTCTGGAAACATACTTTATGAAGCGAGAATTTGAATTACTAGTAGAGGCGATCGCATCTTTGCGTTTAGAAGACAAGCATAAGCTTTTTCATCTGCTAGATGAAGAAATTGCCCAAGCAGAAGAAGAACTGGCTGAGAACCCAGCTATTCAAGCCGAAATCCAAGAGGCTCGTACAGAATACCAAACAGGAGACTATCTAACGCTTGATGAGTACATTGCTCATCAGTCTCAGATAGCTTTATGAGCTACAGAGTCATTGTTCCCAAATCAGCACAGAAACAACTTGATAGTCTACCAGCCAATGTCCTTAATCGAGTGATTGAGCAACTGATACTACTGGCTGAAAACCCACGCCCACCTGGAGTCGTTAAATTAAAGGGCTATGAAGACGAGTATCGCATCAGAATCGGTGACTATCGAATTAGGTTTGAATTTCGTGATTAAGATGTCGTTTTATTGCTTTACTGCAAGCATCGGAGAGATGTTTATAGAAACTGATATTTAGGTTTGGTACTTAAAGCAGTCCAATGGGCAATATAAGTACAAATCCACTTGCTTGACGTATGAGTTATTTCCTTAATACCAAAATACCAATTTCCTTACAGCCACTAGCAACCAAACTCGAAAACAGTTTTATCAAAGTTGCCGCTGTAGTGGAGTTGTAAATGAATAACATTATTGAATACTACGAAATCCTTGGGCTTCAGCCTGGTGCATCACAGGCGGATGTGAAGCAAGCTTATCGAGACTTGGCTAAGACTTGTCATCCAGACTATTTTCCTGATCCTCAACTAAAGCAGCAAGCGGAGGAGGAATTTAAAAAGATTAATGAAGCTTACAAACACCTAAAGTTTCATCAGCCTAGTCCTAACCAAACTTCTCATCCAGAAGTTAACTCGGCTAACTCAGCCAATGTTGAAAGTTGCTACAACCAGGCAATGAAAAATGCTGAAAGAGGGAGATATACAGAAGCAATTGAGGGCTTTACTCTAGCAATTCGTCTCAACCCTGACTATATCAATGCCTATAAATTCCGAGGGCTTGCCTGCTCAAAACTGGGATATGAAAATAGAGCGTACTCGGATTTCAAGAAAGTCACAGAGCTTGAGCTACTACAAAGAAAAACAGAGCCTTCACCAGCACCACCCTCACAACCACAACCGCAGCCAACGCCACCAGCACCGTCAACCGCCGCTTGGAGATATTACACCCTCATTGGTCATGTAAGCGGAGTTTCTTGCATCGCCATTAGCCCAGATGGGCAGCATATTGCTAGTGGCAGTTCCGATAAGACTATCAAGATTTGGCATTTGAGTACAGGAAAATTACTACACACCTTCACAGGGGATTCAGAGTGGGTGCGATCCGTCGCCTTTAGCCCAAATGGAAAGATTCTTGTTAGCAGCAGTGATGCCAAGACAATTAAGATTTGGCAGTTAGCTACAGATCAATTGCTATGCA
>JAUJND010000069.1 GCA_030446505.1 Chroococcidiopsidaceae cyanobacterium YX2bin18 | reverse complement strand
AGTGAGTGTAAAAGAAGGTAACTTCTTTTATAGTAATTGGTCTATCATTCTCGAAAACTTGCCTAATCCAATGCTGGTTGTTGGTAATCATCCTTGGGTTACAAACTCGCACCTTGGCTCTTTTAATAGTTCCAATATTCCTGAAGAGTCCAATTTTCAAAAATATAATGGCTTAGATGCGCTTACAGGTAAAAGCAATTTTGACATATCAGAATGGATACTTATTCGCGTTCTACACTGGCTAAATAATCGGGATGCCATCATGGGAATGCTATGCAAAACTGCCGTTGCTAGAAAGTTACTTACTTATGCATGGAAAAATAAGATCAGCTTGTCAGACTCAGCCATTTATCATATTGATGCCTCTACGTACTTTAGCGCTTCCGTTGATGCTTGTCTTCTGGTCTGTAAGTTTTCTCCGGCTGATTTTAATCTCACTAGCCGCATTTACAACAATTTAGAAAGCAATAAATTAGTACGAACTATCGGAAGTCGTAGCGGCATACTTGTTTCTTCTGTCGAGTCATTTGAGCGTTGGAGACACTTACTTGGTAACATGAATAATTGGCGTTCAGGTATAAAACATGATTGTGCCAAAGTTATGGAACTAACGCAAGAAGGGAATAAATACCGAAACGGTTTTGGTGAGATTGTTGAGCTTGAAGATACTTTTATTTACCCAATGTTCAAAAGCTCGGAAGTAGCTAATAACTTGGCTATTATTCCAAAACGTTGGATGCTGGTTACACAGAAGTCTGTGCGAGATGATACTACCTTAGTACAAGATATTGCACCTAAAACTTGGAAATACCTTCTAGCGTACGCACACTTATTAGACAAACGTGGCAGCTCAATTTACAAGAACCGCCGTAGATTTTCTATGTTTGGTCTAGGAGATTATTCATTCTCTTTTTGGAAAGTTGCTATTTCTGGATTTTACAAAAAACTCTATTTTAAAGTAATTAGTAACTATGATAGTAAGCCGATTGTTCTTGACGACACTTGCTACTTCATCGCTTGTAAAACTCAAGAGCAAGCAGAGTATATTTCATTTCTGCTAAATTCTTATATTGCTCAAGAATTTTTTGAGTCTTTCATTTTTTGGGATGCTAAACGCCCTATAACTATTGAAATTTTACGTCGCTTGGATCTAACAGTATTAGAGCAAGAAGTCAGCAAAGTAAGTAAGAGTGTGCATAAATGAGCAACCCAACAAATATTTGTAGTCGACTCTTCAGTAATGTGTTATTGGAATGCTCCATTAGAGGCTATTTATAAAGTAAATATGAAGGCGAGCCAGTAGATTGAAGACTAAGGGTAGGATGCCGAGAGAAAGTATATGTACTCGGCAAGGATGTCTCGAAAAGCTTATCCTACAGACCTGTGCGATGCTGAATGGCTGATTCTCGCTCCTCTAATTCCGCCAGCCAAATCTGGCGGACATCCGCGTACTACTGATATGCGAGAAGTCTGTAATGCTATCTACTATCACTTGAAAACAGGATGTCAATGGGATATGCTGCCGCGAGATTTTCCACCAAGCTCAACTGTTTACAGCTACTACCGCAGATGGCAAAAATATGGACTCTGGGAGCAGATGAATCACACCTTACGTGACCAAGTGCGCCAAAAATTAGGCAAAGCAACTCAACCCACCGCCATCGCCGCAGATAGCCAGTCAGTAAAAACGACTGAAAAAAGGGGGATGTGTATGGTTTCGATGGCGGCAAAAAGGTAAAAGGAAGGAAGCGGCAAACGCTTGTAGATAGTCTAGGATTATTACTCAAAGTGGTAGTCAGTGAAGGCAATGCAGGGGAAAGAGTACTGGCTGCTTATGCCTTGATGGAACTGTGGGAAGAACATCCAGAGATTTTAGAGAAGGTTGAGGTGATTTGGGTTGATTCCGGCTATGACGGTGACAAATTTGCCTTAGCTGTTTGGCTAATGATTCAAGCTCGTGTTGAGGTGATGCACCGCACACAATCCACCTTTGAGGTTTTACCCAAACGTTGGGTAGTTGAGCGAACTTTTGCATGGTTCAACCTCTATCATCCTCTCAGCAAGGATTATGAACGTCTTCCGGAAATGAGCGAAGCTGCTATCTATGCTGTGATGACTCGGATTATGTTGCGTCGTCTTGTCACCTAAAGATTTACTTTATAAATGGTTTCTAAACCAAAGTTGTACATAATAATTAAAGCTTTTACCTTCTCCCCTATTTAGCAATAGCTCTCAAACACCACACGGCAGCTACTAGCAAATTAGGAAAAGAGAACAATGTTACTAACAGCATTCCAAGCCACCGCTTCAATTTTTGTTTTGTTCATGACCGTTGATTTCATCTGTGGATTAGTTGATTTGTGGAACGCATCAAAACCACAGCCACAGCCCCAAGAATTATTCACCGCTCCAAGCCCAGCCCCTAACCAAGGCAGTTTTTTTGACCTAAAGTACCATACATTCCATTCTAAAAACTGGTACTTTCTACCCCTATAGTCCAAAACTAGGCAGACAAAATAATGACTGAAGACTTAAAAGGTTTTACAGACCCTGACAGCCACGGGTGTTTTTCTGAATGTGATGTGGTAAGGCAAGCCATAAGGGATGGTAGGAAAGATATATTAGCCGCTCTTGAAATAGGCAAGCTACCACCTATTAACAAAAAGGAATATTGGGTAAATTTTTATACCTCAAAGTTAGGCACACCTTATGTTAATTATTGGGACTGGAAAGCTAATCCAGAATCAATGATTGTATGTCCTGAGTTGACACAATTACTTAGCCTTCCAGACCCTAGTAAGGAAGTAAAAGAAGTGTTGCAAGCTATCCTTGACGGTGATTTATTCACAGGGCAGAACTCAAACCCGTTTAGGAAAGCCAAGCAAACGGTTCCCACTATTCAAGGCTACCTTGCTTCCACTGGTAGAGGTAAGCTAGACATTCACCCTAATAAGTCCCAATTACATAAGTCTTTCATTAACTGGTATCAAGAAACTATTTCTCACATTGGTATAGAGGCACTTATGCGGGTCTTCAAGGTACTTTACCATCTTGAACCTGAAATACTACAAAAGATTCTAGAGGGTGATTCTGAGCGCATCCCCTTAACAAGTGCGGTAGTATTGGGGATTGATATTAACTCTACCTTATCCCAAGTTAAAGCCGCGTACAAGGCTAAAGCTAAAGTCTGCCATCCTGATACGGGCGGTAATGCTGCTGATTTCCAACATCTCACTAGAGCCTATGAATCTGCACTCCAATCTTTTAAAGTAAGAGCTTAATTTTACCTATTACCTACTTACCCCGTTAGTTTTAGAACTTAGCGGGGTTTTTAACTTGAAATATATCAAAATATACAAAACCCCTAGTCAACCACCCATCACCCGTCACCCTAGCCCTTCAACCCGTCACTAGCCTTTTATCTAAGTCCAGTGCTTTTTTTATACTCTTGTCCTAAGTATATTAATGCGCGTTCTTGGCGGTATCCGTTGGAAAATTGAAGAGTTTCATCGCGATTTAAAGCAGTTAACTGGAGTTGAAGCCTGTCAGTGTCGCAAAGCGCGAATTCAACGAAATCATATCGCTTGTGCAATGCTTGTTTGGAGTCGCCTCAAGACGCTCGCCTACGAGATGGGCAAAACTATTTATCAGATTAAGTATGGGATGCTGTCGGACTACTTGATTGAGCAACTCAAGCATCCATCTGTTCAAATGACCCTTGCGTAAGTCCTGGAAATTAAAAAAACAATTAGTAAAGACCTTGACGAAGTTAAAAAGATGATTAACAAGGTTGCAGATACTATAAAGAATAAGAAGTGACACCACGTTGTATGGAGTTTATCAAAATTCAGTTCTAAATCTCCAACCCTAAATCTCGCTTTTGCTGCTGCTGTTGCTGTTGTAGAGATCGCACTTCTCGCAACTGCCGCGCTTGCCCGTACACCTGTTGAATATAAGCTTTACCCTTTGCCATATAATCATCCTCTGGTAATGATGCTTTCCACTCCTTGAGTTGATCACTTTGAGCTAGAACACGCCCTGCCTCATTCGGGTCGGTTGATTCCTTCATAGCTAATAGAGCAATTCCTAAATCTACTTCTTTTGTTGAACTATTCTCAAATTTTGGGTACTGGCGTACTCGCCTTTGCAGTTCTTGGTAACGAAGCCTGTAAGCGAGCTTTTGTTGGTCTAGCTGCATTGACTCTAAAGATTTTTGGGATAGTGGTATAGGCTGTTTGGGATGATGGAAAGCGATCGCTACTTCTGTAATCCGCTGCAAGTAAGCCTCAGATTCACCAAGGAGTGTAGCTGTCTTGTGCCACTGCCAAAGGTCGCTAGAAGTCTGCTTATGGGCGTGAAAATCTTGCTGCATTGCTGATTTAGCTTGTTCTGGTAAAGGGTTTTTAGCACCAGTAACAGCTTTGATGCGTTCAATGTAGGCAACGGGTTTACCAATTGCCTGTGCCACGCGCGACCACTCTGAAGGCTCAAAGGAGGTTTCTGGGTGATTAGGTTGGCAATCACCCTTTAATTGCTCATTCCAATCCTTACCACGAGTGGGTGTTGCTCTACTAATAGCTGGAACTTCCGCAGCCAATCGCCATGCCATCTCCTCACCAGGGCGGTCGGCATCATGGGCGGCAATTATCTGAACCCCTTGCGCTTGTCGCTGTTGCAACCAGTCAACTGGAACAGAGCCAGCACCATCTGTAGACATAAACATTGTCTTTCCAGGCTGTTTAGCTAATGCCGCTGCCGACATCGCATCAATTGCCGACTCGACTAACACAATCCGCTCTAAGTGTCCCTCCCCTGTAGTAAACGAGAACCACCCATTATCCCGATTGCTATCAGTTGCTAACCCCTTGAAAAAACTACCTTCTGAAACTCCACGCAAGGAAGCTCCGGTGGGTTCTTGGGCTAGGTTTTGTCGTACAAAAACGGCATTGGTAATATTTTCTGGCTCATAATAGCCTTTAGAACGTAGCTTTTCTAATACTTCTGGTTCTAAACCAGCAGCATAAATTTTGCCAGAGGAATGTAAATCATCAACCAGTGGAACGGGTAGCCCTCGCTGCTGGACAAGGTACTGTCTTACTTCCTGCCACCTGTTCTCGTCTGGAGTGGGTGGCTGGAAGAGGCTGAGGTTCTTTTAGTTTTGTGGTTGTGGCGGTACTACCGAAGCTGGCTTATCCCTCCGGGAATGCTCTTGTGGTACTGGCAATTTACTAATACCATTAGATAGCCAATCAACAGATTCCTTAAAGTTACGCCCCTGAACGCATCACCAGATCAATTGCACCATAACCACCCTCTTGTGCCAAATGGTCATAAAACTTTTGACCATTAATGCTAATGGTCTGTCCAACGCCTTTCCACTTGTGTTTATCGCGGTGATCGCGCTCTAAGCTCAAACGTTCTGCTACTTCTTCAAGCGGTAGCTCTCGTACAGAGTTAGCGCGAGACTTAAATGCTGCTTGTTTATTTTGACTCTGGGGGCAGTTGTTAACTTTCGAGGAGGAGCAAAATTAACCATAGGTGGAGTCATTGTTGGCTGCGCCGTAGTGCTTAGACCGATGTGCTTTAGTTTTTCTAGCAATTGCTGTAGCTGCTCTGCACCTGCTCCTTCTGTAAAGACTTGGGCTGTGTCTCGCTCGTAGAGAGTCTCGGCAAGTTCATTCAGTCCTTTAAATTTATGGTTGATGACTTGCTTATTTAGCCCTGTAATTTGTTTACTTATTGCTTGTAGCTGTTCTGGTAAGCCGCTGTCTTGATACTGTTGCTGGATGTTAAATGAGTGAACTGTTTGAGCAAGTTGTACGAGTGATTCCCGGCGCTCCAGGTTAAGAGTGAGTTCAGCAATTTTTTCTAATGTGTTAGAAACCGATATTTGAGTTTGGTTCCGAGAAAACAGTTGAGCTATTTCGGTGATGCCCTTAAACTGATATTGATGCGGTTCCTTACTAAAGTGACCAATCAGATCCGTGAAGGTAGCTATCTGCTCTACCAGTCCTTCCTCTAGTAGTTGTGACTCATTTTGGACTAAGTGCAAATTCTCTACTAGCTCACTCATGCCCTCAAACTGAGTTGGCACTTCAACAGTGAATGCTGACAATCGTTGATTAATATCAGCAAGTTTTATTTCCAAACCTGTTTCGGTCAACAACTGTTCTTGAGTGACCAAATTGAGTAACTCTGCTAGACCACCGAAATCAAACGTTTGCTCATGCTCAAGTTGTTGGACAACTTTACTCACTTTGGCGATCGCCTGTAAAACTTGTCGTTCAGACTGCCAGTTATGAATAGCTTGAACTAGCTGCTCCGTCTCAGGGCGCAACTCGCTAATCAATGCACCTGCATCCACTACCTCATTCGGCACTTGAGTAAGCTGAGATAGTGTTGCCTGAATTTGCTTCAGATCTACCACTAAATTATTCTTAGCTTCTTGCTGTATTAACGCTCCAGCAAGTTCTGACAATCCCTCAAATTGGTACTGTCTAGGTTCTGAATTTAGCTTGGCAATACGTTGGGTCAGTGCAGCTAGTTTAGAGTTTAGACCACTTTCCTCAATGACCTGTTCATCATTGACTGACTGCACTAACTGCGCCAGGTCTATTAAGGCTGTTGACCATTCTCCGATGGTACGGGCGGTTGTTTCTGTCCGTTGCGCGAAATTTGCTTCTTCTTGGACATAATTTCTTCGTAAGCCCCCATCACCTGCTCGTTGACCTGAAGCTGTACCATGCTCGTATTCTCTAGCTTCATTGAAAGATTGTTCATTGCCGTGCTCAACTCTTTGAGCGAATCGCTCATTTTGTCCGATTTCTGTTCCTCCAACGCTTGCTTGAACTGGGCGATGAAGGCGTTTAACATCTCCTTCACTGTCAACGGTATGGCGCTCAATTGCTTTCGCATATACTCCTGCAAGTCCTTGTTTTGCTCTAAGACCTCTACGTTTTGAGCTTTCAATTCTTCTACGCTCTGTGTCAAAGATGCGATCTCTTCTAATAAAACTGCGTCGTTTTGCTGTCGGTTCTGTTTTGAGTTGTTCGCTGCTGAAGTCATAAGTTTTGTCCTCTGGGTTTACTAGATTTTGCTTGTTAGTGGACTGGTTATTAGGTTGCTGAAGATTGAACTTGGTTTTTAGCTGTACCTTCCTCTCATCAACGGTTAATTTTTGGGGCGGCTCCATAACCTGCCGTTGCTGCTTGCTTGCAGAGCGCCACTGGCTTAACCGCATCGCCTTTAAGTGTTGTTGCTCGTAGGCTAATGGGGAATTAGCAACAATGAAATCGTCAACGCCTTTCTCTGGTCCCGGCAGGCTGACAACTTTAACTTTGGCTGACTGCTGTTGTAACAAGCTGCCAGTGCGAGAGATAGCGATTTCAATGTTCCGCTTTGTTTCTTCTCGTGTCTCAAAGTCGAAGCAGAAGCAAATCTCACGCCCTGGAGTTGCGAAAACTGCCAGTTGTTCGTGTAAGTGAGCCTTAATCTCATTACCAAGATCATCCTTACTGCGGTAGCCTGCATAGATTCCTGGTAAGCCGATAGCAGCATGACCTTGGCTCAGAAGACACGCTGCTTTCTTCGCGCCTTCAGTAATCGTGACGGGCAAGTTGTGTTTCCAGACGCAATACCAAAATCCACTGGCGCGATCGCTTGCTTCTGGATTAACACCTGCTTTTTGGTAAATCCGTTCGGCAATGTCATCGGGTACATCCAGTAGGAAAATGCCCAAGTCAGTCTTCGGAGGATGTTCATACTTGATCTTCTTCCCTGGTTTATCTATGTTTTCTCTTGGTGCATCAGGCTTGTAGCAGCCCCAAATCTGTTCAGATGGCTTCTGTCCTGATTGTATGTCTGTAAAAGAGCGAGCATCTACACCCGCACTGCACCACCAGCCGCCAGCTTCAATATGGGTATATCTGTTCAACATCCCACTAGAGAGCTGCCCAGTATTAGTGCGCTCCAGCTTATCTGAGTACATCAGGTGTTCCCAAGCCTCGTGGGATCTCTCGATAGAGTCTTCCCCCAAGCTGCGGAAATTCCGAGAGGCGATCGTCGGATGAATAGCGCTGCCCTCTACCAACTCGTGCCAGTGTTTTTCCTCAATATGTGGTGGTGCTTCAGGAGTATTACCGGGAACCCAGAATGCCTCTAATGGTTTGGGGCGTTCTATTGGCTTTGAGCGTTTTAGTTTTTGTTTTGGCTGCGGTGGCTCTGTTAGTTTTGCTTGATAGGGAATTCTTGAACGCTTAAGTGGTGGCTCGATGTTAGGGGTTGAGGATTTGGCTTCACGCCTTCTTGGTTTTTCAATGACACTTACTGATAGTTTTACAGTCTGATTAACACTTGCTGGTGATTGCGTTGTAACTTGGGCTGAGGGCTGCGTTGGTAATAATTCCAGCACTGTTTCTTGGGCATTACTCGACTGCGCCTGCTCAAACAGAAACTCCCGGTCTTCAGCAAAGATTCGGAGGTCGTGTTTGGCACGGCTGATTGCTACGTATACACTCTCCTGACTCACTGTGCCGTCAACAGTAGATGAAATCAACACTCGATCTGCCGTCTTGCCTTGAGAAGAATAGGTAGTGGATACCAGGGCATAATCACAATGCAACGGTTGTGTCAGAACAATGCGATCACTCAAACCATCTAAATATTCAATAGTCGCTGTCTGTCCCTCAATCCCAGCCTGTGACGATGAACTCTTGACCGTTGCGGCGACACAGTTCTTTGTCGTTACGAGTCCATTTCAGGCGATCGCCAACAGCAATCTCAAAAGTTTCCTGCTTATAGACCGTCTTCCGAAACTTCATTGGGTCAACGTTCAGGAGGTTCCCCGCCACATCGCTCAGGGTAAGTTTATCTTTTTCAATTGCTTTAACTGTGTAGGGCTGGGATTTATGTAACCCTGAGCGTCGATACTCGCGCAGCGGAACCACTACATCACCTATGTTGTAATGATGGGTGTACCTGGCTTGTACAGAAGTTAGGTCGAGAGCCTTCAGTTTTGTGGTTTCAACCTCATAACCCAGTGTCCCTTCTTGCTTCAAAGCTGTCCGAATCTCCTTAACAATGGCTGACCGCTCTTTATGAGTCCCTGCCAAAATTAGTGTGTTCTGACGCTCTTGGGGTAGAAGTTTAATGTATTCACTAGCAATCTTGGTAGTCCGTTCTCCAACATCTAGGATCTCCTCCACCCGATTTACTTGTTCTAGATGAGCGATCGCTTCAGTGATGTGACCTGCTGCTGCTAAGTTTACGGCTTTCTGTAAGTCTGGAGCTTTTTGGCGTAAGGATTCATCAAGGTGAGCGGTCTGAATTCCTGCCTGTTGTAATGACTTGAATGGATTACCTGCTTCTATCGCTGATAACTGCCGGGTGTCACCTACCAGAATCACTCTAGCGCGTTCTTCTGTTGCCCGTTGGAGCAATTCACAGGCAGCCTTGGCACTGAGTAATCCCGCTTCATCCACGATCCAGATTTGGTTAGGCTGGATATCTTCGGACTTTTTGGAAACAAGAAGACGGGCAATGGTATTCGCCTCAACTCCTAGTTCTTCCTCCAGTACCTTTGCTGCTGCCGCGCTAGGAGCAAATCCTTTAATTGCATAATCTGGTGCTACGTCTAGTAGCGCTGTAGCGATTTGTTTGAGTTCAGATAGTGCGTAAGTCTTTCCTGCTCCAGCAACACCTTGCCACGCAATGAATTGGTCATCTGTAGTAGCTGTGAGGGCGATCGCTTCTCGCTGTCCTGATGTCAATTTCTTTCCTTCCAGGCAGTTTTCTACTACTTCTTTTTCGGCAATTGGGTGTACCTGTCCTTTGCCCTGTTGCATTAGTTTGATGGTGGCAAGTTCTCGTGCGAGTGCCGCTTGGGTTGTGTATCGTCCATCAAATGTCTTGATTAGTTCAGGATGTTGTGAGATCGCTTCTCGTAGTTTGCTAATGCCAAAAGGTCTAGTTTCAGCAGTGACAAACTTCTCAATGTCTTCACTCCTAAAGGCAACTTTACGTTCAGAGCAGTGTTCGATCCCTGCCTGTACTGCGGCAAACAGTTCTGCTTCAATTTCTTCAAGCTCAGGGGGAACAACTTGGGGGTCTGGGTTGGCGGTAATGGGATGAGTGATGCTATGAAGGTCTGCCTCTTCATGCCAGTAGGGAAGCATCTCTTGACGGTCAATCTCATGATTCTTGTTCACCCTCGTCTTCCGCCATGCCCAAATCTTGTTCTCTGTTGTTTCTGCTACACCGATCTCGGCTAGCTTCTCTTTAATCTGTTCATGCCGTTTAGAAAACACTTCAATCTGTTCTCTGGTATAGCCCTTGATTTCAAATAGTTCTTTCGGATGGGGTTCAATCTCATAACCTAACTTGCGGCACTCTAACGCTAGTTCGTTACGGTAAATCTGACCTAGCAATATCTTGTTGCGGAAAAACTCTTCATTGCTGAGGCTACGCCACTTTCCATCGGGCGACTGAGTACAATTCATCAATAGACAATGACTGTGCAGGTGTGGGTCTAACTCACGACTTGTATCGTGATGCCATACTGCCACAATCAAGTTTCCGGTCTTTACCCGTTCGTCATTGATGCGTGTATTGGCATAGCGCTCTTCAATCAAGCCAATGGTTCTTCTCAGTGCTATGCGATGTGCTGCTTCTAATCTGCTATCACCACCCACCAGGCAGGCTAAACTCACACTCTTAGGAGCAGAGAAAGTTAAGTCAACACCAGCACGTTCTTTCTTGTCCTTGTGGTTCTGTTTCTGCCGCAGTTGGGTTTTACCATCGGGGCTTTGACCATTAACAATGTTCTCGTAAGCATCCAGGTCATCTATTGCACCAGATAAGTGATGTTTAGATGCTCCCTGCCCTCGCCACTCGGAATTAGCTTGAGCATCCTCCTGGCTGTAATAGTTCTCTCGCTTGTAATAGGTCTTAGCTTGAGTTGTATTAAAGTTGGCGAGAGTTAGCATTCTTTAAACCCCAATCTTGGGCAAGCCTATCTGGTTCAACTTATCGACTACAGCAAAAGTTTTTGATTTTTAATTTGCTATTAAAATTTTTCTCTCCCAGATGAACCGAGTGAGTAACTGATTCAATAAAATCAGATTGTTGATTCTAATAGCCAATGAGCAAGTTTGGCTTATTCAAGAAACATTTACTAAAAATCAGAAGAATACTTGCTTTTTAAAATATAGCTTATAATCTTTTTATTGCAAGTCTTTGGAATCTGTTTATGCACCAAAAGGTGCGTCAGGTGCGGGAGCTTTTAGCGACCACTGTATCCGGGAGTCAGAGGGGAACCCCTCTGTAGTATTAGCCCTACCCTTCGAGGAGGAAAAGCGTGTTTTTCCTTGTATTTACCTAGCATATCCTTGTAAATACCTTATGAATTCCTTGGCTCACCTTACTAATACCTTAGAAACACCTTATAAGTGCAAAAAGCTCGACCCTGGTAGTTTTGAGGCTGTTGATACAAACCAAATTCCTTAGAAATACCTTGTAACTACCTTAGTAATACCTGATGCTTCCTTAAAAAGTCCTTACATTACCTTAAACTTGAAATTACCTTGCAAATGCCTTATATTTACCTTACTAGTGCAATTGATTTGTTGCAGGCAAGAAATTAATTGTAGGGATAGAATTTAACTGTTGATGAATTTTGGAGTATGAAGTTATCGTGACTGTCATAGCTCCTACATTTGCAATTTGTTGTAATTAAATATTGCTGCTTCAATAGCATTTGGCTTGAGATAAAAGCTGAACTATGAAGTGTTACAAGAACAATTCAGTCACGTCAATGAGATAGGAAGTTAAACAACTGATGGCAGACATAACAATTGCCTTCGACCCTGGCTCAATCAAGAGTAAAGCTGTATTTAGCCTCAAGCCGTTCAAGCCAGAATTACTGCTGATGGGAGCAGAAGTAGCAGAAGTATCTCAAAAGAGTTTGGAGGATTACGAAGAAACCAAGCTTGGTAACCCAAGCCCAGAAAACTCAGCATGGATTGAGTACAAAGGCGAGTATCGAGCGATTGGGTTTCTGGCACAAGACCGCTTTCATGCTGAACTCAACTTAGTAGAACCCAAGTTTCGGCTAGCTTTGTACAAGACGTTAGCACTCATAGGCGCGATCGCTCAAAAGAAATGTTTGCCCAATGGAGCCAGTCTGCGTCTGGGATTGTTACTGCCTTATGGCGAGTATGCAGACCGCAAGCTGTTTGAGGAAATGATTACTGAAGCCGTAGCCAATTTCCGGTTTCGTGGCGAAGAAAGAAGTTTTGAGTTGGAGAGTTATGTCTGCCGTCCTGAAGGGTTCGGATTACTATCACGAGCGCGGCAACCAGGCTCTAACCTCAAGGAACAGGCGATTCTTGTAATTATGGTGGGCTACCGCGATGCATCTGCTTATGTAATGAACAGAGGTACGATTACTAAGGGTGCTACAGCTGAACTGGGGTTCAATAAATTTCTGGAAATTGTGAAAGCGTATGCTCCTAACCAAAAGGCAGCAAGGCTAGTAGCAGCAATTTGTAAAGCGGGACCAAAGATTAGTGCTAAAGCCTTAGTGCATCTAGCACGATTTAGTGAACCGAGTCTCCGAGATCCAGAAGTGTCGCGGATTAGAGAAGGAATTGCGCTCGCCAAAGAGCAGTATTGGTTGAGTCTCGTCAACTGGTTAAAAAGCATCATTCCACTGGAAGTGGACGAGGTAATAATTGCTGGCGGGACTGCTTACTACTACGAGCGTGAGTTCAATGCCTTGTTCAATGGTACTCCCGTCAACTGGGGAACTGAACTGGAAGAACAAGTTAATCAGTGCTTCCACACCAGAATAGCCTCTGACGGTCTGAGCTTTCGGCTAACCGACTCCTATGGCTATTTTTACTATTTATGCGGCACTGAAACTATCAAGCATATTGAAAGGAAGAATCTCAATGTACGAGCAGGTTGATTTTCAATTTCGCTACCAACCAGGTAGCACCTCACCTTACGCTTTGTTACTCAGGTATTTGCAACCAAAAAAAAGACGCGACAAGCAAAGCAATACCCTATTACCAGATGATTCAGCTGAATTTCCCAAGGAGCAGATGATTCTGTGGGCATTATCAGCCTTTTGGTATCCTCTAGCTTGCAAAGCATTGGGAAGTCTAACTGATGCAGAACTAAAGCAGAAAGCGAGGAATGCCATCTACCATTTACAACAGCAGATTAACTACTTGATCCAGGTGTTTGGGTTAGACTCACAAGATTTCGTTTTACCAACGTCACAAACCCAATTAAATGGTGGAGGAAACAAGAGCGAGCGTACTGCCTCTGAAATAGGTCTTGAGCCAAGCAATACTTCTGTGTCAACTGCGCCCTTTTCCACGCCTGGTTCCCAAGCAAAAGATGATATTGAACCACTCACGTCTACCCTGGTGCTGACTCGTAACCAAGACGATGAAGCGCTTGATGAAGCTTTTGATAACTAATTGGAGGCGCAAATGTTACCTCAAACCCATAAAGCACAACGCTGTACACTCGAACTTGGCGACATTTCATTGGAAGTTGCTATGCTGCCCGATGGCAGTTACCGACTGAGTTATATACAAGCAAGCGAGGTTGTAGATAAAAGCCGTAATTCAATGTTACGCTTTTGTCGCTCTAACTATCTCAAAAGCTTACTAGGCAAAGACTTTGAATGTTACACTCCAAGCGGCGGAATCTCAATTAAGGGTGCAAATCGACCTATCATCCCTATAACCTTCGAGTTGGCTTGCCTCTATTGGCAGAAATGTGCAGCTGAAGGAAATATCAAAGCAAGAGCTTTGGTTATAGCTCTGCTCAAGCGCTCGTTATACGACCTAGCAGACGCAGCATTTGGAATCCCCCGCCATCATCAAGAACGAGATTGCCTCTTAGCAGAAGATTTGTCAGATGCAGGGGTGGCAAGAATTGAGGTAGCGTCCCAAAG
Organism: Chroococcidiopsidaceae cyanobacterium YX2bin18; assembly: GCA_030446505.1. Classification (GTDB taxonomy): domain Bacteria; phylum Cyanobacteriota; class Cyanobacteriia; order Cyanobacteriales; family Chroococcidiopsidaceae; genus JAHHHE01. The sequence continues at coordinate 5,496 of JAUJND010000069.1, read as the reverse complement.
TTTAGCTCAACAACAACTGTCTTCAAGACAACCAGAAACTTTAACAGAGCGGGAATTGAAGCTGAAGATCCAGCTAGCTAAACTGGACCTTGAGCGCGAGCGCTTACAGCATAGGCAAGACAAGAATCCTTTTCCTGCCAAGGACATCGACAAAATTGGGGTAGCACCTTGGCAAGTAACATCTTGGACGCAAAAAACGTTGGGCTGGTCTGATGCTAGTGCTACTAATCAATTGCTCCGGCAATTGGGTTATGGCTTAAAGAGCAAACATTGGCTAACCGTCAAAATAATTGGCGATTTGTGGGTGATGCCCCATTCATCCTTTAATTCCTTGGTCGAGGTAGTTGAGAAATTTAAGTCTGGACAAAGCTGGCATTAGCGCTGCATTGGAATCTATAGATAATCAGGAGACTCAATCATGCCTTACACAAAACAAGACTTGCAAAACCTCTACAACCTTTCTGGTGATGAAGTCAGCCAAACATTAATTGTTGCTGGGCTGAATAGTGAGCAAGAATCCTATTCAGATGAAGAAATCCAGTCAGGGTTTGATGTCATTCGCAGTTACTTCAACTCAGGACAAGCGAGTGACTACGATATGGCGGCTGAACTGTTTAAGCAACAACCATCTGCCTCTCAACAACCAGAGCCAGAATCTCAGACTAAAACCAAGAGAGCAGCAAATACTAAGAAGATGAAAACTTTAGAGGAAAATGACGTTGACCAGAGTGAGCGCTTGGACATCTTAGAACTGATTACGCTAGCTTCCAAGCAAGTGGGAACCCGCATCTCATTAACTGAAGCTGCCCAAATTTTGGACATCTGCGGACTGCCTGACCAAGACGAATACACTTCCTCTGAGGGCGATCGCTTTCTAGAAGCGTGTGAGTTGCTCAAGAAGCACAACAAGAGTTACGAGGAAGTAGCAATTTATTTTGGCACGACGAAGCCAGAGTTTGACCTGAAAGCAGATATGCAGGAGATTCTAGGCATGGTTGGTTCAGCAGCGATCGCTACCGATGACGACCTGCTGGGGGTACTCAAGCAACTGGCAGCCAAACGCGGTCATGCTATTTCTGCAATGTACGAACGAATGCTACTGACTCAAGTAGCGCAACAGCTAAGGGAGAAGCAACAAAAAAGGCAGCTATTTACTGAGTTTGGCGAGCGCCTGGAGGCTTATGTTGAGGGAAAGTCTTCAATCCCCAGTTGGGGAACACTACCAGCTTTCTCGGACCAAACGACTTTGAAGAGCTTGCCTCAATCGTTAGACAACTTGTAGATAACTTAGTCACAGAAAAAGTTGAGCAGGAGAAGCAAACGATTGACGTTCGGGTTGAGCAAGACTCTGAAGCAAAAGCGGTGAAGAAACTAAAAGCAAGTCGCGCATGGGCAGCGGCTGAAGAAAAACGGCGCGAACTGCTCAAGCAAAGAAATGAATTCTATCGCGCTGAGTTGCAGAAGTGGTTGAGCTGGACATTTGGTAACTTGCACCGTGCCTCAAATGGAACTACCTTTATCTATTTAGTGTGGACACCGACTATCATTTTCTGGACTGTCATGATTACGTGGGCAGTTCCTAATGCGATCGCTTGTCCCAAGCCAGATGGGATCTGTCATAACACTAGGATGATGGCGCTATCGGTGCGATCGCAAGTTACAGCAATTCCCAGATTCTTGTCAAAGTTTATGGAACTTTAGAAATTGCACTATTAATCATTATGATGGGCGACACCTTAATGAAGTGGGAAAAACTAAATAGACCTTTCCGAAAATTCTCAAAAGCCTACTGTAGCTGGCTTTGAGAGATGTGTTTCATCTTGCGATTTTAAGCCAGCTTCAACCAACAAATAGGGGTTTGAGATAGTTGCAGTTAGTAATAGCTAAAAAGATACTTGCTGTTAATGGATGGCGAGCGCCCCTTGTTTACAGATTTTAAGTAGGTAAAACAAATGCTCCTATACGTACTCTTACTAATCCACAAACTGTTAATATGATCCGTTGATAAGTTTGAGGACGTAGACGAAATCTGTGGGCAGCAATTTGAAAAATTTTAACTAATCTAATCAAGTGTTCTATTAAAATCCGACTACTAGAAAAAATTTTATTTTCTTCCTTTTGACTCTCGCTTAATCGCCGATTTTTAGGTTTTTTATGTGGGGTAGCAACATTGTCTTGTCCTATATATGCTTTATCGCCTTTAAACTGCTGCCGAGTAGCAAACTTTTTGCGTTGTTCTCGCAGTAAATTAATATCACTGGCAGGACCTGGTAGTCCCACTATCACATCTACAATATCCTGTGCTTGGGGAAGAATAATGAACTGGTTTTTAAAGGTATGTTTTTTCTTCTTGCCCGAATAAAACTTTTTCTGCTCTTGATATTTCCCAGGTCTTTCTCTGTGCTGCTCTGAGCTATCAACTAATAGCTCAAATTCTGTCAGTAGTTCCTGCACCATTTCATAATCACTTACTTGATTTTTCACTTGCTCCAATAGGCTCGCTGGTAAAATCTCTCGTAATATTTTTAGCCAATAATGGAAGATGTCATTTGCCGATGTTTTGGAAATGCTGAACTGCAAGCCTAAAATTTCAAACGTTGGTAGATGTCGTAAGTAAAATAAACATAAACCTATCTCAGACTCGGTTGATAAAAGTGGTTTTCTTCCGCCTCGAGATGCATTGACTCGAATTTTTGTTTGTTCAATGCACTGACGCTCTTGGTTTTGACGTAGGCTTGCGTGTTGCGCTAATTGAAGAAACTGCTTGTAACTGATTCCCAAAATCTGCTTGCTGCGATGAGGTACTTATGAATATAATCGATTGGATTTACCGCATGGTAGGACAGAAAAAACGCACCTACCATCTTTTTCTCTCCTAAATTTATATTTCGGACAAGTCTAATCAAGTTTAGAATTGGAGCAAGCGTCAGAAACCACATGGCTCAAATGAACACTCGCAAGTTAGCCAGGAGAAGTTCGTGTAGCTATGGCATAGGTGCAAATGTCCATTGCTGGTTCGTGCCGTTCCACGGGGACCACAGATCCAACGCGGTCCACAGCCCCCGTTTCAGGAGTTCTGCTGCACTAGTATAGGACAGTTGTTGCGGCAGATGGAGAAAAAGGGCGATATCCATCATCATCCTCATCCTATGCAGAACAAAACCAAGCTGTACTACGTGGGGTCTTCGCTAACTACAATAACAGGTGCAGAATAAGAACTCCAAGTAAGAAAATACCGGAGCTGTGGCTTTTGTTGGATATAGAGAGTGGCTTCATGCTAGAGAATAGTAGAAATCAGAGCAGTAAAAAATTCCTCTATTTGCAACCCATGACCTGTGAAGCCAGCATTTTTTCTCAGAAAAGAGTGGAAAGACATCGCGGTCGAGTACGGTGTAATGGAGGCGGTGGGAGACTTTGACTTCACCATGCCGAAACACGCGATTAGTGTGGCATTCGTACCCCACGATCGCGTTACCTGGTCGGTGGATGGATTAAAACAAACCACACCACTGCCAGCCGGAAGTGCTTTTTTGTATGGCGAGCACGAGTTTGTATGGCATAACCGAGAGAAAACCAGTGAGTACGTCACGATTTATCTGGAGCCGGAATTCCTGCGCCACACGGCGATTGAAAACGAGCTATCCGCAGAAACAAAGCTTGCCCATCGGGTTATTTTTCCAGACTCTACTATTGTGCAAGTGGCTCACCTATTCAAAAGTGAACTGCTTAACGAAGGGCTTGGTGGCGCTCTGTTTGCTGAATCATTAAAAAATCTACTGGCAGTTCATTTGCTGCGCCAGTATTGCGAAAGTGCTCCAGCGAAAAAACTAGTAATTCCTAGACTTGCCTTAGACGCAGTCAAACTAAAACAGGTTCAGGATTACATTGAGGAGCATTTGGCAGAAGAGATTGTGATTGAAGATATGGCGGCGTTGATTCCTATGAGCCAGTTTCATTTTGCTCGTGCGTTCAAAGCCACTACTGGAGAATCGCCTTATAAATACCTGACCCAACGCCGAATTGAACAAGCAAAAGTGCTTCTGCATATGACTAAACTGCCCGTAGCTGAAGTTGCCTATCGGGTTGGATTCTCAAATCAAAGTCACTTCACAGCTCACTTCCGCAAAGTGACTGGGGTGGCACCCAAGGTCTATCGATCGCAGTGTAGCTAGGCAAACAGACGAGTTCTTTTGACCAGATCATCTGGGTTGACCGTTGCGGGTTGTCCGCCGTTTAACGAGGTGTAGTCAGTTTCGACGTGTTCGCTAAATACGTCCTGGCAAGCTTGCCAATTTCATTGATCTACCATAACTGCAATTCGATTGACAACATCAATGATTGCAGTTTCCGTGAGTTTTATTCCTTCGGGAGTACAGGCTTAACCAAGACCGCCGCCATCAATGTTGAACGCTACACCTGAAATATAGGATGCTTCTGCTGAAGCCAACCACAAAACCGCAGCAGCCACTTCTTCGGGCTTGCCCACGCGCTTGCTGGGATATGCAGAAACCAACTGTTGTTTGGTCACTTTCCAATCCCTTTCTACGCGCTCAAGCATGGCAGTGTTAATTGCTCCTGGCAACACAGCATTGACTCGAATCGTCTTGCCGTACTCTTGCGCCGCCATTTTTGTCATGTGAATCACAGCGGCTTTGCTAGCACCATAGCCGACGATGTTGGCAAACGCCCGCTGTCCGCCAATACTTGCCATGTTGATAATCGCTCCGCTACCTACTTTGAGCAGGTGAGGAATTTCATATTTCATGCCCAGAAAAACCCCACGAGCATTAGTGTTCATTAGATCATCAAATTCAGCGATTGCAGTGTCCGCGATCGGGTTAGGTGGGTAGTCAACGCCAGCATTATTGAAAGCGATGTCTAAGCGACCATATCGAGTGACACAAGCATCCACAAAAGCTTTGACTTCGGTTTCTTTGCGAACATCGGCACGCATATAGGTTGCATCGCCACCCCTGCTGCGGATTGAGTTTTCTACTTGCTTGCCCAGAGCCTCACGCCGACCGCAGAAAAAGACTTTTGCCCCTTCTTTAGCAAACAGTTTGGCAGTCGCTTCACCAATTCCGGACGTTGCCCCTGTAATCAAAACTACCTTGTCTGCGAACCTGCCGTTTTGACTCATTTTCTGCATGGGCTGGGGAAAATTTTGATTGTTGCCTTGTGCCTGCCCTGCCAGGGTTGCCGCAGCGCCTGCCAATCCCAAACCACCGATCGAGAGAATGCGGCGACGATTCAAGTTTTTCATTGTTTTTTCCTCTGTTTCAGGGTTACGCAGCACTTAATTTGTTGTAGTATAGCCGCCATCGATCGCCAGATTCTGCCCAGTCACAAATCCAGACGCATTGGAACACAGCCATATCACCGCTTCAGCAATGTCATTGGGTTGCCCAATTCGCTGCAATGGAATACCCGTCGCGACCTGCTCCAGCATTCCTGCGGGTGCGTTTGCCCATAGTTCAGTCTCAACAGCACCCGGAC
>JAUJND010000068.1 GCA_030446505.1 Chroococcidiopsidaceae cyanobacterium YX2bin18 | reverse complement strand
GCGACAAATTCCTGCCACAGCGTTACTGATTCTGAGCGATTCAGTGCTGAATGCAGATACTCTAATCCGCTACGTGTTCCCACCCTACCTAAAGCCCGGACAATTTCTATTTGCAAGGGAATTGGTGTAACAGGGGATTTTAGCACCTGATCTAAAGCAGTGGCAGCGGCATCCGTACCCAGTCGTCCCAATGCGATCGCTGCTGCTGTACAAACGTCCAAATTGAAGTCAGACAATTTCGGTAGTAGTCGATTTACCAGATCAAAGTCCTCGCGTAAGTCAGGACGAAAACTCAAACCTGTGACAGCTTCGCGTCTGACTGGTGCAGCGATATCATCAAGGGCATTTAAGAGAACTGGTGGTATGCGGGAATCATGAAAGCTACTTAAGGCTTCAATTGCGGCGGCTCTGACAGCAATTTGGGGATCTTTAACGACACTAAGCAAAGGAATTATTGTTTCTGTTCGCCGGATATGGGAAAGCGATCGCACAGCTAATAATCGCGTCTCCTCCTGTGCTAATAACTGAGTCAAGTCAGCAATAGCCGAGGTTCCTAAATTCCCCAGCGCTGCTGCTGCCATTGCGCTTAATTCCTCACTCTCAGATGTTTTCAGCAGTTCAACTAAAGCATTAATCACAGATGGGTGATTAAATTCTCCTAGAATGCGGGCAACATACCAGCGTAATTCTTCTTCTGCTTCTTCGTCTTCAAGAATTTCCAGCAGTGAGGCAATGACTTCGTTCACGTCAGAGCCATCAGCCTTTTGTCCTAGCTTGGGAAACACCTTGGCAATTGCCCAACGCTGATCAAAATCCCCAGCTACCAAAACATCTATTGCTAAGTCCAGTAGATTGAACTGCACATCTTCCTCCAGTATCAACTGTTGGAGGCATTGAATAACTAATGACCAGTTACCTAAAGAACGTGCAGCCTGTGCCTGCTCCAAGTTGACTTTAATATTTATATTCACAGTTGCTTTCAATGAAAGTGAAACTAGCTTTCCTTAACCAAAACTGAATTGCCCTCAATCTTTGCTTGGTAGGTTTTGAGAGGTTTTTTAGCTGAACCTTATAAGTACCTTACCGTCAACGCTAAATTCAGGACCATCACAGGGACAAACAAATTTTTCCTGTGACTTTATGCCATTGCACTACACAGCCTGCATGAGGACAGGTAGGATTTACGGCACTTAACTCGTTTGCTGTAGCGGTACGCACTACTAAAATAGAACCAATGGATGATTCTTTGTTCAGTAACTGACTTGACTTATCTAAATCTTCGACGCTGCCAACAGGCTGGAATTTTATATTTGGTGAAGATTCTGTTTTATTTGTCTGGGAACAGGCTGCCAGCGCTACAGGTAAAGAACTGGCTAGTCCACCCGCCCCAACCCCGGTCATGAAAGTACGACGATTCCTCGGCATTTTAAATTTAGTTCCTGTTTGTCCCTGTTTGCTTAAAAGTTATATAGCAAGGTTTGTAAAACTTAATTAACTGAAGCTCTCAGCCCTCTACGAGCACCAGATTTACTTTAGTTTTACCCGTTGCAGTTGTTTCACATCCATCTTTTGACTGAATTAGATGCAAAAAACGCATTGTTCCAATGCGTTTTCGTCATAATTAGCAATATTTTGTTACTAAGGATACGAATTTAATTGTTGAGTAATCTTACTTTGGATGTTAACAGGTAGGCAAAAAAACTGCGATCGCACTTCATGAACTGCCGGAGCAACTTCAAGAAGAGCAATAAGTGATGCCACTTATAGCAAATAAATACCTACCACTAAAGAACTGCGTAACCAACTATACGATTTTAATTTGGCAAACCGAATAAGGTAACAGGAAAAAGAATCTTTAACCAAATTGAGCAATGTTCTTTTAATTAAATGATGCCGTAACGCTTTTAACAGAGAAGGTAATTTGGTAGAACGATCATGACAGATGTAGAACTAAAAGTAAGTCTTAATAAATTTGAAAAATTCAAGGCAGAAAAAGATGGTCTATCAGTTAAAGTCCAACTAGAGCAATTCGCCTCTATTGGCTGGGAAGCAATGGATGAGACTGACCGAGAGCATCGGCTGAAGTGGCTGGGGGTGTTCTTTCGCCCAGTTACTCCGGGCAAATTTATGATGCGGTTACGGTTACCCAACGGCATTGTTACTAGTGAGCAGATGCGGGTACTAGGTGAAGTAGTGCAACGTTATGGCGATGCTGGCAATGCAGACATCACTACCCGCCAGAATCTCCAGTTGCGCGGCATTCGGATTGAGGACTTGCCAGATATCTTCAACCGATTTCAGCCAGTTGGATTAACCAGCGTCCAGTCAGGTATGGACAACGTTCGCAACATTACCGGAGATCCAGTAGCGGGGCTTGATGCGGATGAATTGTTCGATACACGAGAACTAGTAAGTCAAGTTCAGGACATGATTACGAACAATGGCGTTGGGAACCCAGAGTTCACCAACTTGCCCCGAAAATTTAATATAGCGATCGCGGGTGGACGGGACAACTCAGTTCACGCTGAAATCAACGACCTGGCATTTATTCCCGCCTATAAGGAAGCAGGGGGGCAGGGGGGCAGAGGCGCAGAGGAGCCTAAATTTGGCTTCAACGTTATTGTTGGTGGTTTTTTCTCTGCCAAGCGCTGTGATGCTGCTATTCCCTTGCAGGCGTGGGTGACTCCAGAAGATGTAGTTAGCGTATGCAGAGCAGTTTTAGAAGTTTATCGTGATCGGGGACTACGCGCCAATCGCCAAAAGTCTCGCCTGATGTGGCTAATTGATGAATTGGGCTTAGACAAATTCCGAGAAGCAGTTGAAAAACAGCTGGGTCACTCACTGCAACCAGCAGCAGAAAAAGACGAAATTGACTGGGAAAAACGCGACCATATTGGTGTTTATCCTCAAAAGCAATCAGGTTTAAACTATGTTGGTTTAAACATTCCTGTTGGTCGCTTGTATGCCCAGGATATGTTTGAACTTGCACGGATGGCGGAAGTCTACGGTAGTGGGGAAATCCGGCTTACAGTCGAGCAAAACGTGATTATTCCTCACATCTCCGACTTGCGACTCCAAGCCTTGTTGTCCGAACCACTTTTGCAACGATTCTCTATCAATCCAGACACCTTGACACGGGGATTAGTGTCTTGCACAGGCTCTCAGTTCTGCAACTTTGCCTTAATTGAAACTAAAAATCGGGCTTTAGCAATGATTAAAGCCTTGGAAGCAGAGCTATCCTTAACCCGCAGTGTACGAGTTCACTGGACTGGTTGCCCCAACTCCTGCGGACAGCCGCAAGTAGCTGACATTGGGCTGATGGGAACCAAAGCACGCAAAAATGGCAAAGCTGTAGAAGGCGTAGACATTTACATGGGCGGCAAGGTAGGCAAAGACGCTCATCTGGGTACTTGTGTGACAAAAGGTATCCCTTGCGAAGACTTGCAGCCCGTGCTGCGGAACTTACTCATTGAGCAGTTTGGAGCAAAACCCAGGCAAGAAGTCTTGGTTTCCACCTAAAAGAGTTAGGGCTTAAGCAGCGTAGATATATCGATGTGGAAGCTAGTAGTTTATTTGGACATTCTAAAGTTCAAACTTTTAAACCGGAGTTAAACACTCCTGATCGGTTGAGTCCTCATTGTAATAGACAGCAAAAATTAAACAATCAAGACGAGCATGACGAAATTTTCCAGACGGCAATTCATCATTACAGCAGGTGCTGCTACTACAGGTTCACTGATAGCTCATGGCTGTAGTACCGGACCCTCCAATAGCTCCGCATCAACCGACAGCGCTAGTAACACTGTACCGGCTGCTAATATCAACCCAGCTGATGCACCAGAAGTTACTACTGCCAAGCTAGGATTCATTGCCCTAACCGATGCCGCACCCTTGATTATTGCCAAGGAAAAAGGCTACTTCGATAAGTACGGTATGACAGGTGTAGAAATTGCCAAGCAAGCTTCCTGGGCTGTAACCCGTGATAACTTGGTGCTGGGTTCAGGCGGTGGTGGAATTGATGGAGCACACATTTTGACTCCCATGCCTTATTTAATATCCTTGGGTACGATTACCAAGGGTAATAAAGTTCCCATGTACATTTTGGCGCGGTTGAATACTAACGGTCAGGGGATTTCTGTTGCTAATACTTATAAGGATTTGAAGATAGGTTTAGATAGTTCGCCCTTAAAGGAAGCTTTTGCTAAATCTAAATCTTCTGGCAAGGAAATTAAGGCTGCGGTGACGTTTCCAGGTGGCACCCACGATTTATGGATGCGCTACTGGTTAGCTGCTGGTGGGATAAATCCTGATCAAGACATTTCTACAATTGTCAGGCCGCCGCCACAGATGGTGCAAAACGTCAAAGTCGGTAACATGGAAACCTTCTGTGTCGGTGAACCGTGGCACGCACAAACTGTTAATCAGGGCGTTGGCTACACAGCTTTAACAACTGGTGAACTTGGCAAGACCATCCAGAGAAAGCTTTGGCAATGCGGGCAGATTGGGTAGACAAAAACCCTAAGGCAACTAAGGCAATTTTGATGGCAGTACAGGAAGCCCAGCAGTGGTCTGCTAAGACGGAAACAAAGAGGAACTGGCTGAAATTGTTGCCAAGCGTGAGTGGTTGAAAGTGCCTGTGAAAGATATTGTGGAGCGATACCAAGCGCAAATACGATTATGGTACTGGTCGAACAGAGGATTATAGCAACACATTATTAATGAAGTTCTGGCGGGATAACGCTTCCATCCTTACAAAAGCCACGACACATGGTTCATGACAGAAAATATTCGTTGGGGATATATTCTGCTGATACGGATGTTAAGAAAATCGTTGATGCCGTGAACCGCGAGGATTTGTGGCGAGAAGCGGCAAAAGCCCTTAATGTTGCTGATTCAGAAATCCCCAAGAGTCCTTCCGTGGTGTTGAGACGTTCTTCTGATGGTGTCAAGTTTGACCCAGAAGATCCAACAGCATACTTGAAGAGTCTCAAGATTAAAAAAGTCTAATTTAAAGGCAGCAATCTAGTCCTCATCTACTTAATCTGTATTTCCCAAGCCTTCCAAAACCTTTAAGTATGGCAACTACCTTAACAGGCGCTCTAAAAGTAATAATTCAAAGCGCATTTCTTCCCTAACCAGAAATATCGTACCGCCACTAGTTGCACTCGCAGTTTTGCTGGTCATCTGGCAGGTAGTTTGCGGTAGTCCAGATTCTCGTCTGCCAGGACCAATCACTGTAGTCAAAGAAACCTGGGATCCTCTGATTATTAAGCCTCTTTTGATGATGGCGGCACAGATAAAGGATTGGGCTTGCAGATTTTTGCTAGTTTAGGACGAGTTGCAATTGGCTTCTCCCTATCTGCGATCGTGGGAATTGCGCTGTGGATCATGATTGGGATTAATAGCTTTATTTATCGTGCTGTAGATCCAATTTTCCAAGTGCTACGTACAGTGCCGCCTCTAGCCTGGTTACTCTTTCTCTAGCAGCGTTTCAACAGTCGAATCCGTCAGCAATTTTGTAATTTTTATAACAGCAATTTTACCAATCATTATTAACACGACAGTGGGCGTACAGCAGATTCCTCAAGATTATAGGAACGTTGCCAAAGTGTTGCGTCTGTCTAACCCGAAGTTTTTCTTTAAAATTTTGATACTGTCGGCAGTCCCGTACATTTTTACGGGATTGAGGATTGAATTGGTTGTCTTGGCTGGCAATTGTGGCGGCAGAGATGCTAACTGGTGGTGTGGGTATCGGCTTCTTCATCTTGGGATGCCTATAACAGTTCCAGACTAAGTGAAATTATCTTGGCGCTGTGTATGTCGGCTTGGTTGGTCTTTACTTGATCGCCTGGTCGGATTCGTAGTGTCAAAAGTTGTTCCAGAGGAACAAAAATAAGTACCAATGTCATTAGTCACTAGTCATTAGTTCTTTGCCAATGACCAATGACTAAAGACTAAGGACAAATGACCAATGACTAGGGACGAATTTATGTCTGTCTTTGTTGAAGTCGATCATATTGACCAAGCATTTCCGCTACCAAACGGCGGTACTTATGTCGCCCTGAAAACATTGATCTTAAAATCCGAAAAGGAGAGTTCGTTTTTTTAGTTGACACTCTGGCTGTGGTAAGTCCACTTTGTTGAACATCGTAAGCGGGTCTGGCTAGACCGACAAAAGGCGGTGTGCTTTTAGAAGGAAGACAAATAACCAAGCCAGGTCCGGATCGGATGGTGGTGACTCAAAAATTATTCACTGTTGCCTTGGTTAACAGTACGGGAAAACATCGCCTTAGCTGTAGATGAGGTGATGGGGACTCAGCCTAAAGGTGAGCGTCGCGGCATTGTGGAACATCACATTGATATGGTAGGGGCTGCGACAAGCTGCGGACAAGCGCCCCGGTCAAATTTCGGGATGAAGCAGCGGGTAAGCGATCGCCCGTGCTTTGTCGATTCGTCCCAAACTACTCTTACTAGATGAACCGTTCGAGCGTTGGATGCCCTAACTAGAGGCGGTTTACAAGAGCAATTGATGAAAATTGCGCAAGAAAACGAACTTACCTGCCTCATGGTTACCCACGATGTCGATGAAGCCTTGCTGCTATCTGATCGATTGTGCTGCTGACTAATGGACCGGAATCTTATATTGGGCAGATCTTAGATATTCCTTTCGCGTCCTCGCGATCGGATGGAAGTAGTGAACCATCCTAATTACTACGGCTTGCGGAGTGAGGTGCTTTATTTCTCAATCGGCAGAAACAAGCTAAGACAAAAGGCAAGGCAGTCTGTAGTAATTGCGCGTAATGGCTTAGAAAAAGTCAATCTAGAAATAGGCTTTGTCCCACTAACAGATTGTGCGCCACTGGTAATTGCCAAAGAAAAAGGCTTTGCAGAACACGGACTGGAGGAAGTAACATTATCACGCGAACCAAGTTGAAGGCGATCGCTGAGGGTGTTGCCACGCGACGGCTCGATGCAGCCCAAATGGTAGCAGGTATGCCGATCGCCATGACATTAGGAATGAATGACAAACCACTACCGATGGTCACCGCCTTAGTCATGGCTCGTAATGGCAACGCAATCACCTTCAGCAAGCGCTTGTACAACGCCGGAGTCCGAACACTTGGCGACTTTAAACAAGCGATCTCCAAAACCCAGATCGAGTCCACACCCTGGGTATGGTACACCAGTCCTCGATGCACAATTTAATGCTGCGACACTGGCTGGCTTCTGGGGGCATTGATCCAGACCTAGATGTCAGTTTGACAGTGATTCCACCTCCGCAAATGGTGGCAAGTTTAAAAGCAGAAAATATCGATGGCTACTGTGCTGGCGAACCCTGAACTCTCGCGCTGTTTATGAAGACCTAGGCTTTGTTATTGCCACTGACTTAGATATCTGGGCAGGACACCTAGAAAAAGTGCTGGGCGTACGTGAAGATTGGCAGACCAATATCCCCAAACTCATCTTGCCCTAGTTAAAGCTCTGCTACAAGCTTTCTGAGTATTGTGACGATCGCCAAACAATCGCGAGGAAATTCTAGAACTAATTTGCCGTCCAGAATATGTTGGCTCTGCCCCAGAGTACACCCGCCCTGGCTTTATTGATTCCTATAATCGCGGTTTGGGTGAAGAACCTGAACAACTGCTGCGTTACAACCAGTTTTATGTAGACAGAGCAAACTGCCCTAATCGAATCGAGGGACTGTGGATTATGACTCAACTAGCACGTTGGGGAATTACAGCCTTTCCGAGAAACTGGATTGAAATTCTGGATCGATGCGGCGGGTTGATGTATTTGGGGGAAGCGGCTAGAGAACTGGATCTATTCGATACTGAGCCTGATCGTGGTACTCTTCATTTTTCTGATGGCACAATTTTCAACCCCGATGATCCAATCAGCTATCTCAAAAACCTAAAAAATCAAACGCGAGATTCGGATTGAAGAAATTTTGATTGATTTGGCAACATCAGCAGTCTAAAGGAAAGCCGGGGAGAGTGTACATAAAAACATTCCTTCCTGTACAGAAGCACCTCTGCACCCTGTTTCTTACCCTAGTCCCTATCTCCTAATCTCTACCATCATGCAAACCCTTAAAACCACTAGCGTCAAAAATCCGAAATTAATTAACCGCGACCCTTTCCTTGTAATTGAGGACGTTTCCAAGGTATATCCTACTCCTACGGGTTCTTACACTGTTCTTGATGGTGTAAATCTCACAGTTCATGAGGGTGAATTTATTTGCCTGATTGGTCACTCTGGCTGCGGCAAATCGACGTTACTGAACATGGTGGCGGGCTTTAATAAGCCAACAACTGGTGAGGTACGACTGCAAACAAAGCGGATTACCCAGCCTGGTCCTGATCGGATGGTGGTGTTTCAAAACTACTCTTTGCTTCCTTGGATGAGTGCCTTTGACAATATCTATTTAGGGATAGATTCAGTTTGGTAGAGAAATCTAAGTCAGAAAAAGTAGCGATCGTTGAAGAGCACCTAGCTATGGTGGGACTCTCGGATGCTGCCAATAAAAAGCCGAAGGAACTCTCCGGGGAATGAAACAGCGTGTCTGTATCGCTCGTGCTCTAGCTTTGCGTCCGCAAGTCTTGATTTTAGATGAACCCTTTGGAGCGCTTGATCCGATTACCAGAGAAGAATTGCAAAAGAGGAACTACTGAAAATCTGGAGCGAAAACCAGGTTACTGTCTTGATGATTACTCACGATATTGATGAAGCGTTGCTGCTAGCAGATCGCCTGGTAATGATGACTAATGGACCGGCAGCGGAGATCGGCGATGTGTTGCATATTCCATTTCCCCGTCCCCGCAATCGTACTCAGGTTATGGAAGATCCAGAATATTACAACCTACGTAACCAAGCTTTAGACTTTTTGTACCATCGCTTTGCTCACGCGGAATAATTACACTGTGGGCAATCGCCTCAAAATCACGTCAGGTTTGTCCGACAAAAAATAGTAACTATGGTCGCGTTTTTTGCGTAGAGAGGGCTTTTTCCGATGACAGACAACATCAAAACTCTCTGCCCTTACTGCGGTGTGGGTTGCGGACTAGAAGTATCGCCGCCTGCCCAACAGGGAAAGGTAATTAACCGGGATAGTCAAGGAAATCCGATTTGGAAGGTACGGGGCGATCGCGATCATCCCTCAAGTCTTGGCATGGTATGTGTTAAGGGAGCCACAATTACAGAATCCTTGGATAAAGACCGACTTCGTTATCCAATGGTGCGTGACTCCCCTGGATGAACCTTTTCGACGTGCTTCTTGGCATGAAGCTCTAGATTTAGTAGTCAGTCGCATTCAATCAGCCTGTGCCACCTCTGGTGCGGATGCTGTATGTATGTATGGCTCTGGTCAGATGCAAACCGAAGATTACTACGTTGCCCAAAAGCTGCTTAAAGGCTGTCTGGGAACGAATAACTTTGATTCCAACTCTCGCTTGTGTATGTCTTCTGCTGTGGCAGGCTACGTTCAAAGCTTTGGTGCTGATGGTCCCCCTTGCTGCTACGACGATTTAGAGCTAACCGACTGTGCCTTTATCATTGGTTCTAATACAGCAGAATGTCACCCCATCGTCTTCAACCGACTCCAGAAGCACCACAAAAAGAACCGTAATGTCAAACTGATCGTGGTCGATCCTCGCTCTACGCCAACAGTTTCGAAGTGGCAGACCTCCACTTAGCGAATTCGACCAGGCACGGACATTGATTTGCTCAATGGCATGGCACACCTGCTGATGCGCTGGGGCTACATCAGTTCTGAGTTCATTGAAGAATGCACAACGAACTTTCCCGCATTTGCTGAAGTAATTAAGCACTATCCACCCCAAATCGTAGCTGAACGGTGTGGGATTTCAGTTAATGACTTGGAAAAAGCTGTCGTTATTGGGGTGAATCTAATCGGGTTTTATCTCTGTGGTCGATGGGCGTGAACCAGTCAAGTGAAGGAACCGCCAAGGTGCGGAGTATTATTAATTTACACCTGATGACGGCTCAGATTGGTAAACCTGGGGCAGGTCCTTTTTCTCACTGGTCAACCGAACGCTATGGGAGGACGAGAAGTCGGTGGCTTATGCAACCTTTTACCAGGTTATCGCCACGTTAGCTATCCCGAACAACGCGCAGAAGTTGAACAATTCTGGGGGCTGCCTCCGGGTCAAATTTCACCCAATTGGGGTCGGACTGCCTGGGATATCATCACAGGGCTAGAGAGGGAGATGTAGGTTGCTTATGGATTGTTGCCACTAACCCCGCAGTCAGTATGCCGGACTTGGAGCGCACAAAAGCAGCTTTACGGCGATCGCCTTTTACAATCGCTCAAGATGCTTACTATCCCACAGAAACAGCTACCTACGCTCACGTCCTGCTACCCGCGGCACAGTGGGGTGAAAAACTGGGACGATGACCAACTCCGAGCGGATGGTAACATTGTGTCGAGCGTTTCGTCCGCCACTAGGGGAGGCGAAAGCAGATTGGCAAATCTTCGCTGAAGTAGGTCAAAGGTTGGGCTTTACGCAGCAGTTTCAGTTTACCAACGCTGCCGAGGTTTATGCAGAATATGTCCAGTTGACGCGCCGATCGCCCTTGCGACATGACAGGCATTAGCCACGAGCGCTTACAGACCCAAGGTGCGATTCAATGGGCCTGTCCAGATAATACTGAGTTAGAATCTTCAACTCAAAATCTAAAATCCAAAACTCAAAAATCTAAAAGACTCTACACCAACCACCGCTTTCCTACCCTAGATAGTCGCGCTTGTTTTGCCGCTCATCACTCGCGTGGATTAGCAGAACCACCTGATCCGGAATATCCTTTTGTCTTAACTAATGGCAGATTATACGGACACTGGCATACTCAGACCCGTACCGGAAGAATTGAGAAAATTAAGCTGATGCATCCGCGACCATTTATTGAAATTCATCCTCGTGATGCAGATAAACTGGGTATACAAGACGATAACTGGGTGGAAGTGCGATCGTCGTGGCAAAGCCCGTTTTCCGGCTAAAGTAACAAGGACGATCACTCCTGGTACTGTCTTTGTCCCTATGCACTGGGGCGCTCTTTGGGCAGACCAAGCAGAAGCCAATGCTCTTACCCACCCTCAAACTTGTCCCGACTCGCACCAACCAGAATTAAAAGCCTGCGCCGTCCAACTTGTGCCAATTTCAGCTGAAGTTGTTTCCTCAAATGATCTAAGAGCATCCAGCGCTTTTTCCCCACCAGTTTCAGTCTAATAAGAGGGTGAGTAGAAATCTTTTTGGTTCAAGCCTTGCAGACTGAAGTTTAGATATTGCCAAGTCAACTCAGAGGTGATGAGTTGATTACAAATAATGACTTGTGTGGTAGGCATCTTGCCTGCCAATGAATAGGACAGCTGAGACGACTATTCCCCAAAAATCTAACTGTATTGAACTTAAATAGGAATCGCTATATTAACAGTCTTGAGAACAAAAGGTACATACTTCTACTCGCTGTCTTATAGAGAAATCAGTCGTAGAGGTAGAGATGTTTGCACTACTATAGCTAAATTGTCTTAATCAAATCCTAGTTTGTAGTGTCTTTGTACCTCAAGGATTAACCCTAACCTATTTTCTACTTCTGGGATCTAAATAATCGGACTATAGCCCTACAACAATTTAGTAATCTTCTATTGTAAGTTCTTGCAGCGTCACGATTCTTAATCTACAGACTGCCCAATTTTGCTGACAATCGTAGAATCCTATAGGCTAATCAAAATAGTGGTTTCTTTATCCTTGAGTTCTACTCACCATGTAATAGTAGCTGGTAACAAAAATGCCTAAAACAAAATTTTTGCCATAGGCATCACCGATCACATCGTTGTTAAAAAATTAGTATTCATAAAATGGCTCTTAAAATCGTTGAACACTTTGATAGCACTTTTACCCTCGCTCCAGAAGCTAAAGAAGCTTTATTCACCTTGTTGAAGAATGAGTCCTTTCTCAAGCAAATAACTGGACAAATGCACTGTACCCAGGTTGAGTTCACAGAATTTCTTTTTAAACCTGTTCCCTACAGCACAGCAACACCCAAAGGAATGCCAACTGAATTTGAGAAATATCACGAATCCGATAATTACATTATTATCAATGTCCCACCTAATTTCATGTTTCAAGCCAAAATATTCAGCCCCAGTCGCCTGTGTGCCATTTATCGCCAAATAAATTAAAACTATTTTAAAGGCAACCGATGACCACTGAAATTAACATTCCCTCCCTTGACAGTCTTGAATATATTCCCTATCTTGACAATAATGGTCAACTAACTGACAAGTTTCAAGGAATTGGTGCGTACGCTATTTTTGATCAGGAGAAAGTGCTGCAATTTGTAGGATATTCCCGCGATGTTGACTTTAGCCTTAAGCAACACCTTGTACGCCAACCCCAAAAGTGCTACTGGCTAAAAGTGCAAACCATTGATCGCCCCAGCCGCGTCCTCCTAGAAAGTATCCGAGATGCCTGGACTGCTGAAAATGGCTCAATTCCAGTTGGCAATGAGTCTGATGCAGCTAAATGGAGTGAGCCTATAGATGCAAAAGTAGCTATGACTGCTGATGAGCAAACCAGTTATAACTCAAGTGATGAACTAACACAATCTAAAATATTAAAAACGATAGCTCGAAGAGTTGAAAGCCAAATTTTACTAGAGTTAGAATTGCGTGGTGTAAAAATGCAACCTCGCTTCAATCCCAAGCTTAAAGAAAAGGGTTTACTTGACTTGAAATAGGTGTAAATCAGTGTATCAGTGTACTCAAATCAAGAAGCACTCACCATCATAATTGCTCTAGATGGTTGTCGAGGGTCTTGAGAAGATTCTAAAGTAATGAGTAATTGGGATATCTCAGTATTATGGTCATAACTATCACCAGGAATCGAGATTTTATCCAAAACTTTGCCATTGGAACCAATATCAAACTGCCCGCAGCGTATAGTTTTATCACCAACAACTGCCCAAAGCCAGTAAGCTTGACCTTCTGCAGGAGTAGGAATATTTTGTAAGGCAATTATCGCTTTATCTGCTGCAATATCCATCAGAACACTTCCAGAGGCAGTTGCTATATTTCCTTTACCCTTGATAGAAAACAAGTGAGTTTCAGGGTGCTGCATCACTGTAATCACATCTTTAGTATTTTTTAGCTCTTGACGGAGAATGTAGTTATTTATACCTAAAGCAAGGGCAAATACTGCGACAACACTGCTAACAACCCTACCCCACCCTGGAGTAGGCAATTTTCGGATTGGATTGGTCTTGACTGGGGTCTTAACAGCTTCTACAATAGCGGAACGCAAATGCTGTGG
Organism: Chroococcidiopsidaceae cyanobacterium YX2bin18; assembly: GCA_030446505.1. GTDB lineage: Bacteria > Cyanobacteriota > Cyanobacteriia > Cyanobacteriales > Chroococcidiopsidaceae > JAHHHE01. The sequence continues at coordinate 17,654 of JAUJND010000068.1, read as the reverse complement.
TGGTGAGACTTGTGGTAGAGCGTAAGGTAAAAGTCCCAGTACTTCCTGCAATCGATTTACTTCTTGAATTAATTCAGGGTTTTTTATTAGGAGCTTTCTAAATTCCTCAGCTTCTTCAGAGCCAAGGTTGCCTAGTACGTACCCTGCCATCAATTCTTCTAAATGTTCCGGAGTTGGAGAACCAGACATAATAAAATTTAATTTATTAAATTTTGTAAAGGTTGTTTAAGTTTCAATAGACCTTGACGTGCCCAAGTCTTGACTGTACCAAGAGGTATATTTAATTGTTTAGCAATTTCTGATTGGCTAAGACCTTCATAATAAGCCATTTCTAAGACTTGACGATAATGTTGTGGAAGTTGCGCCAGAGCATTCCTAACACATTGCGATCGCTCCTTCAAAGCAGCTTGCTCGAAAGGTGTGTGAGCACTCGTTTGGGTACTCATGTTTTGACCCCAGCGTTCGAGAAATTTAAGGTTCGTGCCACGTGAGCGAATTTTGTCGATCGCCCTCGAACGAGTCAAAATTGTGAGATAACTGCTGAGAGAGCCGCGCGTCGGATTATAGTTATCCCTATACCAGAGATTCAAAAAGATTTCTTGCGTCAGGTCTTCTGCCTCTTGAGAGTTTTTTAAAACTCTCAGTGATAACCCATATACAAGCTTACCGTAGCGGTCATAAAGAATACCTAGAGCAGAGGGTTGTCCAGCTTTAAGTGCCTGGAATAGCTCTATATCTGTCTGGGAAAGATAGTTCACCAGATTATAATTATAATATTTTGAGTCTATCATGAATTTCTAATAATCAGCCTGACTCAATAGCTTAAGCCACCAACCTCAACAATTTTTACACAATTTCTTGTTTAAAAAAGCACACAAAATTACTCCTTTACCCTTAAGACTGATAAAGCTAAGTGTGTAATTCTCAAGGCTTAAGCAGTAGAAAGCAGAGAGTTGCTAGTTAATTAAAGTTTTCAGACAAATATCAGAACGTTGATTATACTCCACGTCCTGTAACTTAACATTTTTTTTAATTTTGCTTCCTTCAATTCGGCATTGCTTAGGAGTAACTTTTCCACTTCAGAAAAGGTATCAGTTACATATTAAATTCAAGTGCCTAATTACACTATATCATAAAATATTTACTGAAACTGCACCTAGCTTGGCTTGCATTTCCCGAAAGATTGTTTAATAGTAACAAGCACAAATTGATTACTATGGCAGTCCCAGAGTTACATTTTGCGGGCTTAACCTAATAAACTCATACTTAAGTTGCAGATTAATAAATGTTAAGAGTTTAAATCTAATTTAACAGAAGCTTCTGTATTTTTAGCAAGCTCTTGTTAAACTGTCATCACCTCTAAAAGGATGGTAATAGCTAGTTTAAACAAGTAATTATGACTATTAAGTACAAACTCAAACTTAACAAGCGTTCAAAACAACTTTTGACAGCAGATGTAACGGTAGTTAGACCAGAACAAGATGATCTAGACAGCCAGATATTAATACACCCAGCTGAACACTATCGGCGCTACGTTGCTGAGAACCAAGGAGCTATAGGCTATGTTGCTTATCAGGGGTGGCAAAAAGAGGGGTGTGGAATTGTGACGCTGATGCCTCTGTGGGAAAAGGATGATCCTGAGTTAGCAGTATTGTATGTTAGTGAAGCAAACCTTTTGAAACTACCATTGCTGGAACCTTGCTCTTTAAAATTTAGTCGTTTTCCGCGGTGGTATGTCACTTTAAAAGAAATAGTGCGATCGCAAATTTTAACTAGGTTAAATTCTTACAACCCTCAAACAGAAGTAGTAATTTTAGGACAAGTCGAAAATATGTCCCAAGTATTTCCAGATGAAGTGATATATAAACAAATCCATAAAGTTGAAATATTCACTTTCTCCGACTTTGAACCGTCAATTCAAGGTTGCTATGAGCAATTTAGAGGTCGCGCTTCAGAATTTCTGATTAATGAGTAGTCCTTGCTTTCTTACAGTTGATTATTTTTGAATAGTTCTAGATTGAATCGACTACCTAATTAGACCTAACTATAAAATAAAGCTATTAAAACTTTGCTTTACTTACATAGTTAAAATATCAACATTAGTAATTAGAGAAATTATTAGGTTGTTAGATATGTTGCTATCTACACTTGGGAAGCTGCGCTTGGATAATCAATGCCGAAAATAAAGCATACGTAACTATTATCTACTTCCAAAACAGTTTTGAATTGAGCAGCAATAATACGTTAACTGCAACTTATCTATCACTAAAACTAACACTGCAAACAGCGATAGGATTAATTATTGAGCCTACTGACTAGACCTGCTTTTACCCACAATCCCCCGAAGCCTTGGGTAAAATTATTGGCTATCACGATAAATGGCGAATAAAGCGTCTTTTAATCAAGAGTCAAACTTATCCTAGAACTATATTTAAATGATAAGTTTGTAATAATTAGTACAAACTGTTAAGTTTAATTGATTACCAAAGGCTATACCACCGTACCTTTTAGATTGGCATAAGTATACACCCCAACTTTCAGACCGTGGGGATGAGTACAGCTGGAGCTAGCTATTGTAAAGTTATGGGAGTGGGCGATCGCTTATAAACTGTCCATGATGACAACGCTGCTAAATAACCGCTATCAAATTATTCAGGTGTTGGGAGCCGGTGGGTTTGGAGAAACCTTTCTGGCAGAAGATACGTATATGCCTTCTCGCCGTCCGTGTGTGATTAAGCAGCTTAAACCTGTGACAAATGACCCGCAAATGTACCAGCTGATTCAACAGCGGTTTCAGCGCGAAGCGGCAACATTGGAAGCGCTAGGAGAGGGTAGTGACCAGATTCCTAAGTTATACGCCTACTTTTTGGAAAATGGGCAGTTTCACCTTGTTCAGGAGTGGATTCAGGGTCAAACTCTGACAGACAAGGTAGCAACTGAAGGACCATTAAGTGAAAGCGCTGTCAGAAAAATTTTGGCAAGCTTGCTGCTGGTGCTTGATTATGTGCATAGCAAAGGCATTATCTACCGTGATATTAAACCCGACAATATAATTGTGCGTGGCAATAAAGCGGCATCTGACCGTGTGCCTTGCCAGTCAAATGGTCAGCCTGTGCTGATTGATTTTGGTGCAGTAAAGGAAACAATGACCGCAGTAGTCAATTCCCAAGGCAAAGCTACCTACTCAATTGTGCTAGGAACACCTGGATTTATGTCGCCGGAACAGGCAACTGGGCGACCGATTTATGCCAGCGACCTGTATAGCCTGGGAATGACGGCGATTTATTTGCTGACTGGACTTTTGCCGCAAGAGTTGGAGGTCGACCCAAAGACAGAAGAGGTGGCTTGGCGGCAACACGCCCCGAACGTTAGTTCCCATCTTGCAGCGGTACTTGAGCAAGCAATACAGTACCATCCACGTGATCGCTATACTACTGCCATAAAAATGCTAGATGCTTTAGAGGCTGCTATTCCGCCTCAGCCAGCTTCAACTCAAGCAACAATAGTCGTGTCCACTGGGGAAAAGCCATTTAACCAGACTGCACCACTATCACCTCAGCCTGTTTTAGTTAGCAACACCTCAAGCCAAGGAAAGCAACAGAAAGCTTTACTTCTAGGTAGCTTGCTGGTAGGTAGTTTGCTTAGTGCTGTCGTAGTTGGTGTCCGACAACAGCAATCATTACTCACTACTTCACTACAGCCTCAATCTAGATCAGAGCCTATAGCAACCACCCCTGCCGCCATAGAGCCTCCGACTCCGGCTTCTAATCCTGTCGATGTACCAGTTACGGTCGTTACAGCCTCTCCTTCACCTCAGCTTGAATCGACCCCAGAGCAGGAAAAGCAACATAGTGAAGCTGAAGAAGTTAAGGCACAGGAGGAGCAAGAGAATAAGCAACAGATAACTCAGGCTGCCTCACCCGTAATTGAATCAGCACAGAGACAGAAAAACGAGAATCAGAATAGCTCTACTACTGATACCGTTAGCAATACTATTCCAAGTTTTCCTACTGGCATAGCTGAAAGTAGAATAAAAGCAACATTGGGCAATCCCACCAGGACTTCCAATGGCTATCATTTTAATACCCGCGCGCTGTTGTATGAATTAAAGTCGAATCAAGTTAGTCTCGGCTACCTAGTTGACCGTAGTTCAGGAAGGCTACGTCAAACAGAAGTATCGTTCGCTCAATCAATTGATCCCTCTGTAATGCAAGCGACATTGAAGGGGATATTAGGCGATGGCTTCGCCGATGCTAAAGACAATCGCACCTTGGTTAATGTCAGCCAAGGACTACAAAAAGTATATGATCGCCGTACTAATAGGCACTCTTTTAACGTTGATGGCTTAGAAGGTGTAATTGAACGCAATAACAGCGATCGCATCTATATTGGAGTCTGGGATGCCGATTTACATTGAAACTAAATAAGGAGCCTCCTAGATTAGGCTCCTTACTTAAAAATTAGCTCCAATTTTAACTACTTAACAGTTACCTTCGCACCTGCCTCTTCCAGCTGCTTCTTAGCGTCCTCAGCTGCATCTTTAGCAACAGCTTCCTTAACTGGCTTTGGCGCAGCTTCCACTAAGTCTTTGGCTTCCTTCAAACCCAGACCCGTTAAAGTCCGTACAACTTTAAGAACGGAAATCTTCTTATCAGCTGGGAATTCTTCCAAAACCACGTCAAACTCGGTTTGCTCTACTACTTCTTCAGCAGGAGCCGCAGCACCTGGAGCCGCCATCATCATCATCCCACCAGCTGGCGCAGCAGCACTAACACCGAAGGCTTCTTCAATTTGCTTAACTAACTCAGCTGCCTCCAGCAGAGTCAGGGATTTTAGTTGATCTAAAATTTGGTCAGTTGTAGCAGACATTAATTAACTCCTGTAATGTTGATTAGTCATTAGTAATTAGTCGAGAGTTAGTACTTGCACTCTGGACAATGAACTATTGCTGTTATTTTCGGACAGAGCCTCTACCCAAAAAAACAGCCTATTTACGCAGTAGCATCGCTTTCAGCGCTACCTTGATCCTGCTCAGACACAGCCTTAATACTGCGACCCAGCGAAGCTGGCACTTCGTTGATACCCACAGCAATTTTCGCCGCCAAAGCATTGAGCGCTCCGGCAATTTGAGCCATCAGCTGTTCCTTTGATGGCAAGTCCCCAAGTGCTTTAACATCCGCCTCCTTAAGGAGACGACCATCCATAACACCGCCGCGAAGTTCTGTCTTCTTACTGACTCTTTGGAACTCTTGGTAAGCCTTAATTGCTCCGGAAAAATCGTCTTTGACCAGCAAAAATGCGGAGGAACCCTTGAGTAATTCCGTCAGTGGATGCCAGTTGTCCTGACCATCTATGGCACTTCCCCTTAAGGTTTTCTGTGCACCTTTACAGACCATCCCGCGAGGACGCAGCCGCCGCCGTAAATCCATAATCTCACCAACTGTTAGCCCTTGGTAGTCAATCACAAGTGCTAGCTGGGACTCACTCAAATCTTCTTTGAGTGCAGTAACCATTGCTTGCTTGTCTTCTAGCGTTCTACTCATCTCTATGTCACCTCCTTAATGAAATTCAAACTCATTCCTCCATGTCCTGAGAACTTGAGCAAACCAAAATAAAAAACCCCAGCTTTAAGCCGGGGTTTCACATTTATACTCCTGATGCTATACCGCTAAAACTAGCGACAATTTAAGCAATGGGGGTACAAACCTCGGCAGGATATTAAGCATTACGCTCCTGCTGTCTCCGGCTTGCTCTATTAAGTTTTATAGACTTGGTGAACTAGGGTATTTTTCTCAACTCACCTCGCGCAGCATCTGTAAACTTCATATCGCGTAAACCATTAATATCAAGTTGAATTGACGGTCCCATAGTGGCAGATACATACATAGTTCGCCAATAGCGACCTTTAGCTCCAGAAGGACGGTTGCGGTCAATAGTTTCTTGCAAAGCCTTCAGGTTTACTAGCAAATCTTCTGGTGAGAAGGATACCTTGCCAAACATAACATGAACAATGCCTGTACGGTCAGCGCGGAACTCTAGTTTACCTGCTTTAAATTCTGCGATCGCCTGTGCCACATCAGTTGTTACTGTACCACCCTTAGGCGATGGCATCAAACCACGCGGTCCCAACAGCCTTCCTAGCTTTTGCCACTTGGGGCATCACATCAGGCGTAGCAATCAGCAGATCAAAGTCCATCATGCCTTTTTTGAATCTGTTCAATCAGTTCCTCAGAACCAACTAAGTCAGCGCCAGCATTGGTTTGCTTCGTTGACCTTTTCTCCTCTAGCAATTACTGCCACCCGAACAACTTGACCTGTTCCTTTAGGTAAAGCCACCGTTGTTCGTAGTTGTTGATCTGTGTGCTTAGGGTCAATTCCCAACCGAATATGCGCCTCAGTGCTTCCGGAAACTTAGCAGTAGCCGTTTCTTTTAGTAAACTAAGACCTTCTACAGGTTGGTAAACCCTGTCTTCAACTTTCTTTTGCAGTTCTTGTAGTCGGCGTGATACTTTTTTTGCCATTTTTCCTTTCAGTCAATCACGAAGCTTTGCTTCTCCCCCAATAATGTTGCTAATTTCTTTATTCTTTGTCCGTAATCAATGACTAATCTCGATCGCCCACCCATATTCTTAGCAGTTCCCTCTACAATCCTCATTGCCGCTTCAATATCATTGGCATTAAGGTCCGGTAACTTCGTTTGAGCAATTTCTTGCAATTGTGTCCGTGTAATCGAGCCTACTCGCTTCTTATTTGGTTCATTAGAACCTCTTTCTACTCCAGCTTGCCTTGCGGATCAGTACTGAAGCAGGCGGAGTTTTTAAAACAAATGTAAAACTGCGGTCTTCAAAAACCGAAATTTCTACTGGTATCACCATCCCGGCTTGATCTGCTGTTCTAGCGTTGTATTCTTTGCAGAACATCATAATATTAACGCCATGCTGACCCAGAGCTGGTCCAACTGGTGGGGCTGGGTTTGCTTTTTCAGCATTCAAAGCAAGTTTAATGACCACAACTACTTTCTTTGCCATTTTCTCGTATTAGCTTTGTTTCTGAACCTGATTAAATTCCAATTCCACTGGTGTATCTCGTCCAAAAATCGAAAGTAATGCTTTAAGCTTGCTCCGTTCTGGACTAACTTCCACCACTTCACCTTCAAAGTCTTTAAATGGACCCGAAAGCACTATAATCTTATCGCCAGCAGCCATATCAAATTTAACAACTGGCTCTTGCTCAGTAGTCTGTTTAAAGATCCGTTCTACCTCTGTTGCCCCCAACGGCAACGGTTTAACGTGACCACGCCCCTTCCTGTGCCTTTCCTTTGTTCTGCTCCTACAAATTAATCACATGGGAAGTATTTTTTACTACCTGCCATGTATCATCATCCATCACCATTTTTACTAATACATAACCAGAAAGACTTTCTCTTCCGAGTTTTTGTCTGCTACCATCTTTGCGAATTTTCACAGATGGTGTTTGCGGAATTTCTACCTGAAAAAAATTCGTTCACCAACGTCGAAGGTTATAGCACGCCGCTCTAAATCTGCCTTCACGCGCTTTTCACAGCCTGATGCAACTTGCACAGCATACCAACGAGCTTGCTTTACAGTAGAATTCTCTGCTGGTAAAGCTTCTCCGGCTTGAATTGAGTTTTGGGGTTCGTCTGTTGCAAAAGTCATCAAAACACCTTTCTTGCTGCCCAAGTAAAGAAGCCATCAAGGAAATAAATGAACGTTGCAGAAAGTACTACCATTGATAGAACCGCCAGTGATTCGCTGACTAGCTGCTGCCGACTAGGCCATACAACTTTATCAAACTCTTCTTTAGTTCCCCGCAAAAGTTAGCTAGGTTAAACCCACTTGGTTGTTGTATTTCAGCTTCGTTTTTCTTATTCACGATCACTCTATCCCTATTCACAATGCAGTTGCAGTTGCTTGGACTTACAGGTAATTTCCTTTTTACTGCATAACCCAAATAGAAATGCTAGCTGATATAGCTTTTCTACTAAACAATTTTACCCGAAAGGTTTTCAATTTAACACTGTTTAACTAGCGTTAAAAGTACTTTCAGGCAAAGATTTTATTTAGGACAAGCGCGCCCTGGAGGACTTGAACCCCCGACATCAGGTTTTGGAGACCTGCGTTCTACCAACTGAACTAAGAGCGCACAAGTTGTTTTTATTTTAGCTATTGTGCTGCCAAATTTCATTTAACGCAATTCAGAAGCAATTAGCACCAATCTGCAATAACTATATCCAGCACTCAAACTTAGAAGCATTCTAGTTAAACTAAATCAGCGCTAGGGTGTTTAAATAAAACAAGCCTGCAACTTGTTTAATTAACCCAGATTACATAGGGCGGTCAAACCGTTGTTTAACGCGGGTAGCTTTACCAACACGATCACGCAGGTAGTAAAGTTTAGCACGACGCACCTTACCGCGACGCAGAATCTTGATGCTTTCTACACGGGGAGAATGGAGGAGAAAAACCCGCTCTACACCAACGCCTTGAAAGATACGTCGTACAGTGATTGTTTCATTAATACCACCATTACGTTTAGCAATTACTACGCCTTCGTAAGGTTGGGTTCTTTCTTTTCCGCCTTCTTGGATAATTACTCCAACTCTAACACTGTCTCCCACATAGATGTCAGGCAGTTTCGATTTCAGTTGCTCCGCTTCAATTGAGCGGATTATTTCTTGAGCATTCATAGTTTTCAAAAAACTCACAATCATTAATATTAAATCGATAAGTCGTTCTAAGTCTAGGAAAAAGTTGAAATATTGCTGGGGACTGCAACTTATCTGATCAGACTTATTCCTCCAACTAAATGTCAAAACTTAAAGTTTTGTTTCGGATAATCGGTATATATTGCTATATTAAGAAAAATTAAAAGATCTTGCTCTGAGCGACGGTTCCAACTTTGTACGAGGAGTGTTACTAGTGACATTACAGCTACAACTTACCCAAACAGACAGCGAATCCCTAAAATACGTAGCAGAATTTTTTCAACAATCAGCAGGTCAATGGCACTCCCAACGCCGCTATTACACCTTGCCAGATGGTGAAACAAAGGAAATGGTTAGTTTGATTAGTGTCGAGTTTTTAGAGCAGGGATGCGCCCAGTTACAAAAACTGGCTCAGTTACACGAACTGAACCATCCAGATATCTTAACTTGTGGTAGTTACGTTGCTTGGGAAAGTACGGATTCGGTATCGGGTCGCAAGCAGTCTAAAGGCTCAACGCTGTTTGGGGTATTCGGAACAACTCTGTACCGCGATCGCGGTTTTGCTACACCTAAGCCAGTTACAGCCCAGTATTACTTTTCAAATCCTCAAACCATGTGTTTAAAAACCGAGTACAACGGCTCTGTGTTTGAGGAAGAGTTAAAACTTATCGGTCACAACTACCGCACACGACAAACAATCATCTCCAGGGCTGGTGAGCAGCAAATGATTGGTCAGTATTTGGAAAAGAGGATATAAGGTCGCTTTGCTCCAGGTTTGAGTTTTGAGTTTTGAGTTTTGAGTTAAAAAAGTGAGCGGTTGATTACTCTTACCTGCTTTGATTCTCAATTTTATTCCTCAAAAATACTCTCTAATAATGATTACCTGATTTACGGTAATGAACAGCAGTTAGGGCATCGGTTTGGAGTAATTTACCGTTGTCAATAGTTGCATAGACTACCCAGTGATCGCCACATTCCATCCGGTTAGTAACTGAACATTCAAGATATGCCAGGGCATCACTGAGAATAGGTGAGTTGTTATCCGCAATTTGGGTAGCAATACCAGTAAAGCGATCCTCTGCTGGACTAAAGGGTTTGAGAAAGTGTTTCATTAACCCTAAGTGCTTGCCTTCAGCCAAGATATTCAGGACAAATTGACCTCCTGAATACATTAAGGATTCAACTGCGCGGTCTTTTGCTACAGCAACGGTTAGACCAGGAGGGTTAAAAGTTGCTTGCGACACCCAAGAAGCTAACATTGCACTAGAAACATCTCCTTGACGAGCTGTAACGATGCAAAGGGAACCAATAATTCGCCCTACAGCTTGTTCTACGTTAGTTGCTGGTTGTCGTGACGCTTTGACTTTTTTAGCTTTTTTCAGAGTTTGGGCGAAGTCTGTACCTGCTTCTTCACAGAGTTTAAGAGTAACATCTGTAGGTTTGAACTTAACTCGAAGCGTCTCAAATCCAAAGCGATATCCAGCATCCTTAAGTTTTCCTTCAATTAAATCGATCGCTTCACCACTCCAGCCAAAGGAACCAAAAACCCCAGCAAGTTTGTTGTTGGTAGCAGTAGATAGGACAATACCGAGGGCGGTTTGAATCGGTGTCGGGGCATGACCACCGAGTGTAGGTGAGCCGATGATAAAGCCTGATGATTTTTCTACGGCTGTTCGGATTTCTTCAGGTTCAGCAAATTCACAGTTGATTGATTCTACACCAACCCCAGCTTTGGTAATGCCATGAGCGATCGCTTGTGCCAAAGTTGCCGTATTTCCATAAGCTGAGGCATAAAGCAAGGCTACCGTTGTATCAAGCTCTGTTTGTTGCTGGCTCCATGTCTGATAAGCCTGGGTGAGTTCAATTAAGGCATAGCGCACTAAGGGACCGTGACCAGTGGCATAAAGCCGAACGGGTAGCTCAGATAGTTTATCCAGCGCTGTTTCGACTTGACGCGCATGGGGAGCCATTAGGCAGTCGTAATAGTAGCGCCGATCTTCGCTGAATACTTCCCAGCCTTCATCAAACACCTGATCGCCACAGATATGCGCCCCAAATAGCTTGTCGGTATACAAGATTTCAGTTTGGGGATCGTAGGTACAAAGCTGGTCTGGAAATCGCGGATTGGGAGTGGGGATAAATTGTAAATAATGACCATTACCTAAATCCAGAGTTTCTTCTCCCCGCACCACAATTATTTGCAAATTATGGTCTGGTAAGGCAGCACGTAAATTGATCGCACCTGGATTGGAGCAAACAAATGTAATCTGAGGTGCTATTTCTAGTAAAGTTTTTAGGGTTACGGCTCGATTAGGATTGACGTGACCTAAAATGACGTAATCCAACAGTTCCAAGTCATAGCGTTGTTGTAATGCCGCCAGGTAAATTTGGGTAAACGTTTCACCTGGAGGATCGATGAGGGCAATTTTATCGGCTCTAATCAAATAAGAATTGGCGGTTGTACCCCTAGCAAGGGCATATTCGATTTCAAACCGCAACCGCGTCCAACTGCGCGATCGCAGTACTGTAGTATCAATGCCAATTGGAAGAACCTGAACATCACGAGGCTTCTGGTTTGTCATAGGTAAAAGGCTAAGTGAAGGGGAACCGCCGCTACACAGCGATGAATTAAATATTATCTATTTCCATTATTTCCATCTGCGGTTAAGGCTAATCACTTTAATAATAATTGCCCTATCCTCACCACACCTAGTTGCTAATAATAGTTCCTGATGAGCAGCGTATTTGAGAGGGGTTATTATCCTTCAGTCTTCACGTACTAACAGCTCGTTACCTTCTGCAAACCCAGTTGTAATTGGGCGATCGCCATTAGGAGAATTGTGATTAAATTCAGATGATTCTGGAGCTACCTGATACCTGGTAGACAAGCGTTTTTCCGGGTCAATTCCCTTGAATGTTGGTGGTATCCAAACTCGAATTATTAGCAGTACACCCATAACCAGCAAAAAGGCACACGTCGATAATGTCTGGCTCCAGGGTGTTTCTAGCACTCCCCGCACAATCACTTCACGGAGGACAGATACAATAGATACTTCTACGGCTACCCCGATCGAGACTCTTTGCTCCTGTAAGTAAATAATCAGCAGTCGGAATAACTCGACCAAAATCAGCAGAAACAAAATATCTGATGTCACAGCTTTGAAATTCAGCGGCGGCAGCAGCGAAAAAAACATTGCTCGTAGCTGAACCACCATGACGCTAAATAGTGCCAGACACAGAGAAATCACAATCAAGTCTTGGACAGTTTCGAGAGCACGCACAATCGAGGTTTTATTGAACCACGGGTACCAGTTGCTTGACGGGGCATTTAAGGACTTGTGCATTTAAGGTTGCTCCAACCTATTTCAATAGGCTCTAGCTTATCCTTAAGTAAACTTATAGGTAAACAGTTAAGCTATAGAATTTATTAATGTATTTCATCAAGATTGCGTGTCAGATACCCCAAACAAATTTTTACCCCAACCTGAGTTAGGAATGGGCAGTTGCAATGACAAAAAGTGATGGGGTAGCGAGCAAGGTTGATTGAACCTACCCCATCAGATAATTAGTGTTGCTCCCGTCTTGAAGCAGTAGAACACTGACTATTAAATATGAATGGCAAGCTTAATAATAGTTGCCTACTTTGCGATGGTGGACAGCAGTTAAAGCTTCAGGATTAGAGACACGACCAGCATCAACAGTGCTGTAGACAATCCAGTGATCACTGGTTTCCATGCGGCTAGCAACTTTGCATTCCATGTAGGCAGAGCATCCGTTAGAATTGGGCTACCGTTCTGGGCTGGTTGGGTTTTAATTCCAGCAAACCGATCAGCACCGGGAGCAAAGCGCTTAAGAAGTGTTTCATTAACGCTTGGTAATTGCCTTCTTCTAAGACATTCAGGACAAAGGAGTCGCCCACTTGCATCAAAGACTCAATCGCCCGATCTTTGGCAACGGCAATTGTTAATCCCAGGGTTGGAAACTCGCTTGAGATACCCAGGAGGCAAGCATAGCACTGCTAACATCACCTTTTTTAGCTGTGATAATATAAAGTCCACCGCTAATTCGACCCAGCGCTTTTTCTAGTTCAGCATCTAGGGATTTAATTTGTTTAATGCTGCGATCGCGTGTTAGCCATTGCCCTAAGTCTGTACCCGCTTCTTCACAAAGCTTGTATGTAAGCTCGGTGGGCATTTGTTTGAGCCGAATTGCTGGGAATGCCTCGCTCAAACCTAGGCTTCTAAATTTACTTAACAACGGGTCAATCGGTTCATCGTCTCCACCACCAGACTCAAATATTCCCACAGCTTGCTTTTCTTTGGCAGCTCTGCTAAAACTGTGCTAAGAACTGTTTGGGCTGTGGTCGATTCAACCGTAGTTGGGGGCATCCCAATCACAATGCCAGCACAACGACTCACGAGTTCCTGGACTTCTTGCAGATCAGTGACCTTAAGTCCACCATTTCGACGGCGACATCGGTTTTAGTGATCCCGCCAGCAGTTGACTGCGCCAAGCGATCGCTATAACCGTAATCTGAAACATAGAATAGGGCAACGGTCGTTTCTGCCTTTGCTTTTGTTTGGCTCCAAGTGCGATAGCGTCCAGTCAGTTCAACAACATTGTGCTGTAACAAGGGACCATGACCAGTACCAATAGTGGTTATTTCCCCCTAATTCTCCCATCCGCTTCATGGCAGACAATACAGAACGGGCATTGGGAGCCATCAGGCAGTCGTAGTAATAGCGGAAATCGGCTTCAATTGCACCTAAGTCTTCGTCAAAGGTATGCTCGTCGCAATAATGCAAACCAAAGGCATCACAGGTGTACAGGATTTGGGTTTTGTGGTCGTAGCTGAACATGGTGTCAAGCCAGTGCAAATTAGGGGCGCTAACAAATTCCAGTTCGTGTCCGTTGCCCAAATCTAGGCGATTGCCATTTTTCACAATTCGCTGCTTAAAAGGCTGATGCACCATATCTTCAAGAAACTGTAGTGCCACTTTGATCCGACAACGGTTGCTTCGGGAGCTAGATGCAGGATGTCTTTAACCAAGCCGCTATGGTCTGGCTCAGTATGGCTAATAATTATGTAATCAATTTGTGCTGAATCGATTAGACCTTTGAGAGTATCCAGATACAACTGACGAAACTTTTCGTGAGAGGTATCAACTAAAGCAGTTTGTCCACCCCGAATTAGAAATGAGTTGTAAGTGGTATTTTGCAGTCCGAATTCGATATCAAAGCGATCGCGGTTCCAGTCCAAAGGCGAATCGCTGTTGTATTGAGGCAATTTCCGCAGTCTGCATGGTTAGCAGATTCTGGGTTTTGTCGGTGAGAGCTACTATCAGTCGTCTCCTTAGCAACTCATTGATCTTTTTGTCTACCTTTATTCTCACATGACTATCTTGTAAAGCTTTATTAAAAAATTTATAACTGTGTTAAAAAAACTAAAAGTGTGAACAACCACCGCAGAAGACGAGGAAAGGAGATTTGGAAAGCTTTGAAGCTTAGGGAAGAAATCTGGCTAGCTTTAATGGTTGGAAATTCGCGGCTGCACTGGGCTTGGTTTATGGGAAAAACGTTTTGCTGGGCTTGGGATACGGACTATCTACCAGCAAATGTTGTCGAACAGATGAAGCAGCCTTGGGGTAGCGGTGAGTGGAATAAACGAATTTTGCCACCGAGTTTAATTGCAGAATTGGAAGTTATTCAGGAGATAGTTGGCAATAACTTCCAGTACCGCGATCGCCCACTATCTTTGTATCTGGCTTCTGTGGTTCCCAGCCAGACAGCACTTTGGCAAACTTACCCCGATGTCCAGATGATTACTCTAGACCAAGTGCCACTTCAAGGTGTCTATCCCACACTAGGAATTGATCGGGCGTTGGCGTTGTGGGGTGCTGGAGAATGGCAATTGCCTGTGCTGGTAATTGATGCTGGAACGGCGCTGACATTGACGGGTGCTGATGCTAATCGTTGTTTAATTGGGGAGCAATTCTACCAGGCATAAGCTTACAACTAAAATCGTTAAGCCAAAAAACAGCTAATTTACCGCTTATAGACACAAAAGATGTCGCCTTACCCTCACGCTGGGCAATGAACACCCCAGATGCAATTCAAAGTGGCGTTATTTACACGATTACTGCTGGAATACGAGATTTTATAGAGGCGTGGTGGCAGCAATTTCCAGCCAGTAGCATTACTTTGACGGGAGGCGATCGCACGCTATTGCTGACATATCTCAAAGCCCAGTTCCCTGATATAGCAGCTAAGGTAAGATTAGACCCTTATCTAATCTTCTGGGAATGCGATCATGCCGCGCGTTAAAGGGATAGATTAACTGCGAAAGGAGTTGAAGAATAGGATAAATAACGGGATAAAATAAATTTCTAGCCTAAGTGCCTCTAGGCTAAAGTTGTCAACCCGTCAAAATAATCTTGGATCTGCTGCGTGTGGTCGTGGGAAAGCTGATCTAGAGGCAAAGAGCAGCGTGAAAAAGCTTGAATTCCCATTACCTCTAGTGTATCTTGAACTTGCATCCTTCCCTGTACTTCTGCTTCAACCACAATACAAATCGAGTGAATTCTCGGATCTCGGTCTGGTGCCGAGTAAACTCCAACTAAACGGCGAATCCTACCTAAGTCTAGCCCAGTCTCCTCTACCAATTCTCGCCGCACGGTTGTGGCAATATCCTCTCCCCAGTTTACCATCCCTCCAGGCAACGCCCATTTGCCATTGTCACGCCGCTGGATCAAAACAATTTCACCATCGGGCAAAATAGGAATAATACTGGTGCCAGTAATAGGATGGCGGAAGATGAGACCGAGTACAGTCTGTCCAAACTGCCATAAGCGCTGCATAGATTAACTAGTTACAACAAAATAAAAATAATTTTTAGAATTAAACATCTGTATTTTACTTGCTTAAATTGCTACTAACTATTAGGTTTAGTGCAAATCAGTTGCAACAATAATCTCCCGACATTTGTTTTTAACACTAGCTTAGGGTAGATTGTTTTAATACTAGCATCGCGGTCTCTGACAAACTTAAGGCGATAGAATATATCCAAATTCTTTCCCTATTAATTTTTTGCCTTGATCCGTTAGTCTGGAAGTGTACCGCTAACAGCGGGATTTTATATTGCCTCTGGCAAATTTAGAGGCAATGTTTTTGTTGTTTATTAATGAGGTGAACATGGCTAAGCGCCGTAACCCAAAAAAAGAAAAGGCGCTACGGAACCTGGCATATGCCCGTAAGTTTCGTAAACGAACTACTACGGGTCGTTTCCAGAGAAGGTATCAACAAAGAGCACCGCAAGCTGAAGAGGATGAAGGTGCAGCAACTGAAAGCTAAATTGCCTTCAACATTCTTGCGGCAGGGGAACTCTTTTATATCTAAAGCTCAGTAGGATATTAAGCTAGGCAATGCAATTAGCTAAAGCAACAAGCTTGCTGAATTGTAGTGTGGAGCCATCCTCCCAAGGCGGAAGGGCAAATAGAATCTTCTGTCTGCCCTTGCGCTACGCGATATCACCTTTGCAAGCCTAAAATGCTAAGACTTCTTGGTTGCTCCTAGTTAGCAATAACTAATCAGCACTTATTTGAGATCGGGCAGCAAGAATTGACTTACTTACCTGTTCAAAACCAGTACCACCGTAGCTGTTGCGGGCTGCAACTACTTGTCGGGGCGCGATCGCTTGATAAATATCTTCAGCAAACACCGGATGCAGAGCTTTCCACTCCTCTAGGCTTAAATCTTTGAGAAGTTTACCAGTAGATACGCAAGTTTTTACGACTTTACCCACAAGGTTGTATGCCTCTCGAAAGGGAACACCCCGCGCTGCCAGGTAATCGGCAACATCTGTAGCGTTAGAGAAGTCTTCCGCTACCGCTTCTGCTAGACGAGTGGTACGAAATTCTAATCCTTCCCGTAGCAAAATTGTCATTGCTTCTAGGCAGGCAATGACTGTTTTTACAGTATCAAATAAAGCTTCTTTGTCTTCTTGGAGGTCTTTGTTGTATGCCAAAGGTAACCCTTTCATCAGCACCAACATTGCCTGAAGATGACCAAATACTCGTCCCGTTTTACCCCGCACCAGTTCTGGCACATCGGGGTTTTTCTTTTGAGGCATGATGCTGGAACCAGTAGCACAGCTATCTTTAAGCTTGACAAAGCTGAATTCCTCTGAAGACCACAAAATAACTTCTTCTGAGAGGCGGCTGAGGTGAATCATAATTAAGCTAGCAGCACAAAGAAACTCAATTGCAAAGTCGCGATCGCTTACTCCATCTAAGCTATTTGCATAAACATCGTCAAAATGTAATAACTTGGCTGTGTAGTGTCTGTCAATTGGAAAAGTGGTTCCTGCCAAAGCACCACTACCCAGAGGGGAAATATTTACTCGCTTGGTCACGTCTTTTAAGCGTTCCCAGTCGCGCTGAGCCATCTGGAAGTATGCCAGGAGGTGATGAGCCAAGCTCAGAGGTTGGGCGCGTTGTAAGTGCGTATAGCCAGGAATTAGAGTTTCAATGTTATTTTCCGCAAGATGGAGTAAAACACCTTGAAATTCGCGTAGTTGAGTGCGGATGTGGTGAATTTGGTCACGCAGGTACAGTCTAGTATCAGTACCTACTTGATCGTTACGCGATCGCGCTGTATGCAGTTTTTTCCCCACATCCCCAACAATTTCTGTTAATCGGCGTTCGACGGCAAAATGCACGTCTTCGGCATCAATACCTGGGTTAAATTGTCCTTGACGATATTCCTGACGGATTTGTGCTAAACCCGCAACTAGCTGCTCTCCCTCTGCTTCTGAGATGATGCCAGTGTGTGCCAGCATTTTAGCGTGAGCAATAGAGCCTGTGAGGTCGTATTCAATCAATTCAATGTCGAAGCTGATACTAGCATTAAAGCAGGCGATCGCTGGATGCAG
>JAUJND010000067.1:5954-24073 GCA_030446505.1 Chroococcidiopsidaceae cyanobacterium YX2bin18 | reverse complement strand
GGTAGTAGAGGTATTCCATATCCGTGCTTGGCAGAGCGAATCTAATGTTTTTATTGTTACGAAGTTCTCCTCACATCCACAAGGGGAAAACCCCCCAATTATGTTTGGGGAGCTTTGGCAAATTTACGTTCGCTATCGCTGGGAAATTGCTAAGTTTTGACTACTTATGTTTAATAAAGATGAATCGATATCAATATAAGAGGTTTCCTCTTGCCAAAGGTACAGTAAAATCACTGAATTCTGACTTAGAAGCACAATTGCCAGATAGCGATCGCCTGAACAAAGTTAGCGACAACACAACTACCGATGAGCGGGAATTAGACCGCTCATTAGCTGGGTATGACTATCAACTCCCCCAAGCGCGAATTGCTCAAAATCCAGCGTTTCCCAGAGATAGCTCTCGGTTATTAGTGGTGTCTCCTACTCACCACACTCACCAGATATTTCGAGATTTACCCTCATGGCTAAAACCAGGGGATCTTTTGGTAATGAACAATACGCGGGTTATTCCAGCGCGGCTCTATGGTCGTAAACCCAGTGGTGCATTAGTAACAGTGTTGCTCTTGGAGGAGCGGCAGAATAATACTTGGTTGGCTTTGGCAAAGCCGGGGAAACGGTTACAGTCGGGAACGAGAATTTTTTTGAAAGACAAAACAGTACAGGGGGGGTAAAGATCTGGCACGGCTCGCACCGCTTCCTAAGTGCTACGGTGCTGGACGCGGATATGAGGTAACAGAGGCGGCTGTTGCGGTTTGATGTACCATTTGGCATATCTTTGATGCAGCTTTTAGCTCAGCGGTGGAAGAATGCCGTTGCCGCCTTATATTACAGATTCCCAAGCAGATTTTGAACAGTATCAAACAGTTTAACGCTCAACAACCCGGCGATCGCGGCTCCTTTTGTTGGACTACACTTTACGCCAGAGTTACTTAACCACCATAAATAACGAAACATTAAGCAAGCATTTGTGACACTGCACGTTGAGATGCGGAACGTTTCGCCAAGTGGAGTGGAGGACGTTACAAATCACAAAATGCATGGGAGTGGGTGAAGAGGTTTCCCGCAGAAACAGTGGCGCAAATCCGCGAAACTCAGTCGCAGGGGCGGATTATTTGCAGTGGGAACAACCGCAGTACGAGCAATGGAAGGTGCAGCTGAATCTGGACAACTGCAACTGTTTTGCGACGAGACGAACTTGTTTATCTATCCAGGCTATCAATGGCGTGTGGTGAGGGGTTGATTACAAATTTTCATCTACCGCGTTCGAGTTTGCATAATGTTGGTTAGTGCTTTGATTGGTCGGCAACGGTTAACAGCGTTATACCAGAAGGATCACCTCTAACTACCGCTTTTTTATTCCTTTGGAGATGCGATGCTGATTTTGCCAGAAGCGAGAGGGCAGGGTCAGCAGGGAGAGATAAATTTGTAGTCACTCGCGCTTGCTCTTGCTTACTTCAAATCGGCAAACGATTAATGTCTTTATTGCAGCCAATCACCACCATCGCTGAACCGCTCAAGGCGCTTCCTGGGGTCAGGATTAATTTCAAACTTGTCATTGTGACTCACTGTAAGCAAGTTCAGACCATAGCGGCTACGAAGTTGAATTTCGGTGATTGTTTTGCCGTGAAATTCATCTGGCACAATCAGTTCCACGATACTATTGTCTGGGTCAAGGTCGAACCGATCTAAAATTGCCCGGTTTGGTAGGCGATCGCGCGTACAACCGCGCCTCGTGCTCAGAAAAATAACATGGTCGCTTCTGCTCGCTTTAATAGTTTGCCATGAACTTCAGACGATCTTTTGCTACCGTGGGTACACCGCTTCCTTGACATTCAGCGTTGTGACAATACTTTCTTGGATATAGTTTCCGATGGCAATAATTACTGTATCAAACTCAAAAATCCCTGCTTCTTTAAGCGCCGCAGAAGTCAGTCGAGTCGAGTTGCAATGCATGGGCAGCAATCTGAGCCGTTAAAACTTGGGCAACGTTTTTTCATTGATATCCGGTCCCAACACTTCATAACCTAATTTGTGTGGAGTGTTGAGCAGACTGCTCTACCAAAGCGTCCCCTAACCCAATCACGGCAAATTGTTGATTGTCTTTACGCAGACTACGAAAAAACCTAAAGACGACAGATTCACACTTTTTACCTTTGCTTCCGCTAACTGTCTCTAGGTCAGGAAATGCTAGAGCAACTCAATTTAAAGGCAGTCTTTCTATTTAGCCTACCAGGATAGTTAACCCGTAACTACCCCACAAGCAAATTCTCTTCTGGATAGTGAATTGAGCTAGGGCGGGGTCTCCCTAAAAGAGAGACATAAGCAGTAAAACGCCAACCCGTCCCACGTACATTGTTGCAATTAAGACCAATTTAGCTGGGGCTGAGACACTTGCTGTAATGCCAGTCGAAAGACCAACAGTGGCAAACGCGGACACAACTTCAAATAAGATTTGAATAAAATCCAACTCCGGATCAGTTAGGGCAATTAAAATGGTTGATAGCATAACCGTTGCAACTGAAATCAACTAATACACCAACTGCTTTTAGAATCAGTGATACTGGTACTTTTCTTTCATACAATAGAACTTCTTCTTTACCTTGTAAAATTGCCTTTGTACAACTTGTTAAAACTCGAAGTGTTGTTGTTTTAATGCTGCCACCAGTACCGCCTGGGCTTGCACCAACAAACATCAGAGCAATCGTAAGAAATAAACCAATCTGTAGTCATTTTTTCCTATATCAATGGTGTTAAAGCCAAAAACGTTCTAGGGGTCACGGATTGGAACCAGGATACAAGCAATTTATCTTTTAAGCTTAGGGTTCCAAACGTTTCGGGATTCCTTAACTCGATAAAGAAAATGCCACTGTTCCAGCAATTAATAGGATCAAGGTAGTACTGGTAGCAACTTTAAAGTCTAGAGAAAATATAATTCGCTCTGGTTTTCGCTGCAAGCGATCGCGGCCCCCAAAGGTACATTTCTAAAATAACCTGATAACCAACACCACCAAAAATAATTAGTCCAGTAACTACAAAATTTAAAAGAACAGATGATTGATAACCAATAAAATTATCTTTAAATAGACCAAAACCAGCATTATTCCAAGAGTTAATGCTATGAAAAATGGCTAGCCAAAGTCCCTGTCTAAATCCATAATCGGGAACAAAAACTAACAGAAGTAAAAAAACACCAGTAAGTTCAAAAATTAATGTGGTTGCAATGATTGAGCGGATCAATTGGGCGCTGTCATGCATACCACTTCTATCTAGAGCTTGTTGAATAGCAACTTTATCTTTTAGACCAAACTTAACACCAAGCAGCAGTAGCAAAAAGGTAGTTGCTGTCATATATCCTAGTCCGCCAATCTGGACAAGAGCAACAACAAAGAATTGTCCCCAAAAAGAAAAATAAGTTCCGGTATCCTCAACTGCAAGACCAGTAACACAGACAGCAGAAGTCGAGGTGAACAAAGCCACAATTGGGTCATTCCAAGTCCCACTGGTGGTAGAAAAAGGCATCATCAGAAGAATAGCGCCTACAGTTATGACAGCCAGAAATCCCAGGCAAATTGTTCTAGAGACAGTCATACGATAATCCTTCTTAGAGCTTACTGTTGTGTCAAATACCAGTATCGTCTGCTAGGCTAATTCCTGTCTGCTTTAACGCTGCAACTTTATGAGCGCAACCCTAACAAGTCAAATTCAGCAGTTTTACGATGCCTCATCTGGTGTGTGGGAACAGGTGTGGGGCGAACATATGCATCACGGCTACTATGGTGCAGATGGTAAAGAAAAAAAAGATCGTCGTCAGGCGCAAATAGATTTAATTGAGGAATTGCTGAAATGGTCTGGAGTGCAGCAAGCTGAAAATATTCTAGATGTCGGTTGTGGAATTGGTGGTAGTTCCCTCTACTTAGCAGAAAAATTTAGAGCCAAGGTAACTGGGATTACGCTGAGTCCAGTTCAAGCAGCTAGAGCTACCGAACGCGCTGCTGAGGCTAAATTAACTACAAAAACCCAGTTTCAAGTGGCAGATGCCCTAAATATGCCATTTGCTGACGATTCTTTTGACTTGGTGTGGTCGCTGGAAAGCGGCGAACATATGCCGGATAAAACCCAGTTTATCCAAGAGTGTTATCGGGTGCTGAAGCCTGGGGGAACTTTAATTATGGTTACTTGGTGCCATCGACCTACCGATACTGATGAATTGACGGCGGATGAGCAGAAGCACTTAGCAGACATTTACCGAGTTTATTGCTTGCCGTATGTGATTTCGCTGCCAGAGTATCAGGCGATCGCCCGTAATCTCTCGTTCCAAAATATCCGCACTGCCGATTGGTCAACTGCTGTGGCACCGTTTTGGGATGTTGTGATTGATTCAGCGTTTACTCCCAGTGCGATTTTAGGTTTGCTGCTTTCAGGTTGGAGTACGATTCAGGCGGCGCTATCACTAGGATTGATGCGTCGGGGTTATCAGCGTGGGTTAATTCAATTTGGGTTGTTGTGTGCAAATAAATCAAGAAACTAAAGCGGATGGCGGGCAAAATGCCCACCCCACGAAACAAAGAAAAGAGGAGTTGATGAGTCAAATTTCTGAATCAAAGTCTTCTAGTTCTCAGATGAGCTGGCTTTATGCATTTTGGAAGTTTTCACGACCTCACACAATCATTGGTACAAGCCTGAGTGTAGTGGGGTTGTATTTGATTGCATATTCTACAGCTACGGAAAATAATATCCTTTCCCTCTCCTTTGAAGTCGCGCTACTTCCTTCTTTATGGCAGTTGTTAGGAACTTGGATTGCTTGTCTGTGCGGCAATATCTACATTGTGGGGCTGAATCAGCTAGAAGATGTGGCGATTGATCGGATTAATAAGCCACATTTGCCGCTGGCTGCTGGGGAGTTCTCACAACGGACAGGGCAGCTAATTGTTGGAATTACGGGTAGTCTGGCGCTGCTGTTGGCATGGCTGATGGGACCATTTTTATTAGGAATGGTGGGCATTAGCTTGGCAATTGGAACTGCCTATTCCCTGCCACCTATTAGGTTGAAGCGGTTTCCTTTTTGGGCGGCACTGTGCATTTTCTCAGTACGGGGAGCGATTGTAAATTTAGGGTTATTTCTGCATTTTGACTGGGTACTGCAAGGAAGCAAGGTAATTCCGCCGTCAGTGTGGGCGCTGACGTTATTTATTGTGGTGTTTACATTTGCGATCGCTATTTTTAAAGACATCCCCGATATGGAAGGCGATCGGCAATACCAAATCACAACTTTTACAATTGCACTAGGAAAAGAGCGGGTATTTAATCTTGCGCGTTGGGTATTAACTGTGTGCTATTTAGGTATGGTAATTGCTGGGTTGTGGCTTGAAGCGGTTAATTCAGTATTCCTAGTCAGCACTCAGCTAGGATTACTGGGTTTAATATGGTGGCAAAGCTTAAGCGTGGATTTGCAGGATAAAAAGGCGATCGCTCAGTTTTACCAATTTATTTGGAAACTCTTTTTTCTGGAATATCTCATCTTCCCACTTGCTTGTCTTTTAGCTTAAAACAAGATATTTCCAAACGTCCTTGAAAAATGGTGCAACTCGATATTTATGCTTAAGTTCTGTTTTAGTTATTACTCATCTCTTTACATAAGAGTTCCCGCAGTTGCAACTTCATCTGTAAGGGGTTGATACTCTTGACTAGAGAAGGGGCGAAAGTCGTCGCTGCACTGGGCGGTCATATTACACAACAGACGAAACTGAAGCGGTGTGGATGGTTGATTTACACCCTCTACACGCACGTCAACCCTACTTAGATTCTGCCGCAGAAGCTCAAAGACTTCACTATTCAAGTAGCGCGGACAATACCCTACTATGTAGTGATCCTCGGTGTTTAAAGTTAATGCCTGGGAATCGTATCGATTTTGAAATTCGTGAGCTAACCATAACTCTTCCCCTGGCTTAAAGCGATTAATCCGCTCAATTGAGCATTCTGGTAAGTGTCGCAGCCCATGCGAGAAAAAGTGAATATGGTATCGCCCTTCTTCATCCGGTTCTGGACATGGAAAAACAGCGAGGGTGTCCGTTTTTCTTTGCCCACCACTACGGGCTAAAATTGCAAGCGGATCATCTTCATGTTCGGGAATATGGAGCGATTGAACAAAATCTGAGTATTCGGGACGCGCGCGGGGCATCAACCGATTATAAAATACAGCAAACAACTGAGTAGATTCATATACCTCATCTAAGCGCGGAAACGATGACAAGGGTTTAAACCCGTATTCTTTTTGAGCTTCTTTTGCTCCTTGTGTGTAGACAAAATAGTATTTATCTGTATTGAACGTCAAACGACCAATAGGAAACCAGCGGCGACTTTCGGGGTCTTGCCAAGTCAAAAATAGTGTTTTAAGTGTTTTCAAGGTAGTGTTTTTCTTAAGGTAAGTAGCCGATACTGGTTAATTTCAAGAATGTCTTGTGCAAACTGATCTGCAATAGGAGAGATGCGATCACTAGGAATACGACGAAAAATCCCTATTGTATTCGCTTTTAATATGCTTCCAAGGCGCTCTAGCCATATATGGGCAGCTTTAGGATAGCGATGAGCAACGCGGTCAAACATATCAAAGGTTTTGAGAGTTTTTTCGTCGTTAACACTACTTAGGAGTTACGCAGTTGAATGTCATGCTGAACGCAGTGAAGCATCCCAGAGATTCTTCGCTACTGCTCAGAATGACATTACTGTGTCCAACTGCGTAAGTCCTGACTACTATAGAACGCAGAAAAACATTTGTTCGCATATGCCTGTACTGGGCGTGTCTGCCTCTTTTCATCAGAGAGTTCGCGCCCCAAACATGAAGCATGGTCGTAAGTTGGTGCTAAGTGTATCGTTGATCCTGAAGTAGATGCCGTCTGATTTCGGACAAACCCCCAATTTTCATGGTGGCGATCACCGTTTCCAATCCACGCATCCAATAAAAGATAGCCGACGAACACTTCCATTGCTGTTTGAATACCGCTTGGTGCTGTCCAATCAAGGGGTAAGTTAACAGATTTGTCTTCAATAACTCCAAGAACTACATCAATCGTGTGTTGTGATACCTTGTATATTCCAGATGTGGGGTAGTTCGGTACGATTGGAGTGAGAATTTCGTTGCCATGAACGAGCGTTCCCCCTTCTGGCAAAAAGTAGCGTGAAACTACGCCACGATTTCCTTCCCAAGTTTTTGCTAGTTCGTAATCAGCGTGAGGTAAGCCCAAGAGTTCACATAACTCAGCTGCAACTTTTTCCGCCCAATCTTCGCCTAATTTATGTCGCACTTGCTTATACAGACAAAGACCAACTTCCTCGTGCTCGAACCAAAACTTAAATTTACTCCCCATATTTTCATCCTCGCGCCGTTCATAATTTTCTTGTGTGACAATAATGACTTTGAATTCTTGAGTGTCTATCATTTATTAGGATGGCGTTGCAAAAACTGGCGATTCTTTGGTCAGAATTGATTTTGAGCATTAATTTCTTTACTAAGTTACGCAACTTCCAGTGAGGTTGCTCCTTAGATCAAAACTGGAGAGTTATAAATGTTAGAAACGCCACAACAAATTTATTTTATTGTCGCCGTCGCTGTAGTTGTTCTTGGTTTAACAATCCTTGGTTATTTCATTCGAGAGTGGATTTCTACCTCCAAAGGCTACGAAAAAGGTGTCACACTTTACAAGGAAAAAGACTACAAAAGTGCAGAGGCAGCTTTTCGAGATGTGCTTTCTAGGCATCCTAGTAATGACATGGTTCACTTGCTATTGGGAGATGTTCTGATGCAGCAAGGCAAGTTAGAGGATGCAACTACTGAATTGCAAGAATTGATTGAGCGTGCTCCTAAAAATGTCGATGCTTACTTAAAATTAGGAACTGCTTTGGTAAAGCAAGACAAGATAGAACAGGCGATCGCAGCCTTGGAAAAAGCCAGAGATTTATTCATGTCCCAGCGCAATCCTCAAAAAGCTGCCTCTGTTGAGCAACTGCTACAAGAAATAAATACTCAGCGTTCAACATAAAATTTACGTGTGGCTGAATCATGACTCGCAGTGGCAAAGTCTATCTTGTGGGTGCTGGGCTAGGAAATGTAAGTTATCTCACTGTAAGAGCGCAACAGCTACTTACTGAAGCCGAGGTGTTAATCTACGATGCTTTGGTAGATGTCCAGTTGTTGCAATTGGTTAAACCTAACTGCGTCAAACTAGATGTTGGGAAACGCGGTGGGCAACCAAGTACGCTGCAAGCAGAGATTAACCAGCTATTGGTAGAGTATTGTTTTAAGGGTAAACAGGTTGTACGACTTAAAAGTGGTGATCCGTTCATCTTTGGTCGCTCAACTTCCGAGATTGAGGCATTGATAGCAGCTGGTTGCTTATTTGAGGTAGTACCAGGGATTTCCTCAGCACTAGCAGCGCCGTTACTGGCAGGTATTCCGCTGACAGATCCTGTCCTCAGTCGCTGTTTTGCTGTTTTAACTGCTCATGAGCCAATGCAGCTAGACTGGGAAGCTTTGGCGCGGATTGAGACGCTAGTAATTTTGATGGGTGGGAAACAGCTAGCTGAGATTGTGCATCAGTTGTTGCGACACGGGCGATCGCGCCAAACACCTGTTGCCATAATTCGTTGGGCAGGATGTCCGCAACAACAGATCTGGACAGCCCAATTGGAAAATATTATTGAGCAAACAGCTGGTGTCTCGCTTTCGCCAGTGGTAATTGTAATTGGAGAAGTTGTAGGACTACGCAATTATTTACTAAATAATAATGCAATGAACAAACCCCAATACTCTCCCCCTACTCCCCCTGCTCCCCCTACCTCCCCTGCTCCTTCTCTCCCCCTCGCAGGTAAAACAATTTTAGTCACACGCTCAGTTGGGCAGTCGAGTCAGTTTAGCGATCGCCTAAGGCAACAAGGCGCAACTGTAATTGAGATGCCGACGTTAGAAATTTGTCCTCCTTCAAGTTGGTCAGACTTGGATCAGGCGATCGCGCATTTATCAGACTTCAACTGGTTAATTCTGACTTCAACTAATGGCGTGGACTACTTTTTTGAGCGACTAAGAAGCCAAAAATTAGATACCCGTGCTTTAGCTGGAGTCAAAATTGCTGTAGTGGGTGAGAAAACAGCTACAAGTTTGCAACAACAAGGATTAGTTGCCGACTTTATCCCGCCGAACTTTGTCGCAGATGCAATTGTTGAACACTTCCCAGAGGCGTTGTCAGGCAAAAAGGTGCTATTTCCCAGAGTTGAGACTGGAGGACGAGAGGTTTTGGTTAAGGAGTTAACCGCCAAAGGTGCAGAGGTGATAGAGGTAGCGGCTTATCAGTCTCGGTGTCCAGAGGCGATCGCGCCAGCTGCCCTAGATGCTCTCCAGCGTGGTGTCATAGATCTAATTACCTTTGCCAGTTCTAAAACTGTGCAAAATTTCTGCCAACTATTAGAAGCTAACGGCGGTGCTAATTTAGAGCGTGTTTGTATAGCTTCAATCGGTCCTCAAACCTCGAAAACCTGTATTTCTCTGCTAGAGCGCGTGGATATAGAAGCAGAAGAATATACTTTA
Organism: Chroococcidiopsidaceae cyanobacterium YX2bin18; assembly: GCA_030446505.1. GTDB lineage: Bacteria > Cyanobacteriota > Cyanobacteriia > Cyanobacteriales > Chroococcidiopsidaceae > JAHHHE01. Next base: position 14,496 of record JAUJND010000067.1, on the reverse strand, counting down.
GAGGGCTTAACACAAGCAATTATACAGCGGGTCATAACTTCCACTTAGTTTCTTGCACCTGGCGACTTATGGTCGCGGACTAGACAGACACTTCCCCCCTGCGCGGTTTCTAGGACTTTTGTCTGCCATTATTTGCGTACGTGGGTTTTAAGTACGAATTAGAAATTATTTTGGCTTACTTAAAAATTGCCAAATCTTAATAGTTTTATCTCTACTACCACTAACAATTCCGTTAGCAGTGAAGGAAATAGAAGTAATATCGCTTGAATGTCCAGACAGTTTATGAAGTAGCTTTCCCGTATTTAAATCCCAGATTTTAACGATGTCACCAATGCCACCAGCAACTGTTCGCCCATCAGGACTGATGGCAACTGAATTAGCCCAATGGGAATTTCCGGAAAGAGTGTGTAGCAGTTTTCCACTGTTCAGGTGCCAAATTTTAACTGTCTTGTCTACACTGCCGCTAGCAAGGATCTGGCTGTCAGGACTCAAAGCAACGGAAAGAACTCGGTTCGTATGTCCTAAGAAAGTACGTCGCAGTTTTCCACTGCTCAAACTCCAGAGTTTAATTGTGTTATCGCTACTACCACTAGCAAGGGTTTGCCCATCTGGGCTGAGGGCAATAGACCTAACCACGCCTGAATGCCCAGTAAGAGTACGCAGCCTCCCACTATTTAGATTCCAGAGCTTAATTGTGTTGTCGCTACTACCACTAGCAAGAGTTTGTCCATCTGGGCTAAAGGCAATCGACCAAATGGCTCCTGAATGCCCAGTAAGGGTACGCAGCCTCCCACTATTTAGATTCCAGAGCTTAATTGTGTTATCGCTACTAGCACTAGCAAGGGTTTGCCCATCTGGGCTGAAAGCAATAGACCAAACGGCTCCTGAATGTCCAGCAAAAGTACTTAGCCTCCCAGTAGCTAAATGCCAAAGTTTGATTGTCTGATCCTGGCTACCACTAGCCAGGGTTTGACCGTCGGGACTTAAAGCAACAACCCAAACTGAGTCTAAATGTCCACTTAGAGTCTTGGCTAGAGTTATATTCCCTAAAGCAGTATTTGGAGTCGGGGTAGTAACTTTCTGTGGGATTTGAGAAGTGGGGACGGGCGATCGCCAAGAATAGTAGCTGCCAACCATCAGCGTTACCGAAGTAATCATTGTTATACCAAGCAGGACATATTTGTGAGGCGAACTAGGAGCAGCATCACTTAATTGTGTTATCGCGCGACCTTGCCCAATCGGTATAGTGTCTTGTTTAAATTGGGCTTGATTTTGAGATGGAGCAGTTACTGATACCGCATCTGCGTGTGTTGGTAACAGCGTGGCTGGTAGCTGTAGCGCTTGCAATACTTCAGTTGCCGACTGATAGCGGTCTTTTGAAGTGGTAACGCACCATTTGGTAAGTACACTCGTTAGATGGAAACTGATGTAAATCTGGGGTTGCCAGATTATCTCACCTGTATCAGCATCTTGTAATAACTGTGTAGGAGGTAGGCCTGTTAGCGCTTGGATGCCAATCATCCCTAGAGCATAGATATCGCTGTTAGGACGTGGTCTACCTCGCCACTGTTCAGCAGGCATATAACCCACTGTGCCAATAGCAAGAGTTGCAGGGATGCCAATCGCAATCCCACTAGTCTGTCCTTGAGCAGTCACCACTTGCGTCCCGACTTGCTTGACCGAGCCAAAATCTATCAGGACTAACCGCCCATCCTGATGTCGTCTGAGCAGATTACTTGGCTTAATGTCTCGATGAATCATCCCGTGAGCGTGTACAACTTCTAGGATGCCCAAAACTTCCTGTAATAGTTCAACCACCTGGGCTTCAGTCCAGATTTGACCAGGTTGCAGTTCTGCACTTAAGGAATGCCCGACAACAAACTCTTGCACTAAGTAGAACTGGTGGTTTTCTTCAAAGTGAGCCAATAGCTGAGGCACTACAATCATATTTACCTAGTTTTGAGAGCGCTGCTACTTCTCTAGTGAATAGCCGCCTGAAAGTTTGCAGGTCTTGGTTGTCATTGGCAGGCGACATATGCTTGACAAGGCAGGTGCAATGATCTGGTAGCCTGATATCCTGTGCCAGGTAAGTTTGACAAAATCCGCCTGAACTTAGGACTTGAGAAACTTGGTAACGCCGCTTTAGTAACTTGCCTAACATGGGATAGTACGCTTGAATTGATGACTAAATTCGGAGTTAAGCTGTATTTGTAATGTTAATACCTAGTTAATGCCTGATTTAGCCTCTGACTAAGAAGTGTTCCCCAGGAGGCTGGATTACTCGCAACTACTTTTTTGCAGTAGTAATGACAACAAACATGGCTTGCATCAAACCTTGTCGCATCATTGGCTTAACTGGAGGCATTGCTAGCGGAAAAAGCACGGTTTCACGTTATCTTGCTACTGCCTACCATCTACCAGTTTTAGATGCAGACATTTATGCCAGAGAAGTTGTTAAAACTGGTTCTCAGTCCTCAAGGCGATCGCCGAACGTTACCCTGATGTGTGCTATTAGATGGCACACTCAATCGCCAAAAGTTAGGTCAAATTATTTTTAGTAGTGAGGATGAGCGGCGTTGGTTAGAGCAGCAAATTCATCCTTATGTGCGCGATTACTTTGTTAAGGCAATTAACGAATTAACTGCACAAACAGTTGTATTAGTAGTACCTTTACTGTTTGAAGCTAGAATGACTGATTTAGTGACAGAAATCTGGGTGGTTTACTGTTCACAGCAACAGCAATTAGAACGATTGATGCAGCGCAACCAATTAACTAGAGAACAGGCACAAGCACGAATTCAGAGTCAGATGCCAATTCAAGAAAAAGTCACGATCGCGCAGACGTAATTCTAGACAACTCCACTACTTTAGAAGCTTTACTTAAACAGGTTGATGCAGCATTAAATCTTTTCGTAGAATGATACGAGCCGTAGCCATTAACGAGGAGGCAGTATCTTGAAGCCTACTTTGACAATTGAATTTCTGGTTGATGAAGCCAGAATATTTACAGAAATTGAATCTGTGTATCCAGAACCAACACTTTACGGCGTAACTGATGGCAAGGCAGTAGGCACATACGTTGAGCGTAAATTCAAAGCATACCTTTCTACAAAGTACACTTTCACGATGGGCAGTTCTGCATCAGGAATTGATTTACCGGAACTCAATGTTGATATAAAAAGTAACCAGTATTGTGCAACCACAATCATCTTGTCCATTTAAATCTGCACGACAGAAAATTTTTGGTTTGGGTTACTCTCTTTTAGTTTTTGTTTACAGCAAAACAGATGATTCAAAAACACGAACTTCAACCTTAAAAATTATCCACACAATTTTTGTCGAGAAAGAGCGAACAGCAGATTATCAAACAACTACAACATTAAAAAAGTTTTAGCAAATAATGGTAATGCTGATGATCTTGTTGCTTTTATGCATGACCGTTATTTACCTATTGATGATGTTGAAGCTTATACTATCGCCAATGAACTTTTGAGCAATGTCCCCCTCATGGAAGGTTACTTGACAATTTCTAATGCACTCCAATAGAGACTTCAATGCTCTCGCGTGATTGCGGAAGCAGGAAAAATTAGCGGAATTATAAAGTGCAGTAGATTGATGAGCAATACAGTAAAGGCTAGGCAGGTAGAATTTGGAGACTTTCAAACTCCAATAGAGCTTGCTAACAAAGTGTGTAAGCTTTGTCGAGTTCGGAGTTTCAACCAAAGTCACTTGTTGAGCCTACCTGTGGGCTTGGGAACTTCTTATTCACGGCTCTTGACCAATTTCCTACAATTACAAAAGCTATCGGCTTAGATATTTCATCGGCTTATGTTGAAGCTGTAAATTCAAAACTTGAAAGTAGAATAGATAAAAATAAAGTGAGTGTAAAAGAAGGTAACTTCTTTTATAGTAATTGGTCTATCATTCTCGAAAACTTGCCTAATCCAATGCTGGTTGTTGGTAATCCTCCTTGGGTTACAAACTCGCACCTTGGCTCTTTTAATAGTTCCAATATTCCTGAAAAGTCCAATTTTCAAAAAAATATAATGGCTTAGATGCGCTTACAGGTAAAAGCAATTTTGACATATCAGAATGGATACTTATTCGCGTTCTACACTGGCTAAATAATCGGGATGCCATCATGGGAATGCTATACAAAACTGCCGTTGCTAGAAAGTTACTTACTTATGCATGGAAAAATAAAGATCAGCTTGTCAGACTCAGCCATTTATCATATTGATGCCTCTACGTACTTTAGCGCTTCCGTTGATGCTTGTCTTCTGGTCTGTAAGTTTTCTCCGGCTGATTTTAATCTCACTAGCCGCATTTACAACAATTTAGAAAGCAATAAATTAGTACGAACTATCGGAAGTCGTAGCGGCATACTTGTTTCTTCTGTCGAGTCATTTGAGCGTTGGAGACACTTACTTGGTAACATGAATAATTGGCGTTCAGGTATAAAACATGATTGTGCCAAAGTTATGGAACTAACGCAAGAAGGGGAATAAATACCGAAACGGTTTTGGTGAGATTGTTGAGCTTGAAGATACTTTTATTTACCCAATGTTCAAAAGCTCGGAAGTAGCTAATAACTTGGCTATTATTCCAAAACGTTGGATGCTGGTTACACAGAAGTCTGTGCGAGATGATACTACCTTAGTACAAGATATTGCACCTAAAACTTGGAAATACCTTCTAGCGTACGCACACTTATTAGACAAACGTGGCAGCTCAATTTACAAGAACCGCCGTAGATTTTCTATGTTTGGTCTAGGAGATTATTCATTCTCTTTTTGGAAAGTTGCTATTTCTGGATTTTACAAAAAACTCTATTTTAAAGTAATTAGTAACTATGATAGTAAGCCGATTGTTCTTGACGACACTTGCTACTTCATCGCTTGTAAAACTCAAGAGCAAGCAGAGTATATTTCATTTCTGCTAAATTCTTATATTGCTCAAGAATTTTTTGAGTCTTTCATTTTTGGGATGCTAAACGCCCTATAACTATTGAAATTTTACGTCGCTTGGATCTAACAGTATTAGAGCAAGAAGTCAGCAAAGTAAGTAAGAGTGTGCATAAATGAGCAACCCAACAAATATTTGTAGTCGACTCTTCAGTAATGTGTTATTGGAATGCTCCATTAGAGGCTATTTATAAAGTAAATATAAAGGCGAGCCAGTAGATTGAAGACTAAGGGTAGGATGCCGAGGAAAAGTATATATGTACTCGGCAAGGATGTCTCAGCTTATCCTACAGACCTGTGCGATGCTGAATGGCTGATTCTCGCTCCTCTAATTCCGCCAGCCAAATCTGGCGGACATCCGCGTACTACTGATATGCGAGAAGTCTGTAATGCTATCTACTATCACTTGAAAACAGGATGTCAATGGGATATGCTGCCGCGAGATTTTCCACCAAGCTCAACTGTTTACAGCTACTACCGCAGATGGCAAAAATATGGACTCTGGGAGCAGATGAATCACACCTTACGTGACCAAGTGCGCCAAAAATTAGGCAAAGCAACTCAACCCACCGCCATCGCCGCAGATAGCCAGTCAGTAAAAACGACTGAAAAAAGGGGATGTGTATGGTTTCGATGGCGGCAAAAAGGTAAAAGGAAGGAAGCGGCAAACGCTTGTAGATAGTCTAGGATTATTACTCAAAGTGGTAGTCAGTGAAGGCAATGCAGGGGAAAGAGTACTGGCTGCTTATGCCTTGATGGAACTGTGGGAAGAACATCCAGAGATTTTAGAGAAGGTTGAGGTGATTTGGGTTGATTCCGGCTATGACGGTGACAAATTTGCCTTAGCTGTTTGGCTAATGATTCAAGCTCGTGTTGAGGTGATGCACCGCACACAATCCACCTTTGAGGTTTTACCCAAACGTTGGGTAGTTGAGCGAACTTTTGCATGGTTCAACCTCTATCATCCTCTCAGCAAGGATTATGAACGTCTTCCGGAAATGAGCGAAGCTGCTATCTATGCTGTGATGACTCGGATTATGTTGCGTCGTCTTGTCACCTAAAGATTTACTTTATAAATGGTTTCTTAAAAATATTTAAGCTACAAGTTAGTATCCTTTGGTATTTTTAGGGACTTAAGATAGCGATCAGGATGCGAAGCAGTTCTTCTAAGTCAGCCGGAACGCGGTATAAGTTAAGGTCTTGGGTGATCTGTCTCTGCTGTCGGTGCAGAAGCCCAAACTGCCAGATATCCCTGTAGAGACAGCACCATGGAAAGTCGACTCATCAGAGTCACTCCTTATCGAGGGCAATTAGTTCCACAGCAAGTTGTGTGAAGCCCCGCGATACGTCTGCATTCTTAGCTTCCACGACCAAGAGTTTACGATCTGAGTGGAGGTAATAGTCTAGGGAACCTTTTAGCTGATCTGTAACGGTAAGCGGATATTCGATCCTTAGCTGAGCACGGGTATAGTGAACTAAATCCAGCAAGATAGGTGCGATTAATAACTCCCGTCGGGCTGCCCACTGGTCAGACTAATATAAGGCAAGCTCTCTTCAATTCTTGATTTGAGATTAATCAGTCGATCTAGTTCTGCGGTGGACTTTTGCAAGTTCAGATAGGAGCGCTGCAATGAATAGCCAAATTCAATAGGGATGTCCTCTGGCTCAAAAGACAGTTCAAAGTAGCTTCTAAAGGTATAAGACTGATCCGGCTGGAGGATGGGAATGCTCATAACTACTCAAACTCTAGGATGCCTCGCCCCCAACCACTACATCACGAATCCGGAGACTGGGACCGCCACAACCTACTGGTAAACCGCTTTGCCCTCCTTTACCGCAGCCACCGGATTCATCCCAATAAAAATCATCACCGATCGCTTCAATGTCAGCTAAGGTTTGGAAAACATTACCCGAAAGCGTTACATCTCGCACAGGTTCGGCAATTTTTCCGTTGCGAATCATCCAAGCTTCACCTGCACTAAAAGTGAACATTTCTCCATTTGTCATCCCGCCTAGCCAGTTACGGGCATAAACTCCTTCCTCGATATCGGTAAATAAGTCTGCTACTGGTGTTTTACCCCGCTCAATCCAGGTATTAGTCATGCGGACAATCGGAGTATGGTGGTAGTTAAGACACCGAGCATTGCCAGTAGGCACTTCTCCCAACTTGCCCGCCGTTTCGCGGGAGTGCAGTCGTCCTACCAAAACTCCATCTTTAATTAATTGAGTTGTAGTAGCGGGTGTGCCTTCATCATCATAGAAGTAGCTGCCACGATGACCCTCTGGAGCAGCACCATCAAATATTTGGAGTTCTTTTGGTCCAAACTGCCGTCCTAAGCTCATTACTTCGAGTAAATCCGGGTTTTCGTAAGCCATGTCTGCTTCTGAAAGATGACCAAAAGCTTCGTGGACAAATAAACCGCTGAGAATTGGATCGATGACAACAGTGTAGGTATTGCCTTTAACAGGTGGCAAAGACAGCGCCGCGATCGCTCTTTGAGCAGCACTGCGGACTTGTTCATCTAAATCAGTTAAATCTTCATAAGCTTTGCGTGATCCTGTGGTTTCGCGCCCAGTTTGGACAGTATCACCATCTCTGGCAGTGGCAGCAAAGCGCATTTCCATATCTACCCAAGATTGCTCAATTAGTGTGCCTTCTGAACTAGCAATAATTACTCGTTGGGCTGTGTCACCATAACGGACAGAAGTAGTTGTAATTCTAGGGTCAACGCTCTTTAAGATTTGGCTATAGCGATCGCACAGTTCTTTTTTATTAGCAAGTGAAATTTTGCGGGGATCTGTGCCAGTCAGAGGTAAAAAGCAAGTAGTTTGAACTGGATTGATCGGAGCAAGCACAGTTTCGCCATCGCCAACTATCCGCGCGGCTGCTACTGCTTCTTCAATGCGATCGCTAATCGTACCCAGGTGATTAAAACTACTCAACCCCCAGCCACCTTTATAACAAGCCCGAATTTGTCCGCCAATCGAAATACCTTCACTCAGAGTTTCTACCTTGTCGCCGCGCAACAAAATATCAGTTCCTTCTGCTTCTTCTAAGCGAATCACAAGATAATCTACGTGTGGTGAGTACCGCGCGATCAGGTCAACAAGTAAGTTTTGGGTATCAACTAGTAAAGTCGGCATGGTAGGCAGCAACAATAACGTGCCTCTATTTTGCAATTAATTTGGTCGCGTGTGCTACTTGTTATTGAATTAGTAGGTGAATACAGCGCTCTGACGTTGATTACAATACCCTTTGGCAGCGTCTCTTACCTAAAAATGATGTTATTGAAATTGCAGAAACCGGGGCTAAGATTAGCGATTAATCTGGCGATCGCCTTCTTCGTCTTGGGCTTAATCTTCACCCTAAATCGCTACTACAGCTTATACGCCTCCTTCGATCAAGGCATTTTTAATCAAGTATTTTGGAATAACCTCCACGGACGCTTCTTTCAAAGTTCCCTTTCTTCCAGCCTGTCAACCAACGTCGTCCACAGTGGCGAAGTTCCAACTGTGTTTTACCACCGTTTAGGGCAACACTTCACTCCAGCCTTGTTACTCTGGCTACCGCTTTATGC
>JAUJND010000067.1:0-5854 GCA_030446505.1 Chroococcidiopsidaceae cyanobacterium YX2bin18 | reverse complement strand
ACCGTTTAGGGCAACACTTCACTCCAGCCTTGTTACTCTGGCTACCGCTTTATGCGCTGTTTCCCTTTCCAGCAACCCTGACTGTTTTGCAAGTCACGTTAATTACTGCCGCTGGCATAGTTCTGTATGTGCTGGCGCGACAGTATCTCCAGCCGTCTTTAGCGGCAATGATTACAGCAAGTTTTTATGCGGCGAATGCGATTATTGGACCTACCTTATCCAATTTCCACGATGTCAGCCAACTGCCACTATTTATATTTGGGCTATTGCTGGCAATGGAAAAGAGGTTGTGGTGGCTGTTTTGGGTGCTAGCTATTTTAATTCTGGCAGTGAGGGAAGACAGCGGTGTAACACTTTTTGGTGTTGGATTTTACCTAATTTTAAGTAAACGTCCCCGAACTGGTTTTGCTGTCTGCACACTTAGCTTGGGCTATATGCTGGTTCTAACTAATTTAATCATGCCGCTTTTTTCCGAAGATATTTCGCGGCGGTTCATGATTGAGCGGTTTGGACAGTATGCAGCTGGCGATTCTGCTTCTACGCTAGAAATCATTTGGGGAATGGTCAGTAATCCTTGGCGCTTGCTGGTAGAGCTTCTTTCACCTTTTTTTGGCACACTTCAGTATTTATTAGGTCAATGGTTGCCTTTGGCTTTTGTCCCAGCAGTTGCACCTGCATCTTGGATAATTGCTGGATTTCCCCTACTAAAATTGTTTTTGGGTCAAGGAGAGTCTGTTTTATCTTTTAATATTCGCTATGCGATGACCGTAGTTCCAGGTTTATTTTACGGCGCAATTCTCTGGTGGTCACACCATCCCCAAGCATTTAAACCATCATTTCGACGTTTTTGGGTCTTCTGCATCGGTCTTTCACTGTTTTTTTCCTTTACTTCCAGCAGTTCTAGTCTGAATCGCACTTTTTATTTTCTCCTGCCAGATTCTTTCGATCCTTGGGTTCATGTCTCTTTAACCAAGCAGTGGCATCATGTAAGTCAATTGCGACCAATGCTGGCTCAGATTCCACCTAATGCAAGTGTGTCCGCAACAACTTACCTCGTACCCCCTCTTTCCAGCCGCCGCGAAATCTTGCGTTGGCCTGCATTGCAGTTGCGGAATGATGCTCGTCAGGTAATAAATGTAGATTATGTCATTGCCGATCTTTGGCAGTTACAGCAGTATCAAGTTGCTTTTGATGAAGAGCGCCAGTTGTTACAGCAAAGCATTACTGTAATCGACCAGCTATTTAGTAATCGGGAATACGGGATTATTAATTTCAAAGATGGCGTTATTTTGATGCAAAAACAAGCTGGATCTCACCCTTTAGCAGTGACTGCTTGGTTGAACTTCCGGCAAGAAGTTCAGTCGATATTAAAGCAATCAGCTTAGTTTGAAGTGTTACAGGCGCTCGCTTCCTAATAATTAAGCAAAATGAAGAGTGTAACCTATAGAAATAACTCATCCAGCTTAGAGCCACTGGTAGCAGTTATCTTAATCCACTGTTAAAATGCCCTAATATTTAAGTAATTATACCAGTTCAATTTTCCAACGCATATCTTTAGATAGATGTAAATATTTATAGATATATAAAGTTGTGGGGATTGAGGATGAAAATTCTGGTATTAACTTGGGAGTTTCCGCCGCGGATAGTTGGGGGAATTGCCCGCCATGTTGCAGAGTTGTATCCAGAACTGGTAAAGCTAGGGCATGAAGTTCACCTGATTACGGTGGAGTTTGGGTCAGCGCCGTTATACGAGGTAGTGGAAGGGGTACAAGTACATCGTGTATCTGTAGCTGCAAGTAATGACTTTTTTCATTGGGTAGTGAACTTGAACGAGAGCATTGGTAGCCACGGGGCTAAACTGATGTTGGAAGAAGGTTCATTTGATGTAATTCATGCTCATGATTGGTTAGTAGGAGATGCCGCGATCGCGCTCAAGCACAACTTCAAAGTTCCCCTAATTGCTACCATTCATGCTACAGAACACGGTCGTCACAACGGCATCCGCACGGATACCCAACACTACATCAGCGGCAAAGAAAAGCTTTTAGTCTACAACGCTTGGCGAGTTATTGTTTGCACCGACTATATGCGGCGGGAAATTGAGTCGGCGTTGGAAACTCCTTGGGACAAAATTGATGTGATCTACAACGGTATTCGCGCGGAAAAGAAACAGCAGTACGGCTTTGATACGGCAAACTTCCGCCGCCTATTTGCCAACGATGGCGAAAAAATAGTTTACTACGTCGGTCGCATGACTTACGAAAAAGGTGTCTCTGTCCTACTTAATGCGGCTCCCAAGGTACTTTGGGAAATGGGGGGATACGTTAAATTCGTTTTTGTTGGTGGCGGCAATACTGATCATTTAAAGCGTCAAGCCTGGGATCTAGGAATTTGGGACAAGTGCTTATTCACTGGATTTATGTCAGATGAACCCTTAAATAAATTTCAAACTATTGCCGACTGTGCTGTTTTTCCGAGTTTCTATGAACCGTTTGGGATTGTGGCTTTAGAAAGCTTTGCCTCCCGTGTCCCTGTTGTAGTTTCAGATGCGGGCGGTTTGCCAGAAGTCGTGCAACATACCAAAACTGGCATTGTCACCTGGACTAACAATACTGATTCTCTCGCTTGGGGCATTCTAGAGGTGTTAAAGAATCCTAGTTATCAGCAGTGGCTAATTGATAATGCTTATGAAGATTTGGAGCGGCGATTTAACTGGGCTAAGTTGGCTCAGCAGACGGAAAAAGTTTATCAACGGGTAGTGGAGGAGCGATCGCAAATTACTTGGTTTTAAATATCTATGTTTTCTGTTATTTAGAGTATTGGCTAGATATTCCCAGCAACTACAGACGTATCCGGACTGTGGGCGGTAGCTAAAAGAGGTTACACAAGGGTTAATTGGCTGCTCTCTTGCGCCCTAAGACAAAAAAAGTGGTGATATCGTTCCAGAGTCCTTGAGCCGTTACTAGCAACTCAATTTCTGCTGAATACTCAGCCTTGGCTTGCTGTAGTTGCTCTGATGAAAGTTGCTCAAGGGGACGACAGAGAGGATGCTTAAGGCTGTTCTCCCAAGTCCCTTTAGTCTCACTTAAACTGATATAGTTACCAAATTGCTCGGTTTTAACTTCAACATCCTCAAAGCCTGACTCTTGTAGCAGCGTATAGCACTTTTTTTCTGTCCCAGTTAGATCGCTAAACATTAACGAAACACCGTACCTTTGTGCAACTCTCTTTAACACAACGCCACTAATAAAAGCGGTTTCGGCAAACACACACAAACCAATCAGTCCATCCGGCTTGAGAAAACGATGCCATAAGCGTAAGTCAGCCGGAAGGTTGGTCATGAAAGGAACAACATAGAACTCTGTCGAAACTGTTGTCGGGATCTAGATTCTCTGCATCTGCAACAACAAGTTCAATATTACTTAAACCTGCTGCTGATATCTTTTGTTGGGCGACTTTGAGTAAACCAGTAGAAATATCAACTCCAACCACACCTTCAGAACCAACAAGCTGTGCTGCTTCAATTGCAACTAAACCTGTACCTGTGGCAATGTCCAAAACTTTCTGTCCGTTGTGGATTCTTGCGTGTTGGATTAGACGATGAGCAAGCCGGGGGTGGAAATCACCTTCGTCGTAAGTGTTGCTCCTTTGACTGTACATATCAGCTACTTGTTGCTTGAACTCGTCAAGCTTAATAGAGTTACTCATTGGGTTTAACCTTTATGTAGCTTTCTTTGGACTACTTTGAAGGGTATAAAATTATGCGAAGCTTTTGTTTAGTTAGAACTACTTAATCAAACAAGGGAAGTTTGCTTGCGGAGGCTGGAGATGGTGGCGATCGCCTGTTGTGCTACTAAGTCAATTTCATCTACTGTGTTAAAGCGCCCAATCCCAAACCGAATCGAAGCATAAGCTAGCTGTTTTGAGTGTCCTAGCGCCGTCAGAACGTGGGAAGGAGCAGTTGTTACAGACGAGCAAGCAGAACCAGAAGACACCGCCATTACTGGCTGTAATCCCAGCAGCAGTGCCGCTCCATCCACGCCCTCTACACTGATATTGAGGTTGCCAGGAAGTCGTTGGGTAGGATGACCGTTAAGGTGAATACCACCCAATCGCTGTAATTGTTGCCACAAGTTTTCTCTAAGTTGAGTTAGGCGTTTAGTTTCTGCGGCTTGTTCTGCTATGGCAAGTTCTACAGCTTTAGCAAATCCCACAATTTGAGGCGGATATAGAGTACCAGAACGCATTCCGCGCTCATGTCCACCCCCATGTAATTGCGGAGACAGTTGAACTCTAGGACTGCGGCGACGAACGTAGAGTGCGCCGATTCCTTTGGGACCATATACTTTATGAGCAGTCATGGATAAAAGGTCAATTTTCATCGCCTCAACATCCAAAGGGATTTTACCTATGGCTTGCGCTGCATCAGTGTGGAAAAGTATGCCTGCGTTGCGACATAATTCCCCAATTTTTGCTAATGGCTGCAACACGCCAATTTCATTATTCGCTGCCATTACTGAAACTAGAATCGTATCAGGACGAAATGCTTTTTCTAGCTGCGTTAAGTCAATCAACCCGTTTTTTTGGACTGGGAGGAAAGTAATTTCAAAGCCGAGCGATCGCAAATACTGGCAAGGGTCAAGAACGGCGCTATGCTCAGTTTGTACCGTAATTATATGTTGCCCTTTACTGAAATACGCTTCCGCAACTCCCTTAAGCGCTAAATTATTTGCTTCTGTAGCACCGCTTGTAAACACAATTTCTTCTGGTGTAGCATTAATGGCATCTGCTAACATAGTCCTTGCTTGTTTAATAGCAGCCTCGGCTTCCCAGCCATAAAGATGGTTAATGCTAGATGGATTACCAAAGTGTTCTGTGAAATAAGGCAGCATAGCTGCTAGCACTCGCTCATCTAGCGGTGTTGTGGCATGACAATCAAGATAAATAGGGCGGTGAGACATAGTTATCTAATCAAAATTTAACCCAGTTTTCATATACTTAGAACCGAATGGTACGAAGATAAGCACAACTCGATGCTGAAACTTTAATATCTTGTTTAAGACTTACCACATCTCAATCAAAGCACAACCTGATTTTCCTGAGTTCCGGTCTATCTGCTCGTATAATACGTCCATCCACTTGTCATTTGAGTGCGGCTTCCTAGCATCAGTCAATACTATCCAATGCTGGTCTATTCCCAAAACAGTACGAATTATTCTAAACTTCTTCGATTCAACAGTCTCTAAAGCTTTCTCTGCTACCTTTTGGTCATTTACTAAATATATAGCTACCTTAAATAGCTTGCCTTGAGCATTTTCAATTTTTATTACTCCACTGATCAAGAGCGATTCCCACCAATGATCTGTATCTTCTGGATCTAAACCCTTTGCCTCCATATCTTTGACTGCAAGCGGTAAGTGTTCACTGACTATAGCTCGTGCAGTTTCAAAACTTACACTCCTATCCAATAACTGTAGTTGATTAACAGATTTCCTAAACCAAATAACTTGGTATGACATTTACCTTTCCTAAAAAATAGTTTGCAAATAAAACATTAAGTCTTCTTGGTGTTTTTTTAGTAATTGAACACAAACGTAAAACTTGGAATTTAAATTCTGTCTAGGTTGTGGCTCTAAATAATCTTGTTAAAATTCAGTGCAACTACACAGCATTCTATTTATTACCACCGCTGCTTCGGAAGTGTAGGTTGGGGATGCATAGATGTCAGCAGCAGGTGTCAGACTAGGAGTGCATTGGGCGATCGCCAGATTTAGTTCTGCCGGTTAGGGGGGTGCGGTCGGCGGGACTGCGTGTGGCTGGGCGCGCCCAAGGCACTGCGCCGTTTAGCCCAAAC
>JAUJND010000066.1 GCA_030446505.1 Chroococcidiopsidaceae cyanobacterium YX2bin18 | reverse complement strand
TTTGTTTTTTGTTCTTCTATTTTTTTTTTGTTTTTCTTTTTTAGTTTTTTTTTATATTGATTTTTTTATTGGCTTGTGATCATTTATCTCATGGTTTTTTTTTAGAGCTATCGCCCACCTATTTTTATTCGGTTGTCCCTACCTTTTGCTTTCTGCCAACCCTTGGCTAATTACTAACGGCTGAGGCTTAGGTACTGACTGTTTGCCAAAAGTGAGCTGGTTATCTACTATGTCAATCCAAATTGTATCTCCAGCAACAAATGTATTTTCTAATAGCTTAGTAGCGATCGGGTTTTCCACTTGTCGCTGAATTGCTCGTTTTAAAGGACGAGCGCCATAAACTGGGTCGTAGCCCAAATCTACCAAGTAATCTAGAGCCGTTGATGATAACTCTAAATTAATTTTCTGGTCACCCAAGAGATTTTGCACTCGCTTGAGTTGAATGCGGATAATTTGAGCGAGTTCACTGCGGTTGAGAGTATGGAACAGGATAATGTCATCAATCCGGTTAAGAAATTCTGGGCGAAAGTGCGATCGCAATGCATCCAGCACCCGTTTCTGCATCATTTCATATTTGCGATCGTCGCCAGACACATCCAAAATATGTTCACTGCCTATATTACTGGTCATGACGATAACTGTATTCCGAAAATCTACCGCTCTCCCTTGGGAATCAGTAATTCGCCCATCATCCAGCACTTGCAACAGAATGTTGAACACATCCGGGTGTGCCTTTTCTACTTCGTCTAATAATACGACCGAGTAGGGGCGGCGGCGGATAGTCTCAGAAAGTTGACCACCTTCTTCATAGCCTATATATCCCGGTGGCGCTCCCACTAAGCGCGAAACCGAATGTTTTTCCATGTACTCCGACATATCCAAGCGCACAAGAGCATCCTCAGCATCAAACAGAAACTGAGCTAAAGCGCGGGCTAGTTCAGTTTTGCCCACTCCCGTAGGTCCCATGAATAAAAAAGACCCTATTGGGCGACCAGGATCTTTCATTCCCGCCCGCGCTCTGCGAATCGCCGCCGCAACAGCGCAAACGGCTTCAGATTGACCGATGACTCGCTGATGCAGGTGGCTTTCTAGTTGCAGCAGTTTTTGGCGCTCTGATTCTAGAAGCCGATTAACAGGAATTCCCGTCCATTTAGCAACAATCTCTGCAATATCAGCTTCCGTGACTTGTTCGCGTAACAGGGTAGAACCACGCGCCTGAATTTCTAACAGTAAAGCTTCTTTCGCTTCACGATCGCGCTGCACTCCTTCTAACTGTCCATACTTTAGCTGGGCAGCTTTATTCAGGTCATAGTCGCGTTCTGCCTGCTCAATTTGTACCCGCAAAGAGTCTTCTTCTTTCTTTAAGGTACTAATAGCATCTAAAAGTTGCTTTTCACCTTGCCATTGGGCGTTAAAATGCTCAACTTTTTGCTTCAAACCGGCGATTTGTTGTTCAATCCGGTCTATACGCTCTTTGGTTGTGGCATTAGCTCGGTCTTCCCCTGCCAAAGACAGCTTTTCCATTTCTAGCTGCATCAACCGCCGTTCAGTTGTTTCTAATTCATTTGGCTTGGAAGTAATTTCCATTTTCAGCTTCGCAGCGGCTTCATCCACCAAGTCGATAGCTTTATCTGGCAAAAAGCGATCAGAAATATAACGACTGGACAGCGTAGCAGCAGCAACAAGCGCCGAATCGGTAATCTTAACGCTGTGATGTACTTCATAACGTTCTTTGAGACCGCGCAGAATTGAAATTGTGTTTTCAACTGTGGGTTGATCGATAAATACTTGCTGAAATCTCCGTTCTAGAGCCGCATCTTTTTCGATGTGCTTGCGGTATTCATCAAGAGTTGTTGCGCCAATACAACGTAGTTCCCCCCGCGCCAGCAGCGGTTTGAGCAAATTTCCGGCATCCATCGCTCCTTGTGACGTGCCACCAGCGCCAACAACAGTGTGCAATTCGTCAATAAATAGCACAATCTTATTGTTGGGGTCCATTACTTCCTTAAGTACGGCTCTAAGTCGGTCTTCAAACTCTCCCCGGTATTTTGCCCCAGCAATCAAGCTGCCCATATCAAGCGAAATCAGCTGGTGGTTTTTGAGAGATTCCGGAACATCACCGTTAATGATCCTTTGAGCTAAACCTTCGGCGATCGCAGTTTTCCCTACCCCAGGCTCACCAATCAGCACCGGATTATTCTTACTGCGGCGAGACAATACCTGAACCACGCGCCGGATTTCTTCATCCCGCCCAATAACGGGGTCAAGCTTGCCATTTCTTGCTTGGGTTGTCAAGTCGCGTCCAAACTTTTCTAATGCTTCGTAGCGGGGATCTGAGGTTTGGTCTATTACCTTGGCTTGGTCTGTTACCTTCTGGCTGTCCTGTTTAATCGCAGCGTCTAGCTTTGAACTGTCTACGTTAAAGCCTTTAAGCAAGCGGCGACCAATCCGTTCATCCTCGGCAAAAGCTAGGAGTAAATGTTCAACAGAGATTAAGTCCTTCTGCATCCTAGCTCTAAGCGTCTCTGCTCGGTCTAGCATCATGTCTAAGTAACGACCCAAGTACAGCTGGGCAGTTTTAGCGACTTTTGGCTGGCGCTTGGTAAAGGTTTCGAGTTGCTGTCTTAATTGCTCTGGATCAACGCCAGCTTGACTCAGGATGCGCTCAGCTGAATCATTTTGTTCTAATAAAGCAACGACTAAATGCTCAACCTCTAGTTGCTGTTGTTGAAAGCGGAGGATCACATCCTGAGATTTAACAATGGCTTCCCAGGCAATAGGTGTAAACTTATCGGGGTCAGTAGGCTGCATCTTTAAATAGTTTTGAGTTATGAGTTTTGAATTATGAGTTACTTAGAAAGTTATGAGTTTTAAGATAGAACAATTTAAAATTCATAAGCTTGTCCGGAGGGTACCTTACCAAATAGTGCCATCACGGTCATTATTGGCATAACTTGCTAGTTGAAAAGCGGAGGTAGTATTAGTATTGTCGCTCAGCAGGGCAGATGGTGGATGTCAACCAAGGAAGTTCTTGATACGTTTCCACCAGCAGCAAGTATTACTGGGATAGTTGCAGTTGAGATTCCTGTTTGCTTGTTGAAGCTTGAGTACCCAGCTGAATTAGCTCTACTTTATACCCATCAGGATCTTCTACAAAAGCAATAACTGTCGAACCGTGTTTCATCGGTCCTGGCTCACGTACCACTTTACCGCCACGAGCTTTAATTCCCTCACAAGTGCCGTAGATATCATCAACTCTGGGCGCAATATGACCATAAGCATTGCCTAAGTCGTATTTGTTTGTACCCAAAGTTATTAGGTTAGCCTTTAATACAGTGGTCAGATTCGTCGCCGTAGCCTACAAAAAGCAGAAGAGTAAACTCACCCCGATGGAATCTTTTTGACGCAGGTAATCCATCCCCAGTAGTTCACAGTAAAACTTGAGAGATTCTTCCAGATTGCCGACTCGTAGCATCGTATGTAGTAATCTCATACTTATAATTGAATTCTTTGTTATTTTGGGTGATACGCTTAATCACGTTCATGACACGAGTTCAATGATTCTATGCTTAGGCAAGATGTCAGTTGAAACGAGTAGACATTTTTTTGGATAAAGCATCTGAACTCCTATCCAACGGTTAGGTTTCCGCAGCGGAGAGGAGGAGAGGAGGACAAGGGGAACCGGGGACATGGGTACTTGTAGAACCCTGCCTCATTCCGAGTCTCTATTTGTGTGTGATGAGCATATTTATTTTGTTAAATAAAGGTGCTACATAAGATGATTGACACGCTAGAGACTGCGATTGAATCCATTGTTGCCAGAGAAATTTTAGACTCGCGTGGACGACCGACGGTAGAAGCTGAAGTCCACTTAGTCAGCGGGGTTGTGGGAGTGGCTCAGGTTCCCAGCGGTGCGTCTACTGGAACTTTTGAGGCTCACGAGTTGCGAGATGACGATAAGAGTCGCTACGGGGGGAAAGGAGTACTCAAGGCGGTGCGAAATATCCATGAGATAATTGCGCCGCAACTGACACAAATGGATGTGGTTAACCAGGAACTCCTGGACCGCACGATGATTTCACTGGATAGCTCTCCTAATAAAGCTCAGTTAGGGGCTAATGCGATTTTGGCAGTTTCTCTGGCGGCGGCAAAGGCTGGTGCAGAGTATTTAGGGCTGCCGCTTTATCGTTATCTTGGTGGCCCTTTAGCGAATTTACTGCCAGTACCGTTGATGAATGTGATTAATGGCGGCGCTCATGCCTCTAACAATGTGGATTTTCAAGAATTTATGATTGTTCCTGTGGGGGCGGCTTCGTTTCGGGAAGCGCTACGCTGGGGAGCGGAGGTGTTTGCGGCTTTAAGCAAAGTTTTAGACGACAAAGGGTTGCTCACGGGTGTAGGTGATGAAGGCGGCTTTGCTCCTAACCTGGAGTCAAATCAGGCGGCTTTGGAATTGCTGATGATGGCGATCGCTAAAGCTGGTTATAAGCCAGGGGAAGAAGTCGCTTTGGCAATGGATGTGGCGGCTAGTGAGTTTTACAAAGAAGGTCAGTATGTCTACGACGGTGCGGCTCATGCACCAACTGAGTTTATTGACTACCTGGCTGGATTAGTAGATCAGTACCCAATTATTTCAATTGAAGATGGGTTGCACGAGGAAGACTGGCAGCATTGGCAGTTACTAACTGAAAAATTAGGCAACACTCAGTTAGTGGGAGATGATTTGTTTGTTACTAATACCAGCCGCTTACAAAAAGGTATTCAGCAAAAAGCTGGTAACGCAATTTTGATTAAGCTCAATCAAATTGGTTCTCTAACTGAAACTCTAGAAACAATTGATTTAGCAACCCGTAATAAGTTTCGGTCAGTAATCAGTCATCGCTCTGGTGAAACTGAAGACACCACTATTGCTGATTTAGCTGTAGCAACTCGTGCTGGTCAAATCAAAACTGGTTCGCTGTGCCGCAGTGAACGCGTAGCAAAATATAATCGGTTACTACGAATTGAGGAAGAATTGGGCGATCGCGCAGTTTATGCTGGTGCAGTTGGTTTAGGACCAAAATGAGGCAGAGGGGGCAGGGGAGCAGAGGAGCAAAGGAGAGAGCGTACATCCAGACAGTCTTAATTCCCCCCTGCACCCCTGCTCCCTAGCGCAGCGGGTTCCCCTGCTTCCCCACTTAAGGGTAGAAGCCAAGATGAGGCAATCCTAGCGTTTCGTCCCAACCCATCATCAAGTTCAAACATTGGATTGCTTGCCCCGCTTGTCCTTTAATTAAGTTATCAATTGCTGACATTACGATCACGCGACCAGTACGCGGGTCAACTTCGATTCCGATGTAACAAAGATTACTGCCACAAGCCCACTTAGTTTGAGGATAAACGCCGCTTTCGCATACTGTTACCCAAGGTGAATTGCGGTAAAAGGCAGTGTAAATTGTAATTAAGTCATCTCGCACTAAACCAGGATCACTTAGCGTCGCATAAACGGTTGCTAAAATTCCGCGCACCATTGGAATCAAGTGAGGGGTGAATTGCACCATGACTTCGTGACCTGCTAAGTCACTACAAATCTGTTCAATTTCCGGGGTATGGCGGTGACGCGCAACGCCGTATGCTCCCAAGGAGTTATCTGCTTCTGCCAATAATAGACCGATTTTAGCCTGCCGTCCGCCGCCAGAAGTGCCAGATTTCGCATCGATAATTGCAGTTTCAGGTACGATTAACCCCTGCTTCAGTAGTGGCGAGAGTGCCAACAGGCTAGCTGTAGGATAGCAACCAGGGCAACCAATTAACTGACTTTCCGCAATGCGCGAGCGGTACAGTTCTGGCAAGCCATAAACAGCTGTTGCGGCAACAGTGCGATCGCTTCTTTCCCCTCCGTACCAGGCAATGTATGTTTCTAGATTGCTAAATCGGTAGTCTGCGGAAAGATCCAGTACTTTACATCTTTTCTCCACCAGTGTCGGTGCCATCTGATGGGCAAGACCATTAGGCAAAGAAAGAAACACAACTTCGCAGCGTTTGGCAATTGTTGCTGGATCTACCGATTCTATCGGCTGGTTAACACGATGTGCTAGATGAGGATAAAGATCTGCAAAAGTTTTACCCGCACTACTCTCACCGCCTAAATAAACGAGTTCGACTCCTGGGTGATCGATTAAGAGTCGTACCAACTGTACCCCGCCATAGCCTGACGCGCCAACTATTCCAACCGACACGCGCCCCATATCGCCCATGTTATTTAATCCTTATCCAATTTTGGTTACTAAAAGCGCTTGAACTTTGGCGCTCATTGTAGTACTAAAACTCTTATTTAGGGACAGAACTTTTTTATAGTTACCTACTTTTACCTTTAACTTCTGTTACCTGGTAAACAAGCTACAATCAAAAGTAAGTAAACTTTAAAAAACTTTACTATTTTTACTTGAACTTTTCTGTGCAGCAACTTAAGACCACTTCAAACCAACATTTTCAATTTGACTCGATTGATACTGCTTTAGTAGACCTCAAAGCTGGTCGTGCCGTTGTGGTAGTCGATGATGAAAACCGGGAAAATGAAGGTGACTTGATTTGCGCCGCTCAGTTCGCTACACCGGACATGATTAATTTCATGGCAGTGGAAGCACGGGGTTTAATTTGTTTGGCAATGACGGGCGATCGCTTGGATGAACTCGATCTCCCTTTAATGGTGAGTAACACTACAGACAGTAATCAAACTGCTTTTACAGTCAGCATTGATGCTTCGACTACTCTAGGTGTTAGCACGGGTAGTACAGCAGCGCAGCAGACGCTATACGAGATCCCGTGATGTGACGGGAGTTCAGACGTGTGCTGCTCCGATCTGTCATCTTTGTCCCCTCCGGGCAAGAGAAGGCGGTGTCTTGAAACGGGCGGGTCATACAGACGCTGGTGTTGACTTACCTCAATTAGCTGGGCTATATCCAGCTGGGGTAATTTGTGAAATTCAGAACCCCAATGGTTCAATGGCGCGGTTGCCGGAATTAATTAAGTATGCCAAAAATCACAACTTAAAAATTATTAGTATTGCCGATTTAATCAGTTATCGCCTCAAGCATGAGCGGTTTGTCTATCGTGAAACTGTTACTGAACTGCCGACACAGTTTGGTTATTTTCAAATCTATGCTTACCGCAACACAATAGATAATTCTGAGCACGTGGCGATCGCTAAAGGTAATCCAGCTGAATTTCCAGGTCAACCGGTAATGGTGCGGATGCACTCAGAATGTTTAACAGGTGATGCCTTGGGTTCGCTGCGTTGTGACTGCCGAATGCAGCTGCAAGCGGCTTTGAAAATGATTGAGAACGCGGGTAAAGGTGTAGTAGTTTACTTGCGCCAAGAAGGGCGTGGCATTGGGCTAATTAATAAGTTGAAGGCTTACTCGTTGCAAGATATGGGGCTGGATACAGTCGAAGCGAATGAGCGCTTAGGTTTTCCTGCGGATTTAAGAAACTACGGGGTAGGAGCGCAAATTCTTAATGATTTGGGAGTGGAGAAGATTCGCTTAATTACGAATAATCCGCGTAAGATTGCTGGTTTGAAGGGTTACGGTCTGGAAATGGTGGAGCGAGTACCGCTACTGATTGAAGCGACTGACCACAATTCAAATTATCTGGCGACAAAGGCGGAAAAGCTGGGTCATATGTTGTTGCAGACGTATCTTGTGACAGTGGCGCTCCATTGGCAAGATGAACCCTTGTCAGTGACAGAACGTTACGAACGCTTAGAAAAATTGCGATATTTGGCAAGCTTTCATAACTTGTTAGTCCAAGAGGAAGCCCGACCAGTAGCGATCGCCTTGTTCAGTCAACCTTCTCTAACTGTACATTTAGGTTTAGATCAAGCCCAAGTTGCTGCTAATGATTGGTATCGGCAGTCAAGTCATCCTTATCTGCAAGCGACCGCCCAAATTTTGGATAATCTCGCAACTTGGTCTCACATCCAGCAGTTAGAATTTTTGGTTTCTCCTGGCGTTGATCCTCTGACTAGTTTGCAAGTCCAGCTAGATCGGCAAAACATACCTAAAGATAAGTTACCCTCGGCAGTCTGTAACCACTTAGAAACTCAAAAAATTTATTGCTTTGGCTGTTAGGATGCCTTATCGATTTGGCTTACTTCCGCTTGTGACAGCGTTACTTCGAGCGATCGCACTGAATCTTCAATGCTGGTAGTTTTAGTTGCACCAGGGATAGGGACTATTGTTGGTGACTTAGCACGTAGCCGTGCCAGCACAATTGAGTATACGGATACGCCCTTTTCCTGAGCTAGTTTTGCAATTTCAGGAATATCTTGTAAGCGGCTGACACGACGGCTACCACCTAAAGGACTCCAAGGCAAAAACGTTAGCTTTTCTTGCTCACAGTATTCCAGTACACCATCAAGCTCTGGCTGACGATACCAGGGGTTGTACTGATTCTGGACAGAGACAATATCAACTAGATCACGCGCCTGCTGAATCTGTTCAACTGAGAAGTTGGAAACACCGACGCAGCGAATTAGACCCGCTTCCATAGCTTCTTTTGCGGGTGTTAATGATTCTTTAACTAATGGGGAGTTTGAGGGGCTATAAGTCCCGCGCTCTATCCGACCAAGGATGAGCGTCGGGATACATGGACACCTCAAGGCTGTTGAGGGGTAAGCCTGCGGCACGCTTCGCTCCGATGCCCCGAAAACAGCCAGCTAGTTATGCGTCACAGCAAATTTATGGTGAATGTAATTCGTGCTAAAATAGCAGAATGAAAAACGTTGCAAAGGTACGGATTTATCCAACCGATGAGCAGAAGGAGGCGCTATCAAAAGCTTTCGGCTGTGCCAGATGGTTCTGGAATAATTCGCTGAACGCAACCAATGAACTCTACAAACAGACGGGCAAAGGGCTTTCCCAAATTGGAATGAATAGCCGCTTGCCTGGACTTAAAAAGGAGTTTCCTTGGCTCAAAGATTGTTACTCCCAAGTATTGCAATCTGTAAGCCTCAACCTTTCCAGGGCATTCATCAACTTCTTTGAAGGTCGGGCATCCTTGCCAAACTTCAAAAGCAAGCACGATAAGCAGTCCATTCAATATCCTCAAAACGTCAAGTTGTTAGAAGATGCTTTGAAAATTCCCAAAATTGGACAAGTCAAAGCTAAACTACACCGGACGTTTGAAGGGAAGTTGAAAACGATTACTATCAGTATGAGCAAGACTGGGAAGTATTATGCCTCCCTCTTGTTTGATGATGGGCTACCTGAATTGGAAATCAGTACATTCGGGAAAGCGCTAGGGATTGATGTTGGTCTAACCCACTTCGCTATCACTTCTGAAGGCTCTAAGTTTGACAATCCCAAACCTCTCAAAAAGCGCGAAAAAAACCTGAAGCGCAAGCAACAAAAGCTTTCACGAAAACAGAAGGGTTCAAAGCGTCAAGCTAAGGTTAGGCGCATCGTAGCGCGAGTGCATGAGCGGATTGCTAACACACGCATTGACTTCCAGCACAAACTCTCAAGGCAATTGGTGAACGAAAACCAAGTCATCATTGTGGAGAATCTGGCAGTCAAAAATCTGGTACAGAACCACAACCTTGCTAAATCAATTAGCGATGCAGGTTGGTCACAGTTCACAAGACTTCTGAAATACAAGGCTGAAAAAGATGGTAAGACCTACCTGGAAATCGGTCGGTTCTTCCCATCCAGTAAGACTTGCCATGTATGCCTAAATCAAGTGGGTAGCCTGCCTCTAGATATGCGTAGCTGGACTTGCTCCAACTGCAACACTAAGCATGACAGAGATGTCAATGCAGCTATCAACATTCGAGATGAAGGCTTACGTCTACTTCGACAAACCTCAGTACAAGTATTAGCGTTGGGAACCAGCGCTACTGCCAGTGGAGGCAACGTAAGACCAAAGGTTGGAAGGAAATCTTCCGTATCTAAGGCGGTTGCTGTTGAAGCTGGAAGCCCACACTATATCGGTACTCCGATTAGTGTTGGGTAGTTCACTTAGTCGCTCGTTATGATGCTTATCTGACTCATCTTTGCAATATGAATCAGCAGTGTCAATCAGCGTTACACCCAGAGCGAGGGCGCGATGGATGACTTCTATAGCTTGCGCCTCTGGTGGTCTGCTGCTTAAAGCATAGTGGCATTCCTCCTAGGGCGATCGCGCTGATAGGGATATCAGTATTTCCTAGCTGTTTTATTTCCATCGATTGCTCCTACCTTTGTTAGTCTCGCTTGTCTTTAGATTTCATTTGTCTTACAGAGAATTCTCTTAGTTCAACCGCTGTAGCAGCATTTACATAGTGCTCAACCGATCTTTTGAGACTGTTGTAAGAAGACTGTGGCGGTAGTTGCAGATTAGTTATTCAAACTGACTAAGGCTTCAATCAGCATTTGATTCTGCTGCTCATTTCCAACTGTGATCCGGAGCTTATCATCCAATCTCGGCTGATTAAAGTAGCGCACTAAAATCCCTTGCTGCTTCAATGCTATGTAAAGATGTTCTGCTTGATTGCTTAAAGGAGTGGCAAGGACAAAATTCCCGTGCGAGTCTCCAATTGTAAAGCCCAATTTCTTTAAATCCACAGTTAACTTCGCCCGTGATCCTTTCACTTTATCAGCACAGGCGTTTTTGTAGGCTTGATCGCGCATTGCTGCTGCACCAACCAGGGTGGCGATCGCATCGATGTTATAACTATCTTTTACCTTAAACAAGCCTTCTAGGAGTGTGGGATTAGCAATAGCAAAACCCAGGCGTAAACCTGCCAGTGAATATCCTTTCGATAGAGTTCTCAGCACAATCACATTCTCAAACTCCCGTACCAATGGCAGGGCAGAATATTCAGCAAAATCGACATAAGCTTCGTCAATTGCTAGTACGCCTGAAAGATGGCTTGCCAATTGACGCAAATCATCAAGCGGTACAGAATGACCAGACGGACTATTTGGAGAAGCAATAAATGTAATTGCACCATTCGCGGCGATCAGATCATTTATCGGCAAATTAAAATCCACAGGATACGGAATTTCAACTTTCTCCGCAGGCTGCATTGCTGACAAAGTGCGATACAACACATAAGTTGGTGTTGGGTATACTACTGTGCGATCGCGTCCCTCTCCACAAGCTCGTACCAGCACGTTGAGTAGCTCGTCACTACCGTTGCCCACAATTACCCAATCTGAAGGCACTCCTAGCGCTTCACTCACCGCATTACAAAATTCTCGCGCCAAGGGATCGGGATAGCGTCGTAACCACTCACTGTCTAGATGGCGTAAAACTTCCATCGCCTTGGGAGAGGGCGGATATGGATTTTCGTTGGTATTGAGCTTAATGATCTCAGTTCCTGGTTTTGGTTGTTCACCAGGAACGTAACCTGTCATAGCAGCAATGGTGGGACGGAAGTAGCTCATGGCAATGACGCGAACTAAAGTCAAGACTGCCTATTTTAAGATAAACAGGTCTGTTAAAGCAGTTGCCTAGCTAGAAGCACTAGTGTATTCGCCAAATCAATGAGTGGACGACTACAAAAAAAGGACAGGTAGAAAACCTGCCCCTACAGAAATATTTACTTGAAATAGCGCTACCTAACACCAATTTCTGGCGCACGGAACGACACCGTTGGCACTTCTCTCTGTACTAACGTCGGCACTGAATCACGCAGCCGTTCTGTTAACTGTAACGTCGTAGCATCATACACCTGAGTCAGCATTTTGGGATATAGACCAATACCAATAATTGGCACTAATAAACAGGCGATGATAAACACCTCTCGTGGTTCCGCATCCGCCAAAACTTCGTGCGAGGTTAACTCTTTGTTCTCGGCACCATAGAATATTTCCCGCAACATTGACAGCAGGTAAATCGGAGTCAAAATTACTCCAACCGCCATCAGGAAGACTACTATCAACTTGAAAGTGGGGTTATAGGCATCGCTGTTGGAAAAGCCAACAAAAACCATTAATTCCGCAACAAATCCGCTCATTCCTGGCAATGCCAAAGATGCCATTGAACAAGTAGTGAACATGGCAAAAATCTTCTGCATCTTCTGCCCAACACCACCCATTTCATCCAGCATTAAAGTGTGGGTGCGATCATAAGTTGCTCCGACTAAAAAGAACAAACTCGCTCCAATTAGCCCGTGCGAAACCATTTGCAGTACTGCCCCACTTAAGCCTAAGTCAGTGAACGAAGCGATCCCAATCAGGACAAACCCCATGTGGGAAATGGAGGAATAGGCAATTTTCCGCTTCAAGTTACGTTGGGCAAATGATGTTAGAGCAGCATAAATGATGTTGACCACACCTAGAATTACTAACGCTGGGGCAAAATATGCGTGGGCATCGGGTAGCATTTGAGCATTCATCCGAATTAGAGCATAGCCGCCCATTTTCAGGAGAATTCCAGCCAATAACATATGCACAGGCGCTGTTGCTTCACCATGAGCATCTGGAAGCCAGGTGTGTAAAGGAAAAATTGGTAGCTTAACCGCGTAGGCAATCAGGAAGCCAGCGTAAACCCAGAGTTGAAAATTTAGGGCATAGTCTTTGACGGCGAGCGATCGCATATCAAATGTCACCGTATCACCATAAAATCCCATCATCAGGGCAGCTATCAAAATAAACAGCGATCCTCCAGCAGTGTAGAGAATGAATTTTGTCGCGGCATACTGACGCTTTTTACCTCCCCAAATTGAAAGGAGAAAGTACACCGGAACCAATTCCAGTTCCCACACTAGAAAAAACAGCAACATATCCTGAACGGCAAATACGGCAATCTGACCGCCGTACATTGCCAAGATCAAGAAATAAAACAGTCGCGGCTTCAGTGTTACTGGCCATGCAGCTAGAATCGCCAGTGTAGTAATGAACCCAGTCAAAATGACCAGAGGCATTGATATCCCATCAACTCCCACCGACCAATTCAAGTCAAGCTGGGGTATCCAAGAATAACTTTCTACCAGTTGTAATTCTGGATTGTCAAAGTCGTACCGACTGGAGAAAACATAAACAATTAAGGCAAAATCAATCAGCCCTACAATTAGCGAGTACCACCGCACTGTCTTACCATCTTTATCCGGTAGGACTGGAATTAGTAGTGAAGCCGCTATGGGAAACAGAATTATCGTCGTCAGCCACGGAAAATCAGCCATATTAGTCACTAGTCAGTAGTCATTAGTCATTAGTCTGTGACAAAGGATAAATGACTAATGAGGGACAAGATTTAAGTCACACCAAAGACAATTACCAAGCACAAAACTGCCCCAAACACTATCAAGGCATAGAATTGAGCACGACCGTTTTCCAGGTACTTCAGACCTTCGCCACTTACCAGTGTGAAAAAGCCTGTCAGGTTAACTGCACCGTCAACAACGCGGAAGTCAACTTCCATAACTTGTCGTGCTAGCCGACGTAACCCTTTAACGAACACTGCATCGTAAATATCGTCAAAGTACCACTTGTTAAGAGAAAGTTCGTAAAGTGGGTTGATTTTTGCCGCGATCGCAGCTGGGTTGATTTTGCCCTGCAAATACATCAGCGCCGCCAGGGTAATCCCAATCAGAGAAATTCCGACCGAACTCCCCGCCATAATTAAAAATTCCGTCTGGTTAAACTCAGCAATCTTTTCCACCACTTCCGTCAACGTTTCACTGGGAGGATGAATAAATTCCTCGAAGTAGTTAGCGTATGGCGTTCCCACTAGACCAATCAGCACCGAAGGAACCGCTAGCGCAACTAGAGGCAGAACCATCGTCCAAGCTGATTCATGGGGATATTTGCTATGACCGTAAGCATCATGACCATGACCAGTAGCAGCCAGTTCTCTTGTATCCATCGCCCCAGGACCAAAGGCAGGCGTAGCATAACCTGCCGCTACAGCTTCAACTTCTGATTTGAGCTTATGTCGGATTTCAGTTTCATTGCCGCGGAAATTCCCTTCAAACGTGCTGAAATACATCCGAAACATATAGAAAGCCGTAATTCCAGCAGTTAGATAGCCTACAGCCCAAAAAACTGGGTTAGCCGCAAATGCATTTGCCAAAATTTCATCTTTTGACCAGAAGCCAGCAAACGGCGGAATACCGGAAATCGCCAGACAACCAATTAAGAAAGTAATTGCCGTAATTGGCATATACTTCCGCAGTCCTCCCATCATTCGCATATCTTGAGCGAGTGATGGATCGTGACCAACGACGGACTCCATTCCGTGAATTACAGAACCAGAACCCAGGAACAACATTGCTTTAAAGTAGGCGTGAGTCATCAGGTGGAATAGTCCGGCACTGTAAGCACCTACGCCCATTGCCATTACCATGTAACCCAGCTGAGAGATAGTAGAGTAAGCTAGACCCTTTTTAATGTCATTTTGGGTAATTGCGATCGTTGCACCCAAAAATGCTGTGAATGCGCCAGTAAAGGCAATCACATTCATTGCTGAGGGTACGCCTTCAAATACTGGGTACATCCGCGCAATTAAAAACACCCCAGCTGCCACCATCGTCGCGGCGTGGATTAAGGCAGAAATTGGGGTTGGTCCTTCCATTGCATCCGGTAGCCAGACGTGCAGCGGGAATTGCGCGGATTTAGCTACGGGTCCCAGAAACACTAAAATTGCTAACACTACAGCAAAAAAATTGCTTAGGGAACCAGATTGCACCAATTCTTGCAGGCGGAGTCCCATGATATCAAACTCGAAGCTACCAGTTGCCCAGTACAAGCCCAAAATACCCAGTAGCAAACCAAAGTCGCCGACTCTGTTGACTACAAATGCCTTCTGACAAGCATCAGCCGCCGCTTTACGGTCGTACCAAAACCCAACCAGCAGGTATGAACACATTCCAACTAGTTCCCAGAAAATGTATACCTGCACAAGGTTTGGACTAACTACTAACCCCAACATTGAGGAGCTAAATAAGCTCAGGTAAGCATAGAAGCGCACATACCCTGAATCGTGAGCCATGTAGCCGTCGGTGTAGACCATGACTAAAAAAGCCACCGTCGTCACGATCACCAACATTAAGGCTGTCAGGTGGTCAATGGTGTAGCCCATGTTTAGGTGAAAACTACCTGCTGCTGCCCATTCCAGCGTGTGCGTATAAGGGGCGTGTC
The DNA here is from genome assembly GCA_030446505.1 of Chroococcidiopsidaceae cyanobacterium YX2bin18. GTDB lineage: Bacteria > Cyanobacteriota > Cyanobacteriia > Cyanobacteriales > Chroococcidiopsidaceae > JAHHHE01. The sequence goes on along the minus strand of JAUJND010000066.1, from coordinate 3,042 downwards.
CTTGAATTTGACTCCAGAGCAATGCACAAGATAGAAACATTGCTGCCCCCAGTCGCGACACACAACCACCCGCGTGATTCTGCCGCAGACGGTTCGTCAACTGACTCAACGAGATCAACCCAAGCCCGACTAGCATTGCCCCTAAGAGGGGTAATACGTGAAACAGCCAGGCATACTGATAGATTGCTTCCATCACTGACGCCTAATTTATAAAATTCTTCACTAACTTTACTAAACTGTTAACAATTGTGACATACGCTTTTGATCATAAAATAACCCACCCGCATAAATGTAGGTGGGAAAAATCTAACTTATAGCTTTAGGAAGCAGGAGCTAGAATTTAGGGCCTTGGAGTTGTAGTGCCTGACTATTGGGATACCTGCTTTTAGCTCTAAGAAAAACAAACGCTGTTAAAATTTTTTCATTTTGAAATACCGCTCAAGGGATGGAGTGCTTCTAGCTCCTGTGATTGCAATCTACTTAGGCTAAACGACACTCCAAATTAGCCGCAGGCAAAGAACCTGTTGGCACTGCGTAAGTCTTGGTCAGGTTTGAGTAGCTGAGCCTAAGTTTCTCTAGTGTTAATCGCAGTTCATCTCGCCCACGAAAGCTATCAAATCGCTCCCGGATTTCACCACTTTCAATCAGGATTAAAGTCGGCAGAGTCGTGAGCCGATAAGCATTAGACAGTTTAAAATTTTCGTCAGCGTTAACTCCAACCAATTTGATTTGCTCGTTGCAATTGGTTTCAAATGCTAATAGTAGGGGCTGAATGTTGTGGCACAACCCACACCAAGGCGCCCAAAAGTTGATAAGAACAGGAATTGGAGATTCTAAAACTTCTTGAGTAAACGTCCGCTCACTTACCGACAACACCATGATTCCTCTATTTAGATTTATTGGGTTTTGTTATTGAATTAGCTATCAGCGATCGCTGCTAATGCAAAATTGAGAATGTTGAATGGACAAATCCCTCTTCGTTCTCCAGTGTTTATCCCACACCCAAAGCTGACTGCTGAAGTGCAGACCAATATTTTGAATCATGCTACATCAATTTGGGATCAATTGATTATCTGAAATTATCAAGTTTAAATTCAGGTTTGTAAATAGGGCATCATACTGAAGTTTATGAATGCGTCCAGATTTGTAAGTAGGGGATCATTGAAGCGAAGATGCAAAAGAAAGTAGAAAGTAGGAGAAAAACTTGTTTAAACCTCCCTCCCCATTTGCTTACAAATTGACGTTACCAGTTGCTTGAATTAAAAGAGGGTGAGACCACCACAATAAGAGGATAAAAACTCCAACACCTAGGTAGGAAAGGCGAAGAAACTCTGACAATTTAAGTGTTTGATGACCTTGAAGAATAGCTAGGAAGGGAATAATGGAAGTGCGGGCTTTGAGGCTAGCGAAAGCTTCTCCGTAACGAGATGCCATGCGGCGATCGCCATGCCAAACACCAAATAAGTGGTGCAGTACCAGTCCAACTGAAGTGACAAAAGTAAAAGAAGTGCCAAGCCAGAGAGTGTGGGCAATACACCAAATTACCTGTCCCACCATCTGCGGGTGGCGGGTAATCCGAATAATGCCAGTTTCAAAAAGATGGACTTGGGGTTTCTGGATTGCGGCAATTTCCAGTAAATTGAACGTAGCCGGATAGAGAAACAAAAAAGAAATCGCTGACAGGAGCCAAACAAGTGAACGGATACCGGGGATACCCTGAACTTGCCACATCTGGAAACCTTCATACCTATGGTTGAAGAAGTAAATAATCAGCACGACTGCCAGTGGCAGACTAACTAAGGCAAATAAAATCCGGTAAAGTCGCGCTCCAATTTTTTTTTCAGCCCAAGGGCGCAGGGAAGCAAGACCACTATGAGTAATCGCAAACCCAAGTAAAAGACCCAGCATTACAAAATGGCTAGGTGTCAACCAAGTGATAAACATTGGATAAATAGATGAAGTAATTTAAAGAAACTTAAGTCAAGTACAACTGATATCACAAAGTATTCAAGAGGAGACTTTAATCAAACTTTAGTCAGAATGTTGTGTTAGTGTCGATTTCTAATGAATCCAATTCGTTCTTCAGGCAAAAATTACCTTGGTCGAACTGCTACTAAGCTCTGATTAGTTGACTGAAGTCTCCTTTCTTCTTTGTGGTAGCTGTATGTCTGACCTGCCTTTCACTTTAGATCAGTTACGCATTCTCAAAGCGATCGCAGCTGAAGGAAGCTTTAAGCGTGCCGCTGATAGTCTTTACGTATCACAACCCGCCGTTAGTCTCCAAGTGCAAAACTTAGAGCGGCAGTTAGATGTGCCTTTGTTCGACAGGGGAGGGCGACGTGCTCAACTGACGGAAGCAGGACATCTGCTACTCAATTATGGAGAAAAAATTCTCACCCTTTGCCAAGAAACCTGTCGTGCTATTGAGGATTTGCAAAATCTTCAGGGTGGCACCTTAATTGTTGGTGCTTCTCAAACAACAGGTACCTATCTTTTACCACGAATGATTGGCTTATTTCGCCAACACTATCCAGATGTTGCCGTGCAATTGCACGTCCACTCCACGAGGCGTACTGCTTGGAGTGTAGCAAATGGACAGGTAGACCTAGCAATTATTGGCGGTGAAATTCCGGCTGAACTTCAGGACTCTTTGGAAATTCTGCCCTACGCCGAGGATGAACTAGCACTAATATTACCCAGCTTTCACCCGCTTGCTAAACTTGATTTGATCCAAAAAGAAGATTTGTATAAGCTACAGTTCATTGCCCTCGACTCCCAATCCACGATCCGGAAAGTGATCGACCAAGTGTTGAGCCGCTGCGATATTGATACGCGCCGCTTCAAAATCGAAATGGAACTTAATTCGATCGAAGCAATTAAAAATGCTGTGCAATCAGGATTAGGCGCTGCCTTTGTTTCACTCTCGGCGATCGCCAAAGAGTTACAGATGGGGATGCTTCACTGTGCAAACATCGAAGGCGTTGTTGTTAAGCGGACGCTCTGGGTAATTTTTAATCCTAATCGCTACCGCTCAAAAGCAGC
>JAUJND010000065.1 GCA_030446505.1 Chroococcidiopsidaceae cyanobacterium YX2bin18 | reverse complement strand
ATCGCTCCCGCTAACTCTACACCAGTAGGTCCGCCTCCTACCACTACAAAGGTCAACCAGGCACGGCGTTTTTCTAGATCTGTTTCTTTTTCTGCTGCTTCAAAGGCAACAAAAATCCGCCGCCGCATTTCCAGCGCATCTTCTACTGTTTTCAATCCCGGAGCAACTGTTGCCCAATCGTCATTGCCAAAGTAGTGATGACTGACACCTGTGGCAACAATTAAGCTGTCGTAAGGTAGTTCTTTGTTGCGTAAGATGACTTTTCGCCCTTGCGGGTCAATATCAACAACTTCTCCCATCAGCACTTGAGTATTTTTGCTGCGATTTAGTACAGCGCGCAGAGGAGACGAAATATCAGCCGGGGATAGAGTACCTGTTGCAACTTGGTAAAGCAGTGGCTGAAATAAATGAAAGTTGCGTTTATCGACTAGGGTGACATTCACTGCAACCTTACCGAGTGATTTGGCTGCATACAGCCCGCCAAAGCCGCCACCGATAATCACTACCTGGTGAGGAGATTGATCGACGGCACTAACCATATAAGGTAACTCCTGTTAATTGTTTTAATAAGTGTCAGAATTTTGCCAAGCTGACGCTTGCTTTACAGATGTTCATATTAGCTTAGGCTGGACTGATGTAAATATTGCGTAGCAATCGCTACAACTGTATTGATTCTGCCTAGAAAGTCTGCTGCATCGGGTGGCGATCGCCCATTTTCTCTGGTAGTTGAGTAAAAAGTTATTTTATAAGTAATATTTAATACTACAGATTAGTGTATACTCTGTGTTATTACATAAAAAACATAGTTTTTCTCTTGCATTCAAAAAATAATAAAGCTACTAAAACCACAATAAATTAGTTGGTTTTGGACGCATAAAACATTACAAACACTTTTAAAAACAACTTAAATTAGCAATACACTACGTTAAAGATATTGCCGATAAAAACATTATTATTAAATAATTCAGAAATGTTCTTAAAAGATATCAAACTATCTGAACTGCCATCAGTTTACTTATTAAATAAAGATAATTTGCCTAATTGTGCAGCTATCTACTTTGTATCTGACAGTAAAGGTCAAATTCTTTATATCGGCAGAACAGTCAACTTGGTTGCGCGGTGGAGAGATCATCACAGATTTAAACAGTTAAAAAGGTTTAATAGCAAAAACCCTGTCATTATTAGCTGGATGACTTGCAGTAATGATCTAAGCACTCTCTTAAAACTCGAAAATGAGTTTATAAATTTATATAAGCCACCCTTAAATTGGTCGAAAGTAGTAGCGCCAATTAGAAGAATAACTCCAGTTGAAACTGCACTACAGCAGAGCCTTCAGCAGTTAGCCAAGTTGAACATTATGATATTTGGTTTTGACCCTATCGCTGACGAAGAACCGCCGACAATATACTTGGTGTATCCCGTTTATGGTAAGCGCGGTTTATCGGGCAGCATAAGAATTGCCTTACGCAATATCAATAAAAAGGCTAGCTCATTGAAGTGGAAAGAGTACCAGACAGATCCTAAGTCTTTAGGTAAATTCGGGTATTGGGAAACTGAATATAACGGTATAAGAATAGACGTAGCTCCAGTTCAGTATTTAGTCAACTGGATGCATGATTCGATTCGTAAGACTGTTGCTGGTGTAGAACTTATGGCTTTTAGCCGTGAACAGTTAGAAACACTTATAGATAATAAATCAGAGACTAAGGAGGACGTTTTAGGTCTAGATGCTTTAGAGGATGACCCTATTCCCATCGAGCTTGTTAGTAATCAGGCTTACGAGGGGAAGAATAAAAGTGTAGTTGCAGTCGAACCCTGGGAGCAATTAGAACCAATGCCTGAAGGTGAAGCTAGAGTAATGAATCGCCAGTTCTTGTCTGTGGACGGTGTGGAAGTAGAAGTGTGTACTAACGAAAACGGGAAGCATTTTGTTAGGCATAATGTTTACTGGTGGATAGAACACGGATCGAAGAATCCTGACCCAGTGCGTAATTGCATAATACTCAACTTACAGCAGGCAATAGATAGATTGCCTACCATCAGATGGTCTGGCTATAGGTTTAGATTAGAAGAGATTATTGTTTTTAGTGAGGACGATGTAAGTTGGGAGCATATTGCTACTACCATTGGCTATGTTTGAAGGTCTTATAAGGGATGACGTAAAGTCAAGGTTGAGTGGCGATCTTCTAGAAGAAATTCAAAGCGGTGAATACAAATCAAAGCAAAACGACCCGGCAAGCATAAAACTATGTGCATGGCTACAACATAATTCGTTAGATTCACTGCTGCAAACTAGCAACAGCTAGACAAATACAGCTAGTCATTAGTGTTAAGTATATAAAGCCCAATGGTACGTGAAAACGATAGGGGACAAACCTCCGCTTGCGCTATCTCTACAAACACTCTTTGATTCTCGAAAAACAAACTGAGAAATGCGTAAGTGCGAACGCGCTACTTTAAGAAGTAATATGCAGTTAATTTACAGCGACGGCAGTAAATTCATTAGCCCTCTACATGGATAAACATATACATCTAGCAATTACTATTAGTACTACTTCAAACTGCTTAATAGAAAATATATGGCTGAAATTAATCTAGACGAAAGTAGACTTAAAGACCTTATGAAAACAGCGATTCTTGAGGTACTACAAGAGCAGAAAGAAGTATTTTATGATTTGTTGGCAGAAATCATCGAGGATATAGCCTTAGAAAAGGCTATCGAGGAAGGTAAAAATACTGAGCCAGTCAGCCGAGAAGCAATTTTTAAGATTTTGGAAAGTTAAGGATGAACGTAGAGTTCAGAAGAAGCTTTGAGAAAGATTTGGGTAATATTAAAGACGTAGCATTACTTCAAAGAATTAAGGCGGTAATTGAAGAAGTAGAAATTGCCGAAAATTTAGGCGATATCAGAAATTTAAAAAAACTCAAAGTTGAAAGTGACTATTATCGCATTAGAGTTGGAGACTACAGAATCGGTATCACAGTAGAAGACGATGCGGTAATTTTTGTGAGAGTATTGCACAGGAAAGACGTTTACAGATACTTTCCGTGAGACATAATTTGTCGTTTATAACAACAATGAAGATTATCTGGCATCATTGATTGACTACGTACCAGTTGACGGTTCTACAGCCTCCGCTTCCTTCCCAGAACGGGCAAAAAATATTCGGCTGATCCAGTGAGTCAAAATGTGAGACAGCAACCCCAAAGGACCAGCAAACAAACATAAAGCAAGTGAGTGAATTGTCCAGATACCTGTTTTTTGTCCTTCCCAATAAATCCAGCGTCCGACAAACAAATCCATCACTAAAAAATGAATCCAACCCGTAGTAGCAGTTTTTTCATCTGCGAAAAGTCGCGTAATATCTGCTAACTGAGGATTTGATAGAGCTTGAGCAGCTTCAGGTGTAATGCTACTAATAAATAAGTATAAATATACTCCTGCCAAAGCTACAAAAGGCAGATATGATTCCATTACCCGCCTTGTTACACCCCAATTAGGCAACAGAATCATTAACGCCCAAAAAGGTAAAACAAAAAGATTAGCACCAGTGAATAGTTGAGCGATTGCCATAGTTGCAAGTAGTAATATTGGCTCAACCTTATCTTACTAACTCGGTAACTCTACCAACTGCGATTCAATTTTTAGAATCCAGGTCACGACCGATAAATACTAGTCGTGTTTGCTTTAGCTCGTCTGGTTGCCAAAGGCGATCATAAAACTGCTCAAATCTTGTTCCCACACCTTGCAGCACCAAGCGCATTGCTTTATTAGGCACTGCAACAAATCCTTTTAATCCGGTAAATTTCTTGCTCTTGTACAAGCTGTTGTAACTGGTTTTGCAGGACAAGCTGGATTAAAGCGCGGTTCAAAATTACGTGAGTTGAGGAAATTTCGTCGTCGTGCTCGTGATCTTCTTCAGTGTCGTGATGGCTAGGACGAGAAGCTAAATTTTCTTCTACTGCTGCCTGGAATCCCAACAGAATATCAGGATCGAGTTGACCGCGATCGCTTGCAACCATTTTCACAACTCTAGGTAGCTCTTGTTGAATCAAGTCCACAACTCGATCTTGCGTCGGAGCATCAACCAAATCAGTTTTATTCAATACCACCAAATCAGCACAGGCAAGCTGATCTTCAAATAATTCCTGCAAAGGAGTCTCGTGCTCTAAATTTGGATCTGTTTGCCGTTGAACATCTACCGCCGCCGGATTGCTAGCAAATGTTCCAGCTGCTACAGCTTCACAATCCACTACGGTAATTACAGCATCCACTGTTGCCACATTGCGAATCTCATGCCAGCGAAATGCCTTAACTAGTGGCTTAGGTAACGCCAGTCCAGATGTTTCAATTAAAATACAGTCCAGCGTATCTCGCCGCTTTAGTAGCTCCAGCATCGTTGGCAAAAATTCTTCTTGGACTGTGCAACATAGGCAACCGTTTGTTAGCTCAACAATATTAGGCGAGAGGTTTTCTTCTCCTTGTTCGTCATCGGGACAAATCTGACAAGAGCGCAGTAATTCACCATCAATACCCAATTCCCAAACTCATTCACCACAACAGCAATGCGTCTTCCTGGTTATTTTGGAGCAAATGACGAATCAATGTTGTCTTACCACTGCCTAAGAAGCCTGTGATTACTGTAACCGGAATTTTTGTAGCCATTCTCTAAATAACTTTAGTTTTTCCCTTAATAATTAATCCTACAAGCTGACAATCCTGAGAACTAGACGATATCATCACCCAGCACCCAGGATTGTGAGAAGTATTTCTGTATTTTTCTAGGATTCATATCTCCAGACAATCCCTAACGTAACTTACTCAGCAGTTGCAAGTTCAGTGTTTCCGCGAGTGCGACGGCGCGTTAAGCTATTGAACAGCATTTGACCGATTGACTTAATCAAATTGCCTTCCAATTCCTGAAATAGCTTCATATTCATCCCAAAAGCGGCATTTGCTTCATCGACAATCCGATCTGCCGTAGCGTCATCAATCGGCAACTCATCCAAAGCTTCTCGATACTTGACTTTAAACTCTTTTTCGTCGGGAATGTCTTTGAATTCATAGAACGCTATGCCTTCCCCTTCAGAAAGATTCATCGCTCGTTGAGCAATTCCCTTGAGAATTTGTCCACCAGATAAATCGCCGAGATAACGGGTGTAGGAGTGAGCAATTAACAATTCAGGAGATTCAGCAGATATTTCCCGAATTCGTTGGACATAAGCTTCCCCTGCTGGAGATAAAGCAATTTGTTCGCGCCAATTGGAACCATAATAGAAATTGAGGTCTTGTTCCAGGGTGCGTTGACGTATCAACTGTTGAAAGTAAATTTTTGATAGGATTGGATGCTGCCGATGCCTTTCCATTTCTTCTTCCATTGCGGAGTAGACGAAGTAGAAGTTTCCAACTAGCTTCCGGTAAGAGTTTTTCTCAACTACACCTTTTAAAAAGCACTTGACAAAACCGACATTTTCTGCCATTGTGTGAGCTTTTTTAGTGCCTTCACGTAATTTGGTTGCTAAATTGCTGCTCATGCTAAATTTCTCTATTGTTAAGGTCAACTGCCGCAGTAATAATCCTGTAATTCAAACCAGCAAAAGGCAGCGCTTAGTATCCCCACTACAACTAAGTATGAGCAGGGAGCCGCTAAAAATATCCCTTGCAGGAATTAGATAAAGGATTCAGCATTCCTCATGGGTAGGTGTGGGATGCCCAAACACACTTTGGAGGGACTACCTTTTCACGATCAACAGGCTTGTCAAACCTATCTATACGGCCATAACACTAAAATTTCACCACTTAAGCAACAGTGAAAATTCAGTTGGTTATTATTCAAGGTAGACTGATTTGCTGAGAAATATTGTTAAAAATTCTGAAGCAAGTTATACAAAATGTTACAAATTAGGTTGCAGGATTTGACTTTGCCAGAGAATAGTGGCTCAAGTAATTTGACTGGGCATAATAGTCTTGCTCTGGTTCCTGCTAAGCGTTTGGCTTATTGATCTAGTTTTTAAGTAGTAAGAGTAATTGTTGTAGTTACTGAATGTCTGTATTACAACTGGCAATACCAGACGCTAAGTATCAATATATCTATTTTTAACACCGTACAAATAAAGCGCGATATACAGGTTGTCCGCGTAATAGCGTAGATTTTTCGCGTTCAGTAGGAACAGGTAGTGGGTTTTCTATCAGCCAATCTTGTGTACCCTGTCTGTGGAAACTTGGATGAGCATCAAAGCGATCGCACATTTCCCCTGCCAGCACCTCAATATCCGACTGGAGAAACACAACGCTACCAACAGCAAGATAATCTGCCAATTCTGCAACTAATTCTGGTTGTACCAACCGCCGTTTCGAGTGCCGATTTTTGAACCAGGGATCGGGAAACTGAATTGTTACGCGCTGTAAGGTTCCAACTGGCAAAGAGCCAAGAATTGACTGCAACGAGTTATTTACATTGCAAAATAGGTAGTAAAGATTGGTCAAACCTAAATCCTCCTGCCAAGTATTCGCCTCCTGCACCAAAGGTTCCCGAATTTCCAACCCCAGGTAATTCCAACTAGGTTCCAAAGTTGCCATATTCAACAAAAATCGTCCCTTGCCGCAGCCAATATCTAAATGCAGTGGCTTCGGTGCGGCATAAATCTTCTCCCAGTCAAGCGGACTTGCTGGTGTTTGATACTTATTACTGAGTGGATTGACGTGGTTACGAACTCGGACAACCAAGATTGATTTCTCCTTTTTGGGTTAGCTATCAGCACTTTTAGGCGATTAAGTTTGGTGTAGCGCTCCCAAACCCAAGGTTATACTACGTTGGGAACCCGGATTTCAAATCCGAATTTATTGCTAGTGCTGGTGTCATGAGTCTGAAATTTCGCTTTGCTGTAGTGAGCGACTTACATATTGCGCTGCCCCACACAATTTGGGATCATCCTACTCGATTTCATCTAGTAGAAGTTAGTATCCCAGCGCTGGAAATTGTCTTAGAACATTTAGCACAGCTTGAACTTGATTTTGTTTTACTACCAGGAGACTTAACCCAACACGGCGAACCAGATAACCATGCCTGGTTGCAAGAACGCTTATTAAAGCTACCTTTCCCAGCTTACGTTATTCCTGGTAATCATGATGTTCCGAGCCTTCTACCTGATGGACACTCTATTGGTTTAGCAGATTTCCCGCACTATTACCGCAAGTTTGGCTATGACAACCCAGAACAACTTTACTACACCCATGAACTGCTACCTGGAGTGCGGCTGATCGGGCTGAATTCTAACTCTTTTGCTCAAGGGCAACAGATAGGGCGTTTGGATGATTCTCAGCTAGATTGGCTGCGGGAGGTTCTAGCAGCGACAGATGAATTTGTTTTGGTCATGGTGCATCATAATGTTGTGGAACATTTACCTAACCAATCGCGCCACGAACTAGGTCAGCGGTATATGTTGGAGAATGCAGTAGAGCTATTGCAGCTACTCCGAGAATTTAGAGTGCAGCTAGTGTTTACGGGGCATTTGCACGTTCAAGACATTGCCCATGCTCAGGGTGTTTACGATATCACTACTGGTTCTTTAGTTAGTTATCCTCATCCTTACCGTGTCTTGCAGTTCCATCAGGAGCAGCACGGTAGGAATTGGTTACAGATTGAGTCCCATCGAGTAGAATCGCTACCCAAATTGCCAGATCTCCAGCAGATATCGCGTCAGTGATGGGCGATCATGAGTCTTCCTTTTATGCTCAAGTTACTGACACAGCCACCCTTAAACCTGCCCCAAAACGAAGCAGAAAAACTTTGCTCTGGTTTGCGTGATTTCTGGGCTGATATTGCCAGTGGTGACGCTTTGTTTGACTTTCCCCAAATTCCCCGCCGTGCACGTCGCTATTTTGAAAAATATGGAGCGCTAAATGCTGATGGTAAGCCTGTACTTATTGACAACAATACAACGCTGCTCCTCTAACTAAATAGGTTTAAATCTTGAATTTTAAGTTGGCACATTCTGAGTGTATATTTTGTAACTTTCTTCAATTCAAAACTGAGAACTCAAAACTCAAAACTATTAGTTAGGGTTGGCGGCAAATCCCAAATACAGATGTGTAGCCATGTAAAAAAGTGCTGCCACCAACAGGACCAATTTCACCCCCACAAAAGAAGCCTCCTAGCGGAATATCACTGAGGTAGCGGCTAAACAATTGGGAATCAAAATTCGGTTGTCCATACAGCCCTTCTCCTCGCCCTAGACAGGAGAACATCAACGCGCCAGCAGCAGTTGGATGCGCCTGAGTTTGCTTTTGATAACGTTGCAGGAGCCATTCTAAGTCTTCTGCCGAAGTTTGGGCATCTCGCAGATGAAACTGAATCCGCTGACCAGAACGGACGCGATCGCCGATAGCAATTGCTCCTACCTTGGGGTCTACCCCTAGCAAATTGCGAATTAAAAAGTCTCCCTGCTCCAAATCTTGCTTAAATTCATTTCGCACTACACCGATAAACAAAGAATGTTCTGCTAGTTGCCGATCTGCATCACTCAGACTTTCAATTAAATCCCGCAATACTTCTAAAGGCGATCGCTCATCAAGTTCCAGTACAATATTTCGCTCTCCTTTGCTAACTACGTATGGCTTGCCAATCGGTCGGCATCCCTGCGCCACAATTGTTTCTAAAACAATATCCCCGCTCATTGCTACACCAACCATCCCTGAGCGGTAGAGGCGGTTGTTACAAAATAAGCCACTACGACCAGGCATCGAGCTACCGCTAGCCTGTCCTCCCACTGTGACCGATCCCGGATAAGCGAAATCCAACCCTTGGAGCAAGTCATTAATCCCAGATGAAAAGGGATCAGAAAGTAAGATAAATTGTGGTTGATTAGCTGGTGACACACCGATCAAGTCAATCCAGGTATCAGGCGGACTATCCAAATCTGGTAATTCTTCTGCCACAACATGAAAGCCTTTGACACTGACTCCAGGGAGGTGTGCCAGAGTAAGGCTCAAGGCTGGTGAATTTTCCAGTTCTTGCATTTGTCCCTCCTGCGTCATCCCAATGATCCCGCCACCACCACAGCCGATGATTACTGTTGTCTCCGACAGCCGTTCTTGCAGCAAGGGTAGCAACCGGGGATACTCACTCGTAAAAGCAGAGGAAATAAATACTAGCGCCAAATCTGCTGGTGCCTTTAACAATGAAGCAGCGCGTTCTACTGCATCGGCAACAGCCGCTTCTAAAGAAGGACGAGTTGACAGGGCGTTTGCCCACTGCATTTGTGCCATCAGTACTATCTCTCCCTTGTAATTAGAGTTTGTTCTATTGTCGCCGTCTTTACTTAAAAGCATCTTACTCAAGTTGCTCTTCCAGTGTTGCTACCAATGCTAAATCTACCTGTAGTAAATTCATAATGAGTCTGGCAGCAAATATTCTTTTTCACCTACCTGGTTGTAAATTCTCTCTTTTGTGCGATGATTTACCAAATGTTAAAACATACAGTTCAATATAGAACTGAAAAGTACCGCAGTCTGTGCTTACTTACAGATCTTTTGAGTTAGGTCAGGTCTAAATTCGCATTAGTGTTAGATTTAATCTGCTACTAATGCTGTGTTAGCAAACGTATTTTGCGTTTGCCAAAAAATAACAAGAAGAAAACCTTGATCGCAGGTTTCTTATACTAAAGAAAGAAGATTGAGATAACAGAACCTATGAGCAATATCCAAGAACAAATTGAACAAGAGAGAGAACAGGCCCGTGCTGTCTGTGATATTAAAGGCGAGACATCAGGTGACTGTGCAGCAGCGTGGGATGCTGTAGAAGAACTACAAGCAGAAGCAGCGCATAAGCGTCAGGTCAAACCAAAGAATTCCTTAGAGCAGTATTGTGATGATAATCCTGATGCTGCTGAATGCCGCCTGTACGAGGAATAGTAGAGTAAATTGGTGGTATTCAGATAGACCACTGAATTAGCAAGCAACCAAGGCACCTTCTCAGGTCGTTGAGTTGCTTGTTTTTTTGATTAGCAACGGCTAAATTGCCGAGTGTAGCGGATTTGGTTGATGGAGCACAACTGAAAATAGAAATTTGCTGGTAATAGCTCCGTAATATATTAGTCCTGTGTGATCCTGTCCATGGACAATCTATGCAAAACGAACTTTGGTTTCGCCCCCTAGTCTGGATGGACTACCGATTAGCACTATTATTTGCACTAGTTATTCCCTTGATCTTGCTGATTTGGGCATTTGTCCAAAAAGCAGAAGCAATTCAACGGTTATTAGCAATTTATTGGCGAGTGGCGAGTCTTTTAGCGATCGCCGTTTATCTTTTGATTGCCGCACTACCAGTCGGCTTTATTTCGGGGCTGATGGCTCGCATTTTGATCCCAATCTCGCTGTGGTTTTGGGTAGATCTCAACGAAGAAATTGCGGAGCAACCGCAACGAGCTTTGAAATTGTGTTTCAATTCGTGGCGGTGGGCAATTAGTGGATACGGTTTGTTAAGCGCGATCGCTCAGATCCCAAGTTTGCAGTGTGCAGTCTCTAGAAATGTCACTGGTTCCTTTTGTCGCGCCTTCTTAGAACCGCCATCACTCTTCAAAGAGTATTTCCATCCCAACAGCACTACTCAGTTTCTGGGCTTTATCGGCATCGTTGGCTTGATAATTTATCTAATTTTCTTGATCTATTTTGTTTTTGTCAAGCTAGGTAAGCAGGGACGTTCTGCAATCCAACAGTAACGAAATGAATTCAGTTGAGAAGCGTTTGGAACAATACACAGCAAAGCGATCGCACGAAGTTTTACTTGTGACAATAGAAGTTGCCGGAGACTCAGACCAAATTGCCATTTTTAGAGGCTTTTCCAGTTCCTTAATGCGTCCAACGGCTTTTGATCCAGAGGTACCAATCTTGAGCGATCAAGCAAAGATTATCACGATTGACCGAGTAGCCAGCCCCTACAATCCTCAATCACCTCGCTATATTCAGCAAGGACTCACATGGGAAACTATGCAACCATTACTTGCAGAAGCTGGGGTTTAGTTTAACCTTGTAGTGCATGGGCTATGCAGCTAGGATGATGCCCAGTATTGCATGGCTTTTGTGTAGCTGTTATCCTCCAAGCGTGAGTGTGTTGTGTGGAGTAAGGAAATTATGGTTACGTCCCGTGTTGGAATTCAAAGTGCTGCATCGTCAGTTCCTAGTAAGTCTTTAGTCCAGGTAGCTGATTCTGAATTGCAGTCAGTGCATTATCTGAAAATAGAGTTCAGCACTTGCTTATCCCCGCAACTCCTTTTTATTTGGCACGGATGGCATTCGTGGGCGAGTGGGAGAGTTATTGAGTACACCCTTGGCATTGCAAGTGGGCTTCTGGGCAGGTAATGTGTTGCAGACGAAAGCTAGTACGCCAGGACCAGTAATTGTAGGACAGGACTCTAGAAACTCCAGCGATATGTTAGCAATGGCTCTTGCTTCGGGGCTTGCAGCAGCTTGATTAGAAGTTTGGTATTTGGGTTTATGTCCCACACCTTGCGTTGCTTATCTCACAAGTATTAGTAACGCTGTAGGCGGGGTAATGATCTCTGCTAGCCACAATCCGCCAGAGGATAACGGAATTAAAATTTTTTGGAGCGGATGGTACGAAGTTACCCCAGCTATGGCAGGCAGAAATTGAAGCTGGGCTGCGTGGCAAAGTTACATCTCTATCTCAGAATACTTGGGGACGATATTACTCTCGACCAGAGTTAGTGCAGGATTACGTCGATTCGCTTAAAAGACCGTTACACAGAGCAATCTTAAGGAATGCGAATTGTACTTGATTTAGCTTGGGGGCAGCAGTCGGGTTAGCACCTGCGATATTTAGGGACATGGGTGCAGAAGTAATTTGCTTGCACGATCAAGCAGATGGCGATCGCATTAATGTCAATTGTGGTTCAACCAACCTTGCCTCTCTCCAAGCTGCTGTGCAACAGCACTCGGCTAACGTAGGATTTGCCTTTGATGGTGATGCTGATCGTGTTCTTGCTGTAGATGACCAAAGGTAGACCTGTTGATGGCGATTACATTCTCTACCTTTGGGGTCAAACTCTTCAAACAGCACAACGACTGCCAGGAAACTTAATTGTATCTACTGTAATGGCAAATCTTGGCTTTGAGCGGGAAACTTGGGAGAAACTTGGCGGTAAGCTAATTCGTACTGCTGTAGGTGACCAGTATGTGCGCAGCAGAAATGCTGCGTACTGGGGCAATCCTGGGTGGTGAGCAATCAGGGCATATTCTCTGCCGCCATTATAGTGTGACTGGCGATGGTGTGTTAACAGCCTTACACCTAGCAGCTTTAGTACAACAATCTGGTGTACATTTATCTGAACTGGTGCAAAGCTTTACTACTTACCCCCAGTTGTTGCGGAATGTCCAAGTTGCAGACCGCGAGCGCCGTCTGGGTTGGCAACAATGTGAGGCTGTACAACGAGCAATTACCAAAGCTGAAGCAGCAATGGGCGATCAAGGACGAATTTTAGTCCGTGCTTCTGGTACTGAACCAGTTATCCGAGTTATGGTGGAAGCCGCCAGTGCTAATCTTGCCCACTACTGGACTGAACAGCTGGTTTTTTAGCAGTTCAACAACACTTGGGATGCTGAACTACTTCACTATTTTAAACGTTAGTCATTGCCGGACAAGCAACCTTCGTCCCACCTATCCCACAATACCCACCGGGAGTTTTGGCGGTACTGCTGATGATAGCCTTCTGCGTAATAGAACTCCGGAGCATCAACAATTTCAGTTGTAATCGTTCCGTAGCCAGCAGCATTCAAGGCTTGCTGATAAGTATCTAGTGATGCTTCAGCTAGCTTCCTTTGACCGGAATACACATAAATGCCAGAGCGGTACTGAGTGCCAGTATCATTGCCTTGGCGCATACCTTGGGTAGGATTATGGCTTTCCCAGAAGACTTTTAGCAGGGCTTCGTAACTAATCACTTTCGGGTCAAACACAACGCGAACCACTTCATTGTGACCAGTCATTCCACTACATACCTCTTCATAGGTAGGATTAGGCGTTATTCCGGCGGAATACCCTACGGCAGTAGTAAAAACTCCGTTAAGTTGCCAGAATATACGTTCTGCTCCCCAGAAACACCCGATACCAAACATCGCCATTTCTAGCCCGTCAGGATAAGGAGGCTGGAGCGGATTACCGTTTACGTAGTGCTTCGAGGGTACTGCCATAGGCTCTGCCCGTCCCGGTAATGCTTCCTTAGCAGTAGGCATAGCTAATTTCTTACCAAATCCGAATAGTACCATTTGATTTTTACTCTAATTTTTTGATATGTGTCTTTACTTATATTGTAAAGATTTTAATGTAATGAGCAGCAAAACCGTAGTAAAGCGGAGAAAAGGTTTGCCAATAACATCAAAAAGGCTCAAGTATTAATGCTTGAGCCTTCTATGATTAAATTTACTTTCCTGTAACGTAATCTAAAGGAGGAAATGTATTGCCTCCTTTACATACGCTCACTTACTTTGGCTTAGTAGCGGCTAGAGAAGCTATCTCTACGACCGCCTCCTGAGGAACCTCTGTCTTCCCTGGGTTTCGCCTTGTTTACTTTTAAAGCACGACCCATCCATTCAGCACTATCAAGTGCCTCGATTGCAGCTGTTTCTTCAGCCTCTGTTCCCATTTCCACAAAACCAAAGCCACGCATCCGACCAGTTTCCCGATCAGTGGGTAGCTGCACGCGCTTTACAGAACCATATTCTGTGAAAACACTGGTAAGGTCTTCTTGTGTAACCTCGAAGGATAGATTACCTACATAAATTGACATACATTGTCTCCAAAATCATTGCGTTGTAGAGATTTAGATTTCGGAGAGAAGCCTGCCCAGACCAAAAGGAAAAACCAATTAATTCTAAAAACAAACGTTGTAACCGAATTATATTCTCATTTCCTATAGTAGCACAGTATGGATGTGGTTATGCACAACTTGGTGAGGCAATAGAGCAAGAAACCATCAGCATTTGTAGTTATACGAACCTCAGTTCAACTACTTTTTTGGGTTATGCACTATAATTCTCAGGGCTTATAAAGCAGCAGATAAGTTTATAGAATTAAAAATAGATAAAATTGGGCTTGTCCTGTTATGCAAAGCTTTTATGTCCGCCACATCTGCTTCCTTTTCA
The DNA here is from genome assembly GCA_030446505.1 of Chroococcidiopsidaceae cyanobacterium YX2bin18. Classification (GTDB taxonomy): domain Bacteria; phylum Cyanobacteriota; class Cyanobacteriia; order Cyanobacteriales; family Chroococcidiopsidaceae; genus JAHHHE01. Next base: position 8,289 of record JAUJND010000065.1, on the reverse strand, counting down.
CTTGAAGAAATTGCATCTGTTGGTTTGAAACCTGATGAATATGAAGAAGTTGTCCGACGGCTAGGGCGGCATCCCAATAAAGCTGAATTAGGTATGTTCGGGGTGATGTGGTCGGAGCATTGCTCCTACAAAAACTCGCGATCGCTACTCAAGCAGTGTCCCACAGCAGGCGATCGCATTCTCGTTGGACCAGGAGAAAATGCTGGTGTAGTAGATTTAGGCGATGGGCTACAACTAGCATTTAAAATTGAGTCCCACAATCACCCTTCAGCCATTGAACCGTTCCAGGGTGCAGCAACGGGAGTCGGCGGCATTTTGCGCGATATCTTTACAATGGGAGCACGTCCCATTGCTTTATTAAACTCGCTCCGCTTTGGTTCCCTAGAAGATGCTCGAACTAGGCGGTTGTTTAATGGTGTAGTATCAGGAATTTCCCACTATGGCAATTGTGTCGGAGTACCCACAGTCGGCGGTGAAGTTTACTTTGACCCAGCTTACTCCGGTAATCCCTTAGTTAATGTGATGGCACTGGGATTGATGGAAACCCCAGAAATTGTTAAATCTGGAGCAGCAGGCATAGGAAACCCAGTCCTTTATACTGGTTCCACTACAGGGCGAGACGGTATGGGCGGTGCAAGTTTTGCCAGCGCAGAACTTAGTGACGAGTCAGAACAAAACCGCCCAGCAGTTCAGGTCGGTGATCCCTTTTTGGAAAAATCTTTAATTGAAGCTTGCTTGGAGGCATTTAAAACTGGTGCAGTTGTAGCTGCTCAAGATATGGGAGCAGCTGGCATTACCTGTTCCACATCAGAGATGGCTGCTAAAGGCGGTGTCGGAATTGAACTGAATTTAGACTTGATTCCAGTGCGGGAATCTGAAATGGTGCCTTACGAGTATCTGCTTTCTGAATCCCAGGAGCGGATGCTGTTTGTTGCCCACAAAGGTCGAGAACAGGAGTTAATTGAAATTTTTCACCGTTGGGGGCTTCATGCAGTAGTCGCTGGAATAGTGATTGCCCAACCGATAGTACGGATTCTGTTTCAAGGTAAAGTAGCAGCCGAAATTCCAGCTGAAGCTCTGGCAGAAAATACACCGCTTTATCACCGCGAATTATTAACTGAACTACCAGAATACGCCCGTAAAGCTAGTGAGTGGGCAGTTGCATCCCTGCCTCCCTGTACAGCAGCTGGAATTGAAATTGCCGGAAATTTACACACTTGGAATGACATTCTGCTTACTCTGCTGGATACACCGACGATCGCTTCTAAACGCTGGGTCTATCGCCAATACGATCACCAAGTACAAAACAATACAGTAATTCTCCCTGGTAGTGCCGATGCAGCTGTGATTCGGTTGCGTCCGGTTGATAGTAAGGAGGGGCAGAAGGCTGTCGCAGCAACAGTAGATTGTAATCCACGTTACGTGTATCTAGACCCCTATGAAGGAGCTAAAGCAGTAGTAGCAGAAGCTGCGCGTAATCTTAGTTGTGTAGGAGCAGAACCACTAGCTGTAACCGATAACCTTAACTTCGGTAGCCCAGAAAATCCCATTGGTTATTGGCAGTTAGCAGAGGCTTGTCGCGGGTTAGCAGAAGCTTGTCGAGAATTGGGAACGCCAGTCACTGGCGGCAATGTGTCTCTTTATAACGAAACTCTAGATTCAGCGGGTCAACCTCAGCCTATTTATCCAACTCCGGTTGTCGGGATGGTGGGGTTAATTACTGACTTAGCTCATGTATGTGGTCAAGCGTGGCTTACGGCAGGAGACTTAATTTATTTACTCGGTAGACCTGTAGAGGAGCAAGGCGTGACATTGGGGGCTTCGGAGTATTTAGCCGTAATACATGGCATAGTCGCTGGATTGCCGCCACGGGTCGATTTTGACTTGGAGCGTCGTGTCCAATCCGCTTGCCGCGAAGGGATTCGTCAAGGTTGGGTGCGTTCAGCTCATGATTGCGCTGAAGGTGGATTAGCAGTAGCCCTCGCGGAAGCGTGTATCAGTAGTCAACTGGGAGCAGAAATCAATTTAGACTCAAGCCAGTCACGGCGTTGGGATGAAGTTCTTTTTGGTGAGGGCGGAGCAAGAATTCTGGTTTCTATCTCTTCAGGACAGCAAGAGCTTTGGGAATCATACTTAAAGCAGCAGCTGGCTAACGACTGGCAAAAAATTGGTCAGGTTCGGGATGCCGACACACCTTTACAGGTTTTTACAGCTGATAACCTCTGCTTAATAAACGCTACGATTGAATTGATCAGCGATCGCTACTACAATGCAATTCCCAAACGTGTAGGCCTTTAGCAATTACAGGCAGTTCCTCTATAGCTGCTTCAATTAATTCAGATGATTCAGATAAATGATGACTAAGCATTATTACGTTACTGTAGATACATAGTTAACAATTTATTAAGGCTGGTTAACCTTTTTAAATTTATCTACTCTTAGATCTAAAGCCCACTGAGTCAATATCCCAATCAGGAGCAAAGCCGTAGCATGATTCCCAACCATTGCCTCTCCTTGGACGATTACACCGATAAAGATGCGACTAAAGGTGTACAACCCCGTCCTGATAAGCCAGAGGAAGCCTGTGGCGTTTTTGGAATCTTTGCACCAGAGGAAGATGTTGCTAAACTGACTTACTTTGGTTTATATGCCCTCCAGCACAGAGGTCAGGAATCAGCTGGGATTGCTACGTTTGAAGGGAAAAAAGTTCATCTGCATAAAGATATGGGGCTGGTGTCTCAGGTGTTTAATGAAGCGATATTGCACCAACTACCGGGGAAGTTAGCTGTAGGTCATACTCGGTACTCTACAACAGGCTCTAGTCGCGTTGTTAATGCCCAGCCAGCTGTTGTAGAGACCCGCTTGGGATCATTGGCTCTGACACACAACGGTAACTTAGTTAACACGCCTCAGCTACGCGAACAATTGTTGCAACGCAACTGTAACTTAGTTACTAGTACTGATTCAGAGTTAATTGCATTAGCGATCGCGGAAGAAATTAATTCTGGAAAGAAATGGTTAGAGGGATTTATTAGTGCTTTTCAACGCTGTCAAGGAGCCTTTAGTTTAGTTATTGGTACCCCAGAGGGTCTAATGGGTGCGCGTGACCCCAACGGTATCCGCCCCCTTGTGATTGGCACTTTAGGCAGTAATCCCCAACGCTACGTTTTCGCCTCCGAGACTTGTGGTTTAGACATTATTGGTGCTGATTACTTACGGGATGTGGAACCAGGAGAGTTGGTTTGGATCACGGAATCAGGACTAGCTTCCTTTCACTGGGCGCAACAGCCTCAACGCAAGCTCTGTATTTTTGAAATGATTTACTGTGCTCGACCGGATAGCGTTATGCATAGTGAGAGTTTGTATAGCTATCGGCTACGATTAGGACGGCAACTGGCAGATGAATCTCCTGCTGATGCCGATATTGTTATTGGTGTTCCCGATTCCGGTATTCCAGCTGCCATTGGCTTTTCTCAGGCTTCTGGTATTCCTTACGCTGAAGGGCTAATTAAAAATCGCTACGTTGGTCGTACTTTTATTCAGCCAACTCAGACAATGCGCGAGTCGGGCATTCGGATGAAACTCAATCCCCTTAAGGATGTGCTAACTGGGAAAAGGGTTGTACTTGTGGATGACTCGATTGTCCGAGGTACAACCAGCCGCAAACTTGTAAAAGCCCTGCGAGATGCTGGCGCAGTTGAGGTGCATATGCGCGTTTCCTCCCCACCAGTGACGCACCCCTGCTTCTATGGCATTGATACTGATAGTCAGGATCAACTGATTGGCGCTACTAAGTCAGTGGTAGAAATTGCCCAACAAATTGAGGTAGATTCTCTCGCTTATCTCAGCAAAGAAGGTATGCTGCAAGCGACGCGGGAAGATGCCAACAGTTTCTGCTCCGCCTGTTTTACAGGAGATTACCCGATTCCAGTTCCTGAATTGGTTAAGCGTTCTAAATTAATACTAGAACGAGCAGCAGTTTGATATCCGGTCACTAAATGCCTTGAGAAGGTAACAGGCTTCTGCTAGGGACTGATGCGGTTGAGGTGATAGTAGTGCTAGGGCTGATTATTGTACATAATACAAGTTTGTACAGTTAGAGTCCAAAGTCTAAAATATTTTCATTCCCAAGTCTGCAACTCACTCATCCAACTCCGCAGTAAAGCAGTAATCTGTTCGCGGCGAGTTTCAAATGTGGCGGCAATCCAGATGAAAGCGATACCCACAAAAAGACCAATTACCCATTTAGAAAAAGGGTAGTCAAAAATTAAAATCCCTAATTGATAGAAAGCATTAACTAAAAAAGTCATAGTACCAACAAACAGAAAAGCTCGTATCCTTAGCCCTAGCCCAGCAAAAATCAGCAACACACTAATAATTCCAGTTACTAGCCCGCTCGATTGATTACTCCACAGGGCGACAACGCAAATTGCACAGCTACCTAGCAGGCGTAAAAAGTGACGCGCTTGTTTTTGTGCCATTGAACCAGCGGAGGAATACCCAGTCAATAAGTACGGCACTGATGTATGTAAACCGGATTTGGTTGTTAACTATGGCGAGTAAGACATAAAAACCCGCTACAATCAATACGCTGACTGGGTGACTCGCGTTTGGAGTTTCTCCAATCGCAATCAGTGGCACAATTCAGGGCAGCTACTTGCCAAGGTCGTTTTGACCAACCCCAAGTTTCCCAAGGCAGAAAGTAGAGAAAGTAAGCAAATACAGAGGCGATCGCGCTTTTCCAAGGAACCAAAGGTCCCCCTAATAGCTTTGCTACTGGCGTACTAAGCCAATAAAGCCTTAGACCATACGCTTCTAGAAAGCCAAGGTAAACCCACACTTGTCCTGTGTGTGGCTGAGGATGGTTGCGTCCCTGAAGGATGGCATATTGAATCAAAAACGCGCCGATGCCAAATCCCAATATCATGCTGGAAGCAACCGGATGGGCGGTGGCAGCAATTAACAGGCAGCTACTCCATGCCCAGTGCAGATGAGCAATAACTTTCAATTCTTCACGGCTCAGATGCAGGTACTGGATCAACCAGGGAGATAGCACCCGATAGGCATATATGATGCTAGTGCCAAGCGCAGCCATGGCAATTAATTCAGCACTCGTTGCCAATGCTTGGGATTGATAAAATAGGATTTCATAGGCAGAAACAGAGACTCCAAACACCGCTAGATAGACAAGGGGTTTAAATTCCTCACGCCTACGTCCGATACCAATAAAAATCAAAGCTAGAGCCAGAGAAGATAAACCCGTCCAGCTGGTAAAAGTACCCCAACGCAGTACAGCACCCAAGATGCCATAGAGTAATGGAATAATGTGCCAGCTATAGGGAATGTTGACTAGAGCATTTTTGCGAGACCACCAATCCCCTGCTAGCTGCGCGAGTAGTCCTAAAGCCAGGTTAGCGATCGCTAAATTCAGGTGCGATGAGTTACCAATGAAGCCCAATACTTCAACTGTAAATATTTCTAGGCTCCAACCCAGTGCATAAATTGACCAGCTAGCAGGTTGCGACATTCGATAAGCAATTGCTCCCATTGTTATCAGGCAAGCAATCAGTACAGGAACTTCTGGCGAGACAACCCGCCAATAGACGACCAATAGAGAGTGAAGCGTTAAGAAAATTAGTTGCAAACTACACAGCGCGATCGCCCATCCATCTGTTGCCCTAGCATAAATTTCTAGTAAAGGCGATACTTGCCGCGCCCTTACTAATTGATCGAGCACCCAGCTACGGAAAAGCCATAAACTAGCGCAAGTAATCGCTCCTAAGACAAACCAATCAACGCCTGATAGTCGGGCGAACCCAGCAATCTTATCCCAAACTAAAAATCCCCCAAAGCTGAGGCTGAATCCCACGCTAATTGCTGCTGAGGGCAGTTGCCGGAGATAGCGGGTATTAACCAGCATTAGACCTGTTGCCACACCTAAACTGATTAATCGCGCCCCTGGGATCAATAGCGTCAGCAATTGCATCATTACTAAGGCGACTACGCTTAATTTGCTAGCAATCTGCTGCTTGGCTGCTGCCTGCATCGCTACCCCAGTTAGAGATAAAGGTGTGATTAGCCACAGCAAACTCCATTCCCTGTGGTTATCGATAGATACCGAATACAGTAATAAGTAACTCAAACCAGCGAGAATTAATCCGATGTGCCAAGCACTGTCTCGCCACATGGAGGAGTGAGGTAAAAATGTTGTCGGGTGTAGTCTTGACTGCATCCCGATGCTGAATCCCCACTCAGCAACCATGAGCGTTAGTAAAATTGCTGCCCAAATACTCAAATTCAGGTTCGGTAACAGGTACTCAATTGCAGCGATAATTGTTGCTATACCAGTAATATGGGCTAGGTATGCTAGTGGGCGGTTATGACCTAAGTCACGTCGCTTGGTGACAATTCCTAGAGTAATAGTGGAATTAAGTAAATTGAGCATCCGCAGTAGGGGATTGACTGAACTGATGATGGTAAGAACAGTGGCAAAGAAAAGGGCGATTAGTTCTCCAAATTCAGCCAAATGACGCTGCTGGCGGCGATGAAGCCAGTCTGTCAAACCTACAACGAAAATTAGGTAAGGAAACAGAACTAAACTTAACAAAGAATGGGGAGTATTTTGGGAATTAGTCAGTTGGGTAACAGTAGTTACTAGCTGGGTTTGGATACTTGATGGAATTAACCGCCAAAATAGCCAAATTGTCTGTAACCCAATCCCAAAAATAGCGGCTAAGTCTCGGCGTTGCCAAAATCTTTGTAAGCGACTGATAAATAACCACAAGCTGAGTCCACTAATAGCGATCGCTTGCCAGGGAAAAGTTCCTACCGAAACTAGCCAGCCTAAAAACAGTAAGCCACCACCGATGCGGGTGAGGAATAAAAAGTTAAGGAGTGAGGAATCTGCTGCTGACTCTTGATTAAGCTGGGACTTTTGAGATATCCAGCACAAAAACCAGCCATAAGCCCCAATAGCTAATCCTAATTGCTGGAGTTCTAAACCAATAACGAAAATTGCTCTAAACAGCAGAATGCCTATGCCATAAGCTACGATTCCAAATGCAGCACGATTAAAAAGTGGGGAGCTACGTCTGAATTCCGCATAAAAGGAAGCAATTGTCCCACCTATTCCTAAATAAACTGCTACTAGCGGAAATCCTGGTAAGCCCCAACCCCAGTGGAGATAACTCAGCCCTAAATAGTTGATCATGGTTAAGGGTGGCAATCGCCCTTGCTTCCACAAAAAGTAGGAAATCAGGCTGAGTGTAACTGTTGCTATCACAACCACAATCCAATTTAGAGGATGATGCCACAGCCGAAAGCTGTCCATTGCCCAAAAATTTACCGACACCAATAGCAGTGTCACAATCTGTAACGTTTGAGATGTCAAGCGTAAATTACTCTGCTGGTGTGTCCAGTAACTAACGCCCCAAAAGCTTAAGGTATACCCCAACAAAATTCCATACTGTCCAGCCGCAGGGAAATTCTGCCATTGACTAGCAGCTAAAACCCCAGAGGACACTACTACCATGAACACTCCCAGAAATAGCAGCCATCTGAGACTGAGTTCTGCCTGAAGTAATTGCAACCTTTGTGCTATCCAACTAGGGCGCTGATGTCTAGGTATGGCTTCATCGGCATCTGGAGCAAAGGGCGATCGCTGGTGTGTTATTGTTCTGGTTGTTTGGACTGGAGAGGAAATGGGTGTAGTTCGCTGTGGCAGTGGGCAAACTAAGCTTAGAGCTAGTTCTCTGACTTTAGCATCAGAAATCAAACCAAAATGCAACAAAGCATCTATTCCTGCCAACAGTTTAGGATGCGAACTTGTCGTAAGTGTCAGGCTGATTTGAGCTTCAGAAAGCAAACCCAAGCGTTGCCATACATCCAGACTTTGCAAGAGTGCCAGCTGCGAGGTATTGGTCGTTACCTGAATTTTAAAAGCTCGTGCGTGCCGCAACGCTTCACGGTCGTCTGGTGATGACATAAGTGGTCAGCCTATACACTCAAATCCATTGTCTACCTGGATTGACAGATTGACTACTTTTTGCTACCGCTTGAATGTAAGATTCTGTCTCAGTTGCATTTGTACCAGAGAGGTGATAAAGCCCATTACCCAAAATCTATCTCTAAGAGTTTTGGCATTAGCTTGATTTAAAAGCTGCTCAGACAATCGATTGAAATATCTACGAAATCGCTGATTCTAACTGCAATACTCGACTGTAAATAGTGCCAAAAACTTAAGGCGATCGCTCGATGTAGTTGGAGTAATTTGATCTCATAAAGATAAAT
>JAUJND010000064.1 GCA_030446505.1 Chroococcidiopsidaceae cyanobacterium YX2bin18 | reverse complement strand
GCCTGTTGATGCTGTTGTCTCCAGTCGGCGGCTAGATAGAATGGGATGCCTGCACTTAGGGCTGCTTTTTCGTCTTCGGGGCGATCTCCGACATAGAGCGAGGTTTCTGGTGTGTGATTGTGCCTGACCATAGCTAGCTTCAGCATGCCTGAACCCGGTTTACGATATTGCCCGGACCATTTTGTCTTGCTGTGGTTGTGTACGTTATAACGGGTGACGCGGAAACATTTCTTCCCGGCAAAGTCTGGACAAAAGTAAATTTCTTTCAGTTCTGGAAAGAGTTGGAGGGTGTATTGCTGCTCCTTGATGCAGTCCTGCAAGGATTTGTACCCAGCCTCGACACCGCCCTGGTTAGTTATGCCAACAATGAGCCAGTTGTCTTTGTAGGCTCAGAGGTGAATGGCACTAAGTTAAGGCGTGAGTGCTTAAGGTTCGTTTGCGCTTTGCTTCCAACCCCAACACTCTAAATTAGAGAACTTACATCAGTGCAGACCTACGAATATCTGCTCTAGCAAACGCTGGGCGAAGTTTTCGTCTAGTGGCGCATGCTGGTTGAGAAGCCGATACCACATTGCACCATAGATTAAATCCACGATTAGTTCAAGATCTGCCGTATTACTAATTTCTCCTCGGCGCTGCCCTCGCTGGAGGACTTCAAACAATACCGCCCGACGCTGTGTAATAAAGTCCTCTCGGAAAGCCCGACCAAATTCTGGGTCGAGTTGTGCCTCAGCCATAAGACTGCGTACAATTGGTCCGGTTCTTTGAACCAACTCTTGCAAAGTGCTACTGAGCAATAGCTCTAGATCGTCTCTGACGCTCCCAGTATCAGGAATTGGCAGCCGTTCTTGTGCCTCTACAGTCAAAGCCTCTAGTACAATCGCCGCCTTAGACGACCACCAACGGTAGATTGTCTGCTTGCCTACCTCAGCTCTCTTCGCTACACCTTCAATAGTCAGTGCGCGATAGCCCTGCTCGGTCAAGATAGCTAGCGCACTTTTGAGGATGGCTTGATGTGCTCGCTGGCTACGGCGTCTTCCTGTAGTGTCTGATTCTGAAAGGTGAGAATTAACTTTGCCAACTGACATACCCATCTCTAGCTTGTAATACGTAACGTATCGTCTATAATTAAGCAAGCAATACGTAACGTCTCGTTTAATTCAATACAACTCTACTATGAAAGCAGCACGCCTTTACGAACTAGGACAACCACTCAAAGTCGAACATATCCCAGAACCTAAGCTAAGACCTGGAGGCGCTATTGTGAAGGTGCTAAGTACCCATGTACCGCCATTTACTGACCGAGTGCTTTCAGGAGCGCTCGGCTATTCTTTGCCAACTCCTTTCCCAGTTACGCCATGTGACAACGCAGTAGGAATCGTGGAAGCAGTAGCAGGCGATGTTTTCGACCTTCAACCTGGACAGATTGTCTTCTGCGACCCCTTTATTTCCTCACACACCAATGGTAAAAAGTCGGACGCGATTCTCATTGGCTGGACTGGTCTAGAAGCCGCTTCTAGCAGATTACAAGCTCTGTGGAAGGATGGAGCCTTTGCACAGAAAGCTCTTTGGCCAGCCGAATGTCTAACACCACTACCTGGTGCTGAATCTATCGATTCAGCGTTACTTGCCTGCTTAAACTACTTGACTATCCCTTACGGGGGCTTTCTACGCGGTGGTGTACACGCTGGTCAAACGCTAATCGTCAATGGTGCCACAGGTGGCTTAGGATCTGCTGCTGTGCTGATAGCATTAGCATTAGGTGTATCTAGAATTGTCGCGGTCGGGCGTAACCAAGAAGTCCTCCAAAAGCTTGTGCAGCTTGCTCCGCAGCAAGTCGTTAGCGTCTGTTTGGAAGGCAATTTTTCTGACTACTCAAAGAAAGTTACCGAAGCATCTGAGGGCGCAGATGTGCTTTTGGACGTTCTTGGCGGACTGACTAGTCCTGAGCCAACGCTGGCTTGCATCCAAGCTCTAAGACCGCGAGGCACAGCCGTATTAATGGGCGGAGTCAAGGCAGACATTCCTCTCCCCTACGACAAAATCATGCTCTCAGAAATTACGGTGCGAGGCGCGTTCATGTACCCGCGCCATGTGCCAGGTGAGCTTTATCGGATGGTTGTTGTGGGGATTCTCAATCTTTCAGCAGTTCAAACACACGTCTTTGCTCTTGACCAGATTAACGAGGCTATTGCTGAGGCAGCTAGATTAAAGGGTCTTGATTACTGCGTGGTCACTCCCTAGCTAGTAGTGTATGGCAGTGCTTACTACAAAAAGGAAATGTATGGAATTTCAGTAAAAACTGCTGTGAAGTAGGCAGACACAAACAGCAGAGCAGTTATAGTCTTTAAACGATACAACTACTTCAAAATATAGCCTCTCGGTTTCTGCTCCTGCTAGCGTGCAAGACGCTCCTTCCTATTAATAGGAAAAACCAAATGCGACTGAGATTATCTAAGAGCGTCTGCTCCAATGCAAAGAATAACACCATTGTTTATAGACACAGGAAAAGGTTCCCAACTCAACAAAATATACTTTCACCCGTAGGTTAAGAATGACTATTCTTAAAAATATTCCTAATCGCGTACAGATACTCACATCAAAATTTTCTCAAAGTCTAGGATTGCCTTTTAGAGAACTGCTACCAAAGCCTCTTATCCAGGAAGCATTAGCAGCAGAAAAGATTACTTATCGCCGACGGTTGTTTGACCCATTTGTAACTCTATGGGCATTTCTGTCCCAAGTTTTGGATGTAGATAAGAGTTGTTATAATGCTGTAAGTCGAGTGATTGCGTGGTTAGCTTCTGAACACGCAGAGATTCCCTCTCAAGACACTAGCGCTTACTGTCAAGCAAGGTCTAGGCTACCAGAAAAGTTGCTGCAACAGTTATTCAACACAGTTGCACAAAAGCTAGAATATAAGACTACAAAAGCACATTTGTGGTGTGGTCGTCATGTTCTAGTAGTAGATGGGTCAACTGTATCGATGCCTGATCCTCACCTAAATCAAGCCGCCTATCCACAATCAGCAAACCAAGCATCGGGCTGTGGTTTTCCTATCGCTAAAATTGGAGCATTATTTAGTATTGCTACAGGTGCTGAATAAGGCTGTAGTTATTGATGTCCTAAACACGCACGATATCAAACTAGCAAGGCTTTTATATCAATGCCTTAATCCAGGCGATATTTTGTTAGGAGATTGTGCTTTTTGCTCTTACGCAGACCTAATTTTTATCCAAAACTACAATTGTGATGCTATTTTTCGCCTCTCTCAAGCTCGCAAAATTCAGATAGAACGAGGTAGACGTAAACCCTTGAGTTCTTTTGAATCAATTGAAGTCTGGCACAAACCCTTAACACGCCCTAAAGGGCTGATACCAGAAGAATTTACTAGCATTCCTAATACTTTAACTGTTCGAGTCATCAAATATTACATCCCTAGCCCAGGTCATCGCACTAAGTACGTTATTTTAGTTACGACTCTGTTAGACACGGAAGCTTATCCTACTACTGAAATTATGCGTTTGTATGGTCAGCGCTGGAATGTAGAACTCGATCTAAAACATTTGAAAACTACTTTAGGTATGGACATTCTCCGCGGCAAAACGCCTGAAATGGTTCGCAAAGAAATTTATGCTCATCTTTTAGCCTACAACTTGCTGCGGGCTGTAATGTGGGAGGCAGGAACGCTCCATCAAGTTGACCCTTTGCGGCTATCTCTTCAAGGAACTCGTCAACATCTAGATAGCTTTATCCCACAACTAGCCTTTGCCACCAACCGAAAACGAACTCAACTTTATCGAGCTTTACTGAAGATAATTGTTCACAAGCTAGTGCTACAACGCCCAAAACGATGCGAACCTAGAGTGCGAAAGCGCCGCCCCAAAGCTTACCCCTTAATGGTTAAACCTCGTCAAATCTTACGCCAAGAATGTTTTACCGCTAACGCTTTTCGTTAACTTAGTGCCATTCCTCTCTGAGGTTTCAATGTCTCTTCTGTTAGTGAAGCTGCCAATTGGGATAGGATTAAAGCTGAATTTTTTACCGCCAACACTGAACTTTAGCTGAATAGAGCCATTATTATCTATAGGTTTAATCTCTGCGGGTTAATTCCTCGCCGCTCTGCGGCGTAAAATGTGGGGATGAGCGAGTACATCCACAAAAGACATAACGTTACAGTTTTGCTTTACCACTTGGTTTTTCCAGCAAAATATCGACGGGCTGTGTTTGATGAACAAGTAGATGCAGTCTTGAGAGATGTGTGCCTGGAGATTGAGAAACGCTACGAGGTTAAGTTTGTGGAGATGGGTGTGGACAAAGACCAGGTACATTTTTTAGTGCAGTCGATGCCCTACAGTGTGACCAAACTGGTGACGATGATTAAGACGCCATCTCAAAACAAACAACAATCATTTCAGAAGCGTTGGCAAGAGATCTTTTTCCGGTAGATAAATTCCAATATCGGCGATACCATAGCAACGCACAAGCTATTTTGATCATTCCGAGATAGTTGCAGGCTTTCTTATCATAGCGCACCAAATCGCTCGACATTTCGACAACCAGCTTAACGTTCGTTCTACTACCCATCGTCGAGCGGGATAAATTTTCTGTCTATTCTCATCCCTTTTCCTCACCAATTCTGCGAACGTGAGGTATGTATTGATGCCTCTCAACTGCTTCTCGACCCGTAGGATTATCGTAGCCTTTATCTAAACATAGATGTTGTTCCAGTTTATTCTGCTTTGGACGTTCGACGACAACGGCTGCCAATGTTTTTTTCGAGTAGCTTAGTATCGTGTACATTTGCTCCAGCAATGACAACCGCAAGTGGACCACCATCCGCTTCAACTAACAAACTACGTTTGGTTCCAGGTTTAGCTCGGTCTGTTGGATTTGGTCCAACCTTACCTCCACCAAATCGAGCCTTTGACATTGCCACATCTGCACTCTGCCACTGCCAATTTACACCACCCAGTTCTTGGCACTCCTCGACTAATGCTGCCCAAATGCGTTCTAAAACACTGTTCTGTTCCCAACGTTGAAAGGTACGATGAACGGAGCTATCATCAGGAAATTCAACAGGTAATTGATTCCATTGACAACCACTTCGTAATCGAAAAATAATGGCATCCAGTGCAGCACGGGCATCAATGCGTTTACGTCCAATCAAGTTGGGTAGGTCGTGTGCATCCAAATCGGTTTAAGTTTGCACCACAATTCATTAGGAACGCCAAATTGTTTTCAGTGATGTCTGAAGTTCGTCGGAATAAAGCATTTGGGTTGGATTCAAAATTAATTGGATTAGCTCAAATGAAAATGGGGTGACAACTGTAATAAAACACAATGCAGCCCCAATTATCTTTACGTCTAACAAAGATTGGTAATTTAGCCATAAAAATGAATGACCTGAGCAACGCAAGGTGCAATAACGGTCACGCTAACTCGTCAATCATCTCATTCGGGTTCCAATAGCCCTTAAGGTTCACAATGTATCCATCAGTACCAAACGTAAAAACATTAATGCCCTCAAAGCGAACACACTTCCTTCCTTGGTGAGTCCACGTCCAGTCCAACGAGCAGCCGCTTCATAACCAACGACATGGACAAACTCCTCTTGCAGCCCCACAGTCTCAAATGCCGACATAAATGCTTGTCCTAGCGCAAGGATTGCTCCTGGATCAGCAAGGGCGCGGTAATCGGATCTTCAACAATCGCATTGGGAGCAAACAAGATGCCCATCGTTGTGCGTCATTACTTCGCGTTGCTTCAAAGTATCGAACCACGAATTCGCGGATGTCGGGTAGAATGTGGTTGTCATAGCAAAATTTCCTCAAAAAACAAGTAATATAGGATTTGAATGAAGTGAAATTCAGGCTCAGACGGTGACAATGATTTTGCCGTTTTGCCGATTAGATTCCATATAACGGTGAGCATCCGCGATCTCGATTTTAATGGAAATGTCTGTGAGTCTATAACAGGTTTTAAAGAATCTGATTTAAGCTGTTCGTAGATGTATTGCTTTGCTTGTTCAAATACGTTTAGCTGGCGTTGCAGTTCACCCATTGTGTAGCCCTTGAATTTTTGCCCTTTACCAATTGTTGGAAACATTGGGAAGGGGGTAACAATCTCCTCGCGCACCATAAATAAAAATGGTTGCTCCCACTGCTGCTGCATTTTGCCAGACTTTCCAACATTGCCCTGCGATCGCGTCAAAAATCAAATCTGCACCATGTCCATTAGACATTTCTAGAATACGGCTCTCCAGATTTTCTTCCTGAGTCGCAATTACAAAATCTGCTCCAGCATTTAATAAAAGCTTGTTTCTTAACGGAGGTACGAGTGGTTGCAATTACTGTTGCTCCGAAACTGTTTTCGCCAACTGTATTGCACTGTAACCAACACTGCTTGTTGCTGCGGTGATTAAGACAAAATCAGTTGGCTTAATTTGACCGTAGTGGAACAATGCTATATAGGCAGTAAGGTAAGACATCCAAATTGCAGCTCCTTGTGCAAAGGAAAGATTGCTGGGAAAAAGCAGCAACAGCATGAACTGGGACAATTGCACTCTCCCCACACACCGTATTGACTCATTGAAAATCCCGCAAGGTACTCACGCGATCACCACTCCGAAATTGTTCAACTCCTGCACCAACAGCGTCCACAATCCCAGCAGCTTCATAGCCAATTCGCGCTGGAAATTGAGGAGTTTCTAAATATGCTCCCTCCCGAAACATCACTTCTGCTCGATTCAGTCCTATTGCTTTAACTTGAATGCCTTCTCAACCTCTGGTTCTTTTAAGGGAGCATCTTTCAACTTGAGAACGTCTGCATTACCCGTGTTGTAGAAATAAACAATCTTAGTCATGGCAAGGAACTTACTAAATCAATTAACTTTATCATAAACGACTCGTATCGTGTCGTCAATAAATCAGGTAAACGATACGAGTCGTTTATAATGATGTATGGATTGCATTCCAGCACTAGTTATGACTCAAACTCCTGACCCGAAACGCCGTAACGAGCAATCGCACCAAGCCATTTTGGATGCAACGTGGCTCTGCTGGAAGAAAAAGGGTATGCCTGTATGAGTATTGAGGCGATTGCCCGTCGCGCAGGAGTAAGCAAGAAAAACAATCTATCGCTGGTGGACCTCTAAAGCAGAGGTTGTAATGGAAGCTTATGCCGCCCATGTCGCTAGAGAAGTTCGATGCCCAAATACGGATTCAGTTCAGGCCGACTTGGAACAAATGTTAATGCAAACGACTCTTGACCACGACACCGGCTGGAACGGTGGCAGGTATTATGTTCTGACGCTCAGAGCAATCCACAATTGGCTCATTCATTTCAGAAAGATTTATTGCGGGTCGCCGAGCGATAGCGCGCACCATCTTAGAACGTGGAATTGCAAACGGAGAATTGCAGGCGGATTGTGATCTTGAATGTGTTTTGGATACTTTGTATGCTCCAATGTGGTATCGCTTAATGCTTAAGCATCAGCCTCTGACCGCAACATTTGCAAAGATCCTGGCTCGACAGATTATGACTGGGATTCAGTCAACAGCAAAATGAGGCATGATTCCGAATACGCCACCTAAAAATGGTAAACCTCTATCCTCCTATGATTTTGAGACTTTCAGTAGTTTTGAGATAGTGTCTAAGAGCTTAACGGCACTATAAGTATTCAAACGATGTCCAAAGAGTGAAACAACAGTTATGGGGTGGGGAGTTTTGGAGCGACGGTTACTTTGCAAGTACGGTTGGGAAGCACGGGATGAGGCATGATTGCCAGATATGTCAAAAATCAGGGCAGTGACTATCTCAAGTTACACACCGATGAGCAATTGTCTCTCTTTTGATTCTGATACCCCGTCCGCTTGCGGCGGGGTAGTTCATTCCCTCGTATTTGTTCTAAGCCTGTCTTAAAATGGAAGGCAAGACAGTTGCATTAAGTTTCGGTAGGAGAGAGAATATTGATTGAAACTACCTACCATCCTATAAAAGGGGAATTAGCTCAGTTGGTAGAGCGCTGCGATCGCACCGCAGAGGTCAGCGGTTCGAATCCGCTATTCTCCATAGCAAGGCTAAATCCAAGGCTCATCGTCATCTTCTGGGGTGGTTGTGTCTGGTGTTAGGTTGCTGGTCGGTGCGGGGGACGGAGTTGGTGCGTTGGATTTCTCAATCACTGGGTCTAACTTTTCTGTAGCCTGTGTCGTTTGAGTGCCTTCTTTTAGCTGTTCGCCGATGACTTGAAATTTCTGTTTTACTTGTTCAACTAAGGGTTGATCCTCTTTAAGTTGTTCATTGAGTGTTTGAACCTTATCTTTTGCTTGATCTGCCAAAGCTTGGACACGTTCTTTCGCCTGTTCGGTTGCTGCTTGAACTTGTCGAGCTAGCGATCGCGCAGAACGCACACTACGCGATCGCACCTCTTGGCTTGCCTGGGTATAATCCTCTTTCAGGAAATTTCCCGCTTTAGTTAGGTTATGTTTAATGCCTTGGCGATAAACACTTAGGTTCTGTTCTTCTGAAACTAAAACTCGTTTGTTACCAAAGCTCAAAATCTTACTTGGTGGCAATAAGTAAACCCCATCCGCGATCGCACCCCAGCCACTAGAAACAAATAAATATTGGCTAATTGCTCCAGTTTTAAAATTGAATAAGCAGTCTGTGATTCTGCCAATCTTGTTGCCAGCATCACTCCAAACCTCACAGTTAATTAAGGATTCAATCTGGCGAACTTTTTCAGAATCCGTCTCGACTGGATTGCCATTAACTAAAATGGTGTTTGCTCCTAGCGTTTTAATTTGAGCTAGGTTAAATGCTGTTTTTTTAGTTCCCAAAAAGCCGGATTTACAAATGAAACCTAACACCCGATGCACTGGAGGATGCATCCACAGTACATCTACGTGTCCCAATTCTTCCATTGTGTTGCGGTCAAGAACCAACTGGTTCAGCAAGTCACTCTGCCTGACAACCTCTGGTTGAGTCGCCATAAAAATGAAATTAGGTAATATCTTTAGTTTTAAGTTTATCCCAGTAGGTTAAAGGAATAGGGAATAAGGGCGTATGGAGTCAGAGTGCAAGATTTATCTTTTCTTTAAAGGCAGAACTATACTGATGATTGCGATTACCAAGACTTTATCGACTGCCAAAGCGATCGCAGATCATAGTTCCAACCACTGCTAGTACAGTGCTAAAAACCGCACCCAAAGTGTCTCAGAAGTTTGAGAAAGTGTAAGGTATAAAGAACAAAGTTGCTTTAATTGGCAGTATTGTAGATCGGAACACTAGTGAGCGCCATTGCTAAAAATCTTGAGTTTAATCAAATAGTGCCACTCAACTGACTTGTTAAACTTGTAGCAATAGCGATACAAAATTATTTCTTTCCAAACGGGTTACACCATCGCTTTACTTCTACCTACACAAGGCAACAGTTAAGCTTATGTCAAGTTATTGATCGCTTTATTAAGTATTTCGTAACTCTTGTATCATCTTGTGTGGTCTAGACTCTGGTATGTTTTTGGCAGAGTATCCTCGAAGAAGATAAAGAAATTATTAAGAATGAGGTCTTATGACTCCTACAATCCTGCGTCAGCTATGGTCTGTAGTTGAAACAACTCAGTCGAATACTTTGTTAAAACTAGACGATGCTAGCTTGGTGCAGTGGTTACTTAAGCAAATCAAAAATCAAGCATCACTAGATCAGCAGGAAATCCATGTTCTGAGTGACTACATTTACTCACGGTTAAACCTGATTCGGGATCTGGCTCAAGAGCGATAGTTTTTTAGCAACGGCATCGTTCTTTAGTGTTTCACCGCCCTTAATCCTCAGAAGGAACTCCAACTTCATCTCCCCATGCTCGGCTTGGTTGGTCTAGACGCGGAAAAGTAGCAGGTATTTGAGTTTGACTTGAAGACGCGAGTGTTTGTGAGACTAGAGTGTATCCCAGGTAAGCAGGTAGAATCAGAGCAATCATAGCGGCGATCGCACCAAACCAGTTTAAGGGTTGCCAAGAAGAACCGTAGTAGCACCGATAAGGGTCATAATTCAAAAATTCTGCCTTGATAACCTCCCGTAGTGCTATTGGTCGCTTAAACCGCACACGGCAATCATCAAATTTTTCCAACATAATCCAGCCTGCTTCTGCTTCTTCATCACATAAAGACTGTAAAACAGCTGGATCACGAAACAAGTTACGGTTAGCGCGGACAATTTTAAATTCCCAACCCATTAAACGTGGGTCTTTCTGCTGCTCACTAGAACCGTTTGCTTGCTGCACTACAAGGGTATTTTCTTTAGATTCATATTGAGTCAAAATGTCCTCCTCTTCATTTTGATTAGCCTCCACACTTTGCTGCCAGTGCATCCAGCTACCAAGTATCGCAGTCTGTACTAGACTATTGGCAAACAGGCTGTAAACTACAATTTCAAGCATATTTGGTGTTGATTATGCAAATTAAGATAGTAGATCTACTTATTTAAACCGTAAAGGTAAATATCCTTCTACTAAGCAATCTGCTCCCACGGTTCGCCAGCGTACTCGCTCTAGAGCCAGTGCCTCAGTCATAGCTGTAAAACCCAAGTCACCAACAGGTGTTGGAGCGGTACTACCACCAATAATTTTAGGGGCAATAAAGGCAAGGATTTTTTGCACTGCTCCTTCAGCGATCGCTTGAGAAGCTAATGTGCCACCACATTCCCATAACACAGATAAAAAACCCCGATTGTATAAATAAGCCATTGCTTTAGCCGGGGTAAGAGAGAGCAACTCCACTACCTCTACTCCCTTATTCCGCAGTAGCTGTTGGAAATCTGGATTAGCTTTTACCTCAGTTAACACCAAAGTAGGAACCTCATTTGTTTGCCATAGGTAAGCCTCATCTGGCAAATTCAGAGTACGACTCATCACTACCCGCAAGGGATTACGAGCCTCGGCTTGATGGCTGGTTAAATGCGGGTTGTCTTGTCGCACTGTGTTACCGCCGACAATCACAGCATCACAAGCAGACCGTGTCTGATGCACTTCTGTTCGGGCTTTTGCACCCGTGATCCAGGCACTGTGACCGCTACTGGTGGCAATTTTGCCATCTAGAGTCATGGCATATTTTAAAATCCCAAAGGGTTGGTGGTAGAGAATGCGATGGATAAAAGCTTCATTTAGTTGACGACAATCGTTCTCTTCCACCCCCATTAGCACTTCAATTCCTGCTGCTCGTAATCGGGCAATACCACTTCCTGATACCCGTGGATCGGGGTCAACCATGCCAACTACTACTTTCTTAACCCCAGCTGCTATCAACGCTTCTGAGCAAGGCGGAGTGCGTCCGTAATGATTGCAAGGTTCTAAATTTACATAAAGAGTTGCACCTCTAGCGCGATCGCCAGCTACTTTAAGCGCAAAAACTTCTGCATGAGGTTGACCAGCACCTGGATGAAAACCCTGTCCAACAATTTGCCGATCTTGAACAATAACAGACCCTACTAAGGGATTTGGCGCAGTGCGTCCCAAAGCACGACGGGCGAGTGACAAACACCGCTGCATCATTACGCGGTCGTCATCAGTTCCCACTGCCTTGGAGTAGGAATCTACACTCAATGGCGAATTCCTTTCTGGGACAAAGCTCTGCATCCAAGTACCATCTGAATCTTGTTGTTCCACTGGCATTATCTTTCAATCTGGCACTATTATCTTAGGGCGTTGTTAACGCAGCCGCTCTAAGACGACTCAAAAACATTCATTTTCTCCCACCACAAATTCAGGGGATAATAAACCACTGGTGCCCAAAGGCTACTAAGAATCGCAGAAGCGAGAGTGATTCGTTGGTGGTCTAGCCAAATTTCAGCCAACTTGCTTATACCATAGTTATCTGTGCCTCCTGGGGAATTGGGCAAAAAACTAAACTGTAAAGTGGTAACAGTCTCCGCCACTACAGTCATGCCGAAAACAATTATGGCGACAACAATAAAGTCTTCCTGTATATAACGCTGCTTTTGTAAGCGAGCAGTTAAAATTCCCACTATTGCCAGACTTAAAGTGTGGGTAGGATCAGGTGAAGTCATACCATCTTGAAGTAATCCCAGAACAACGCCTGCGATCGCTCCTTGAAAAACTGTGCGCTTGACACTCCAAGTAACCACCCAAATTAACAGCCAGTTAGGTGCAATTCCCAGCAATTCCATCCCTGGTAATCGCACTGGCAAAACTAGTAAACATAGGATGACAGAGCTTGTCGTCACTATCCAGTTTACTATTCGACGTTTATCAGGATGCCAATGAGAGCGGCTCAATACTTCAAATCTCCTGGCGGCACTTGAGAGGACAGGGGGAGCTTGGGGTCCCCACTTTGTGGGGATGAGGGGCGAAGGGGACAGGGGGACAGGGGGACAGGGAGACAGGGGGACAGGGGGACAGGGAGACAAGGGGACAGGGGGACAAGGGGAATACTACTCGCTATTCCTCACTGCTTCAGGATTTTTTGTTTTGGGTAGACAGCAACCCATTCTAAATAAGAAATCGGTGCTGAGAGTGAAATCACTGCTTCTGGTGCTGGGCTTTTAGTTAAATTTACAGATTCCACACGACCTACAGGCAAGCCAGCCGGAAATATTTGACTATAAGGGGAAGTGGCAACGACATCCCCGCGGCGCACATCTGGGACTTTATCGAAAAACTGCATTACGGCATGATCTGCAGATCCCCGCAGAAAACCCATGTAGCGGCTGCGGCTGATTGTTACGCCCACAGAACTTGTGCGATCGCTGATTAATAACACACGACTGGCATTGGGAGCGACACTGGTAATCCTACCTACCAAACCACCTGGTGCGACAACAATAAAGCCGACCTGGATTCAAGCTTTACTACCGCGACATAATTTTATTTGTTGCAACCAAAGATCGTCACTACGTCCAATAACAGGAGCTACAATTGCTTTACCCAAAACATGGGGCGTTTGGATAGCTTGTGGTTCTACATAGTCCAATAACTCTTGTAACTTTTGATTTTGGCTTTCGAGTTCTACTAACCGCGCTTGCAGTTCCAGCGTCTTGGCATCACTTAGCCGCTCTGCTTGAGACGTTGAACTTAATTGGAACGGACGCGCAATTACCCGGTAAATTTCAAAAATGGCTGAACCCTGAGTCTGCCGGAGCGTCCAACCAGTACCCAAGGCGTGCCGGCTTTTAGCGGCAATGCATGACGCTCCCACCAACGACGTATTATGTACATAACTTTTGAGTTGTCAGCCTTCAGTTGGCTTAGTGGTTTTAATAAATTAGGTAAACAAAATGTTGCAGGCTAAACCGAGTCAAATCTAGCTAATTTAGAGTTGCTAATGAAGCTTAATAGCTGACAACTAGTAGCTACATATTACGACTCCGCCCACTAAATACCTGCGCCAACTGTTTAGGATTTTCTAGCACACGACCTGTGCCTAAAACGACACAATGTAAGGGTTCGGCTGCTATATGGGTTACGATACCCGTCTCTCATGACTGATTAGCTTGTCCAGACCCTTCAACAAAGCGCCACCCCCAGCTAGCATAATCCCCCGATCAATAATATCTGCTGCCAGTTCTGGTGGTGTCCGCTCTAAAGTCCGTTTAACTGCATCTATAATCACTGACAAGGGTTCCGACATACTTTCACGAATCTCTGACCCTTGATGGTAACTATTCGCGGCAGACCCGATAGCATATGTAATCCTCGTACCTCCATGATGTTTTCATCATCATTACGAGTAGGATAAGCTGAGCCAGTGCGAATCTTAATTTCCTCAGCGGTTCGTTCGCCAATTACCAAACTGTGAACTTTTTTCATGTAGTGGACAATGCATTCATTCAGTTCATCACCCGCAACACGTACTGATTCACTTACCACAGTACCTTGGAGACTCAGCACTGCAACTTCTGTCGTCCCGCCGCCAATATCAATGATCATGTTGCCAATGGAGTTCGGCAACAGGAAGTCCAGCACCAATTGCGGCGGCAACTGGCTCATCAATCAAATAAACATCTCTAGCTCCGGCTTGTGAAATTGCCTCCATCAAAGCCCGCCGTTCTACACCAGTAACACCGCTAGGGATGCCAATCACCATTCGGGGGAGACGAGGGATCTGCCTTCATGTACACGCTGAATAAAGTGCTTGAGCATTAGCTCGAAACGTATCGAAGTCGGCGATGACACCATCACGTAAAGGGCGTGTAACAACTACATTTCCAGTGTTCTACCCAGCATTTTTTTTGGCATCTTCCCCACTACTGGTGGTATTTTGCCAGTTTGGTCGACCGGCGGTAATCACTGGAAGGCTCTTGCAGAACAATGCCTTTACCCGATACATAAACGAAAGTGTTGGCAGTACCGGAGTCGATACCCATGTCCTTAGATAAAGAAAACCGATCAAAATACCCACGTTTCTCACTCCCACAGTGCAATACGTTCTTGTATGCTTGGACAACAGTAATAGTAATTGTACTGGATTCTACAATACGTCTTCTACCTGAGTTCTTGGAGCAGACAAATAGATGAAGTTTTAATTCTTTATTTAGACGTTTTATTAATAAAGTTTAAACAACTGAAAAACAATCAAAATTATACTTAGAAATCTTGTTTGCATAATTAGGTCTTCAGCTATCTTTGTTCATTAATAAAGTTGGAAAAGGCAATAAACAAATAAACCCACAATTTTGACTAAAGCTCAAGCGCTAGTTCAAATAACTCTGATGCCAACCCAATCAAAATGAAAGCATTACTCTGTTTTGGAAGCTAAATCACTGTATAACTAAGTCGGCTAGTGGATTGAAAGGTCTCTGCATAATTAGGTCTTCAGCAGCGCTCCATCTTTGTCAACAAGTAGGGCGTAGACCGACACTACAGGTGATACTCGACCTAACAACGCTGGAGAAAGTCGCTTTAAACACCTGATTCTACTAAACGGTTCACGTCGTCATACTCTACATTTTACTGATGATTTTTTCGCGTTTACCGTGGCAAGGGTACCCCTCCCCGACAGACCTTGGATTACGACTGGTGGGAAGAATACTTAAGTGAATTTACAGTGTCTTCTCCAAAAACTTTAAGTAATGAGTTTGTCACTAGTTACACACATTGCGTTGTGACCGACAGGAACGCAATATCTCATTTCTGCGTTTGAAATTCCCAACTCTTGGTAAAAGCTTATGTTATTTAAAACACAATTTGGTGGGGGCTATTGAGGGCTCAAAGTGAAATTTATAGACCCTGTTGGGAGTGTTTGTACCAGTTACCTATTGGCTGACTGGGTTCATCTTCACTCAGGAGGAGGAATTTTACAGATTAGGTAAAGCCGCACATTTAGCTCTTGAACTTTTGCTTCCATAAGGCATTATTACCGTTGCTGGCAGAGTTCAACGTCTGTACTGGAATATTCAAGTCGTTTGGTGCTAGATCAAATTGAAGTCTCAACGTTGAAATAGCTACCGTCATGGTAGGTCGTGTCGGCACTGTTCATTCGAAAAAGCACAGATGTAAAGTATTTTGAGTCCTTGCAGACAACAGAAGCAAAGTTAAGTGCAACTTTATTCAATGACATCCACGTGTTATTGAATAAAGTTCTAACTAGGTAGTTGGCTTCGCACTCTAGATATTCATCATTCGCTGCTCAACATCTTTGATGATCTATCCGTTAATGCGATGCAATTTTGATACATTTCTCAAAAGCAATCATTGCACTCATATGGTTTAATTTGGAATAGACTTTTACAACAAACTGGGGGGTAAGACGAGGGTGAGGTTTCTCTTTCAAGCCAATTCAGAGGTTATTAGCAACACAGGGCTAAAACTCATAAGAACAGCTCAATAAAACCTTGTTACTTGGGTTCAAGCCAGTTTGACATCTGGTGCAAGATCTCAGTTCAACAGCGATCCTTACTAGGTTTGCCAGCGTAATTTTACTGATGATTTTTTCTAAGCTTACCCGTGGACCCTGATTCAAAAGCACAACCTTTTGACAGAATTGGAACAAATCTATTTCTGCGTTCCAAAAAACTTATGTTATTTAAAACACAATTGATGCTTTGCCGAGTTTTGGCGGTCAGGTAATTTGCAATGATTATAAGTCACGATTAAAGAGTACACCTGTACTGGAAATTAAACCGAGTCTCAGGAATAGAGTACTCCTGTAAAGTATTCTGGTAGTGTGAAGTGTAAATTGACACTAGCAGTGAACCGTCGTACCCGCGATGCAGAGCAAACTGACTGGTTTAATTTGAACCTGCTGTTCTAACTTCTTGACGGAAAGCAGATTGCAGTGAAGGTTCCTTGAAGTTTGATACTTGGAGGCGATCGCAACACTGAATTTCCTCACCCGTGATTCAAGTTGACAGAATGGAGCTTTTTGGGTTCCAAACGAGATCTATAAGCAGTGGGCAAGGTGAGGCTGTTAGTTAAAGCGATTAGCGCTATTCAACAGCATCAATAGATTTGCACTTACCGACTTCTTTTCACCACCTACGACTGGTGTGGTAGACGCAGTATTGTCTATGCTTCAACACGGGGTTGTGGTGGCTGCGGTGCTGTATTAACTTCAATACTTACCACTTCTTTGGGGTAAAATTCAGGACAAACACAGTGCTGAGCGCTGTTGGGCATCCTGAGTAGCTTTGCGTAAAGCTTGTTGTTGAGCAGTCGCGATCGCGCTATCTGTAGCAACAAAGCTAATGCCATCAATCCGTGTCGCTCCAGCTTTAACAGCATCATCTAATAAAGTGCCAGCTTGCTCGTATTTAGACGAAAACTAACAGTATTAGTCACCGGAATATCCCGTTAGTCGCTGCACGTTATTGTTGTAGCTATAAATAAGGATTTAGGCTGATACCTGTAGTTTCTAGTTTTCGACATTACGCGATCTTGCAGTGCTACCGCAGCATTAGAGCGTCAGGCAGCCTCTTGTTGTACCTCCTGAACCGTCTTGCCTTGTACCTCAACACCCAAACGGACTTGAGTTAGAGTCGTAGGTATAGTTTCAACACCCCGCCCACTAACAGTAAGGGTTCTGAGTAATTTTTCTTGTGCCAATACGGGATTGGCAATTAAAGCAAGTCCCAAGGCTAAAGGTATCACTTGACGATGCCAAGAATTGAACTGAAAGGCTTGATAACAGAACGCATAGACTTAATCCTCACACTAAAATCAGGCGCTCGCGCCGTTGAGAAACTTGTTTCTACTCTGGCATCAGATCAGGCATAATGCTTCAGTTGTTACATTTTTTGAAAACTCAAAATTCCCTGTAGAGTAAAAAAGACAATTTCTGCCCAATTTGGAGTTAGATGGAATTACCGAGCTTGACTTTTATCACACAAATCCACATTATTAGCAACAGCAACACCAGACAGTTCCCTGGTACTTTTAGGAGTGCTACTGAGTCTAATTGTGATCTATTTTGCCAGCAAAGTAGGTGGGGGTATCTAACTGGTGAAACTTACCGCCAGTTTTTAGGAGAACTAGTGGGTGGTGTAGTAGTAGGTATTTCTGGTTTACATCTTCTGATGTTTCCCGCTTGCGGGAGACGGTTCTAATGCAATAATGACCTTCCTCAAACTTACTGCCAATCTCAGCCCCGACGCAGTAAATTCCACCTTTGCGATGCAGAGTGAGGTCATTTCCGTTTTAGCTGAACTCGGCGTAATTATCTTACTATTTGAAATTGGGCTGGAATCAAACAAAAGAACTGCTTGCAGTCGGTAGCCAAGCAGTGATCGTTGCAGTAGTAGAATTGGTAGTACCCTTTGCTGCTGGTACTGTTGGTTTGATTAGTGTGTTTGGTGTACCAGTTATTCCGGCAATTTTTGCGGAGCTGCTTTGACAGCGACTAGTGATGGGATTACTTCTAAAGTTTTATCAGAATTGGGGCGGCTTAGTTCTAAAGAAGGTCAGATTATTCTTGGTGCGCGGTTATAGATGACATCCTGGGTATTATCGTTTTAGCAGTAGTAGCAAGCCTTGCCAAAACAGGTGTGGTGGACGTAGGTAATGTTGTCTATCTAATTTTCAGTGCAAGTGGCTTCTTGGTTGGTGCGATTTTACTGGGCAATGTTTTCAACAAATCCTTTGTGGCGATCGCTAATAAACTCAAGACGCGCGGTGGATTGGTGATACCTGCCTTCGTCTTTGCCTTTGTCATGGCATATTTTGCAGCTGCTATTCACTTAGAAGCTATTTTGGGAGCTTTTTTTGGCTGGGTTAGTTTTAGAGGAGACGGACGAGCGCCAAGAGTTGCAAGAGCAAGTAATTCCAATTGCCGATATACTAGTGCCAATCTTCTTCGTCACCGTTGGAGCTAGAACTGATATAGGGGTACTGAATCCAGCGATTCCCAGCAACCGAGAGGGCTTTTGATCGCCACATTTTTAATTATCATCGCG
The DNA here is from genome assembly GCA_030446505.1 of Chroococcidiopsidaceae cyanobacterium YX2bin18. Taxonomy (GTDB): domain Bacteria; phylum Cyanobacteriota; class Cyanobacteriia; order Cyanobacteriales; family Chroococcidiopsidaceae; genus JAHHHE01. The sequence goes on along the minus strand of JAUJND010000064.1, from coordinate 11,824 downwards.
ATTTTGGGTAAGGTAGTCACAGGGTTAGTGGTATTTGGTCAACCCCAAATTAACCGCCTAGCAATTGGTGTGGGGATGATTCCTCGTGGCAGTAGGGCTTGTCTTTGCTGGTGTTGGCTCTGCTAGTGGTGTTCTCTCAAAACCATTGGAAGCAGCGATCATCATGATGGTTATCCTTACAACCTTTTTGGCACCTCCTTTATTGCGGTTCGTATTTCCCCAAGAAACAGTAACAGTGGAGATAGACGCAGATTGAATCTGATTGCGTTTGAAACTTCAAGGCGCGAATTTGCGTCCGTTCTTTTTAGTAAAGTTTGCTGGACTGCTTGACACCTAAATTCTGATGCCACTAGTTAAAAAAAGTAAGTTTTTAGCGCCAAAATTGTTGGCTTATCCTGGTAATAGCTTATTAGGAGTTGATAGTTCAGTTGATTGTACATCTGTTAATGTAAGCTGACCCCTTTAAGAGTGAAGGGTGATATCAGCATTTAGGAATGTAATGCAAGTTGATTAAGCCCAGGTCGACATGACGTTAGACCAGCGTCATCTATACATTACCCCTGCTGAGCTTGGGTTCTAAAGCTGAATTGCGGCTGAGTACTTAGACATCAGGTATACTCAAGGTCGACATTGAACCCAAGAAGTCAAGTGTGGGGAAGTGAAGATCGCAAGGAGACGTTGACAACGCACGATGAATGCGAATTAGGAGCAAACACTGTGAAATTCCACTGGCTACTATCCAGTACATTAAGCATTTTTCTGCTATCGTCTCCTGCTGAGGCGGCGAAACTGAAATTTTGGCGTTTTGATACCTCTGCAAATCGACTGGAACTTAACACAGACGGTGCAGTTCAACCAAAAGCGCAGCTAATTTTTAACCCGACTCGCTTAGTAATTGACTTGCCAGGTACAACCTTGGAGCGTCCAACTGTGAAGCAGCAGTTCAGTGGCGCGATTCGCACTATCGTGTTGGACAGTTTGAAAACCAGACAACTCGGATGGTAATGAATTAAATCCAGGTTATAGCCTAGACCCCCAACAGGTAAAATTTCGCGGGAAACCTCTAGCAAATGGATAGTACAGTTACCGAAACCGGAAATTGCTCCTACCACTTCTTTCCCGCTCCAGACGTTGGGACAAACCAGGTCGCCAAAAAAAGTTCTTCCCGTGGTTGTGCCTAAAAGCAGTCCCGTCAGACGATCACTTTTGCCAAGAAAGGCAGGGACTAGTGGGGCGGTTGTGCAAGTGGAGAACGTGCGAGTAACAGGGGATGGTTTTTGTCCGTACCAGAGGCGGAGGAACTCCTCAGATTCAGATGAATCGAAGTCAGCGATCGCACTGCTATTAATATCGACCTCAGTAATGCAGTTCTAATTACCGCGCCAACCAGCAAGGAATGTGCGGGTTAATCGTTATGGTGTTAGCAGCATCTTAATGACTCAACCTCAAACCTCTCCCTCTGTTGTCCGGTTGACGTTGCAGGTAAATAAAAATAGCCCCGACTGGCAAGCAACGGTCAGCCGTTTTGGTGGTATAGTTTTGCTGCCTACACGGAGTATTGCCGCCGCCACCGTTGTTAATACTCGCTCCCAATCAAGAAACAATGAGGAGGAATTTCCTCCTACACGTCCAGCTAAACAAATATCTCAGGTGGCGATCGTTGAGTCTGTAGAACTGACTGGAAATGGAACGCAACTGCTAATCAAGTCAAATCAGAATTTAATTTATACCAGTGGTTGGGATCGCTCATCTGGTTTTTATAGCATTACCCTGCCCAACGCCCAGCTTGCTAAATCAGTTAAAGGTCAGATCTTAATGCCAACAGTCCTTTACTCCGGGTGCGCTTGCGGCGTCGATCCCACTACTGTTGTGATTTTTGTACAACCCGCTTCTGGAGTGCGGATTGGAGAACTTAATCAGCCGGGGCGAGAACTGTTATCCCTACAGCTACAACGTTTTTCTACTGTCTTGGTGCCACCACCTCCACTCCAAGTACCGTTATTCCAGCACCAGCTACTCAGGCACCGTCATCCCCACTGCCAAGGGTTGCAAAAAGGCTCGTTGTAATTATTGATCCAGGACACGGGGGTAAAGACCCTGGCACAATGGTCTAGGGGTTACAAGAAAAAAACGTGATTCTGCCGATTTCAAAGCAGATAAGGAGATTTTAGAAAAACAGGGCGTGCAAGTCGTGATGACGCGAGATAGTGATTATTTTGTAGATTTAGCTCCACGGGTAGCGATCGCGGAACGTGCAGATGCTAATTTATTTGTCAGTATCCACGCTAATGCCATGCCAGCAAATCGTTCTGATATTAGTGGTTTAGAGACGTATTATTTCTCTAGTGGTGAGCGTCTGGCGCGGACAATCCACAGCAGTGTTTTGCAGAATATTAATATCCGAGACCGAGGAGTACGCAAAGCAAGATTTTATGTGTTAAGAAAAAGCTCGATGCCGTCGGTTTTAGTGGAGGTTGGTTTTGTAACTGGTCGTGAGGATTCTCCCCGATTGGGAACCTCAGCTTATCAAAACCAAATGGCTGACGCGATCGCGAAGGGAATTCTCCAGTACATTAAGCAAAATTTCTAAGCTACAAGGTGTAGATAGTATGTGGCATATGGCGGATACAATACTTTTTGGTTAATACTTGCAGCCTTAAAACTCCCTGATGAATCAGGGTGTTACCTCCTTTTTCAAGAAGTTAAGGGAACTGCCAGGAGTCACACTATATATTGATCGCAAAAGAATTGTGTGCAGTCCAAAGCTTCCTTGCCTACCATCTACTACCTACTTAACAGATCAAATAACGAAATCGCCTGTGTCTTATTCCACTTCCCATCTTTCTTCCTACCTCTCTAGCAAATCTCAAAGTGCTCCAATTGGAATTTTTGATAGCGGAGTGGGCGGTCTTACAGTTTTGCAACAACTCTACCGACAACTCCCCAATGAATCAATTATTTACTTTGGAGATACGGCGCGACTTCCTTACGGTACGCGCTCCCAGCCAGAAATTTTACAGTTCATGCGCGAAATCTTGACTTGGATGCTACAACAGCACGTCAAGATGGTGGTTATGGCTTGCAATACCAGTTCTGCTATGGCACTGGAGGAGGTAAGGGCTGAATTTCCTGTGCCAATTGTGGGCATTATCTTACCAGGGGCAAGGGCGGCGGTGCAGCAAGGTAGACGAATTGGCGTGATTGCCACGCCAGCAACTGCCGCCAGCAATGCCTATCGACGCGCCATGAGCGAAGTTGATCCGACTGTCCAAGTTTGGCAAGTTGGGTGTCCAGAGTTTGTGCCGCTAATTGAGCAGAACCGAATTACTGATCCTGCTACTATCGAAGTAGCACAGCGCTATTTGTCACCTTTACTACAGCAGCAAATCGACACCTTAATCTATGGCTGTACCCACTATCCTCATCTAGCGCCAGTAATGCGATTACTTCTGCCTGCAACCGTCAAGATTATTGATCCAGCTATTCATGTAGTAGCAGCTGCTGCCCAAGAGCTTGATTTACTCGGACTAAGGAATACTCAAACACCACTACCAACTCGTTTCTGCGTCAGTGGATGTCCACAGCAGTTTGCCCAATCTTCCGTGCATTTGTTGCTAGGCTCCGCCCCAGTAGTTGAATCTGTGGATTTGACTGACATATTAAGCACTGGACTGTCGCTGGATCTCGATTAAAGCAAGCTTATAGCGCGTGGGTACAACATAAGTGCTACTGTGCAAACACTGTTAAGGAAAATTTTCTTAGTTAAACAAGGAGCACTAAAGGCTATTGATACACTCCGGAGCATTATTAGTAGGGTTGTTTACTTTCGTGCTAACTGCGTAGGAAGTCATCACTTCAGATTTGTAAGGGCGTAGCAGCTGGAGCAATTCAGTGTTTTGTACTGCTGGATCAAGCCACAAATCATAGTCTTGGGAGTCAAGAATTACTGGCATCCTGTCATGAATCGGACGCAGTAACTCATTCGCCTCAGTTGTCAAAATAGTGCAAGACTGAATTTCTTCTCCATCGGGCGATCGCCAACGTTCCCAAAGCCCCGCAAAAGCAAAGGGTTGCCCATTTTGCAACCGAAAATAAAACGGCTGTTTTTTGCGTTCTTGCCTCTGACATTCGTAAAAACCATCAGCTATCACTAGACCACGCCGATGGCGATAAGCTGATCGGAATGAAGGTTTCTCAGTGACGGTTTCCGCCCTAGCGTTAATCAGCCGCGCCCCCATTTGGGGATCTTTTGCCCAAGAAGGAATCAAACCCCAACGTAACTGATGGAATTGATGTTGAATAGTTTTATCAACAGCATCGCTGTCTAACATCGGCACTACCGTTGACACAAGCTGGGTAGGCGCAATATTGTAACGTGGCTGCAATTGTGGTACTTCACGTAGTTGAAAGGCATGCAATGCCTTCACTAGACGTGCTTAAAGTAAATCGTCCACACATACGTTTATCGGATATAGATAGCTAAAAATAAAACATTGATCAGATTAATTTAAGAAACCTATGCTCCGTTTATATGATTTTTGCCTTCAGGGAATTGCTACAAGGTACGGCTTTTATTGTCACAACTCTGTATTCCCTTCGAGAGGGTAGACATTGATATACTCAAGGGTGAAACCCGTACTCCAAATTTTTAAGCAAAAACCCAAACGGTAGAGTTCCAGTTTTGGAAACAGAATCAGGGGAACTTTGGCAGAATCAAATGCAATCCTTTTCTATCTTAGTCAAGGAACAGGGTTTTTACCCAGTGACCACTTATTACAATCGCAAATTCTGCAATGGCTATTTTTTGAACAGTACAGCCATGAGCCATATATCGCCACTTCTAGATATTGGATTTCTATTCTAAATAGGTCAGAAGAATATCGTTCGAGCATTGAGCAAAAACGTAAGCCTGGTTATGCAGCACTTACCGTAATGGAAAAGCATTTAACATCTCACACTTTTTTTGTTGACGGGCATTATACAATTGCTGACATTGGCTTGTTTGCTTACACTCATGTTGCTCATGAAGGTGAGTTTAATTTGACACCATTTCCAGCTATTCAAGCATGGTTAGAAAGAGTTAAAGCTCAGTTTAGATATATTACAATTACACAACAATGCTAGGGTTGTCTTCTATATTCTTCCACTTAAATTAACTCAGAGTTACGCACTTGAAACCTAAAATCTCACTCCTCCCTAGCCGCCTTTTTAAGGAGGTTGGGTAACCTCAAATGCATAAGTCCTGTAACTTTTATTATTAAGTATTTAATTTATATATTTAGGAATCAGGACTAATTTTGATGTAATTATACGACTATGCGGACTTAGTGTTGTCAGCCAACCAGGATGAATAGTAATTAACACGACTCAACAAGATACCTCCCTGCAATTCACCAATTCTCTTCTGCTCAATAATAGTTGAAAAGTCTCGAATGAATTGAGAACCTTGGTTTATAAAGGCAGTAACCCACTCTTGTATCCCTTGTAATTGTAATGCATTTGCTGAGTCAGCAACTACACCAGAAAAGGTTATCTCTGTAGAGGTATTAATTTGAAAATTATCTAACCACTCAAAATTAGGACGGGTTGATTTCCAGTTTTTTAAAGTTAATGTAGCTCCTAAATGACTATTGCTAAATTTACTAAGCTGATTAAGAGCAATAACTAAATCTTCAACTTTAACTATTACCTGTTTAAAACCTAAAATCAAGAAAACCTGCTGTTTTAATTCGCCTAATTCTTTATAATTAGAAGGATTCTTAGCTAAAGTATTTTGATAGCAGAGAATTAATTTTTCCAGCTGCTGTACCTTCGTCGAAATTTCAGTTTCTGCTAAATATAAACTCTTCAGAAGCTTCTCTAAGGTGTCTTCGATATATAAAATCTGTAAAAGCTGCTCTAAAGTCACTTGAGAGGTAGCACAAAATCCTACGGTTACTTGAGAGTTAGCACAAAATTCTACTTTTTGAGACATAATTAATTTTAGTTCATCTACGTGTTGCCGCAAAAGCCTACGAATATAATCGCAGGTTGGAAAAGAGGGTTTTGTAATTAAATTCATAACTTTAAACATATTTATATAGTTTGTTACAGAAAGTTTAGTTTTTATATTCCATAATCAAAAAACTAAAGCTTATAAATAATTGAAAAAATATTATGCGAAAATATCTTCAAAATTCTTTATCATTTGAACACTTATAGTTTGTACTCAAGTCAAACATTTAGTTTAATGTGGTAGCTTCGTTTAATATTTAATACTTTGGCTTTAAGAAATGCTGTTTATGACCTGCAACTTAGTGGCAACATAGAAATACCAAACTTTTCTCTTTTTGCCAGTAGCAGTTCAGAATTAGTTGCTAGTCAAGGGAGACGACACTACAGTTGGTATTAAAAGAGGAGAGTTACTACCCTGGGTTAATCTCTCTACTTCCGCAGCCAGTCGAACTGACTTCAACATTTGAGTAGCAGAAGCAAATCGACGAGCAGGTAATTTCTGTAGCGCAGTCGAAATTATTGAGCGCAACAGGAATGGCATGGTATTTGGAATATTCACAGGTTGATTCAGGTGAGCCGACATCAATTCCCCTAGCAAACCGGAAAAAGGGCGATCGCCAACTACCAATTCAAATAGTAGAACTCCAACCGCGTAAAGATCAGAGGCGGGTGAATACTTGCCATAGAAGCGCTCTGGAGCCATATAAGCAGGTGAACCTGTGTCATTTAGATGAACATTGTCAATTTCCTGGCTAAGTCGAGCAATTCCAAAGTCAGAAATTCGAGCGATCCAACCTGTAGTATCCAAGCTCAGCAAAATATTTTCTGGTTTAATATCGCAGTGAACAATACCGCGCTCATGGGCGTGTTCAAGACCTGTCAGAATATCAGCAATTAAGTTTAAGCTTTGAAATAAGCTTAATTGTATCTCTGACTGCATTAGACTACGTAAAGTGCCTCCCTCACAATAGTCCATCACCAAATATCTTCCAGTCGGGGTATGTTCTAAAGCCTGACAACTGACAATATATTGATGCTGCAAAGTCAATAAAAAGCGCAACTCCCGTAAGAATTTACGAGTTGGAATCTGTTGATCTAGTTCTTTTAAAGCTACTAAATGTCCTCCTGCTTGATGAACAGCACAGAAAACACGCCCAAATTGTCCTTGTCCAATTTGCCTTAAAATGCGGTACTTGGAGCAATGCGTGAAATGTTCATTCATTCCAAGTTAAGTCCGTAAATGAGATTAATTTGTTTAAGCAAATAACCGCTCTACTGCTACTCCCGAGAAAACGTCAGTTTGGGGTTGCGAATCTATCTGGTAAAGCTGCTTGCCCAAGTCTTTTGCTATTTGGTAATTAGCGATATCTCCTTGTTCAAAAAAGAGTTTTGCAGCTGTGCGTAAATCGTTAACTGCTCCCTTCTTATTTCCTAGCTCAACATAGGCGAGACCCCGACTGTTGTAAGCTTCAACATAATTGGGATTAAGACGAATAGCCGCGCTATAATCACCAATTGCTGCTTCTTGTTCTCCTAAACGCTCGTAGCTAAGACCTCGATTGTAGTAAGCAGTGGCATGGTTGGGATTGCTCCGAATAGTCTGGCTGCACGTCTCAATTTCTCGTAAGCAATCTACTGTCTTGGCAAGTTTCGCCTGTTCATTAAGTAGGTTCTGAGTGTACTCGTTTAGATTCTTATTACCTTGATTTGGAACCAAGTTAGTAGTTAGTTGTTGTAACTCTGCTAGTTGCTGAGTAAGCGTCTCAAATTTAGCCTGGGTTTCAACATTTTCTTGTCTAACCTGGGTGATCGCTAGATTATGATTATTTTGACTCTGACCTAAGTCAGTACTTAGCTGCTGTAACTGTGCTAGCTGCTGAGTAAGTGTCCCAACTTGCTCCTGAGTTTCCCCACTCTTTTTAGTAGTTAGCTGCTGTAACTGAGTTAGTTGAGAGGCTTGCGTCCCAACTTGCTCCTGGGTTTTGAAGTTCTCTTGGACAATCTGGGCGATCGCAGATTGATTACTCTGACTGCTTGCATCTAAAAGCCGCCTGCGGTTCAGCAGATTTAACGCCACAGATACAGATAGAGGGATAGAAGCAAGTGCAATTTGTTGGAAAACCACAGATGCAATTGCACCGCCAATAGAACCAATAACTGACAAGGTTTCTACAATGTCTAGCTTATTATCTGATTTCAATCCTTGCATAGTGTCATAACTCCATGTAATTCCTTTGCTGATACCACTGCAACCAAAATCTATTAGGCTAAGGAAATGCGATTGATTTCCAGAAGCGGACAAAATAGAGCTGCTTCCTCGGTAGTAAGATATTGCTTAATCACCCCTGGCATCACTTCAAAGGTCGTCTTGCAAGTGCGGTCAAACTTATAAGATTTGACAATAGTAGTGTGCCAAAGTAAAAGCCCCTCTTTGAGGCGATCAGGGTCGTTGAATAACAATGCGGCTGCTGCATAGCGTAACAACTGCACGATGTCCTTTCTCCATGTTTGAGTAAAATCTCCAGCAGCATTAATAAATAAGCTGGGATCAATAGTTCGCATTTTTGCTTCTACTTGCTCAATGATTTCTGCTTCGCTATTTCTAATCTTTTCGTAGGCACTCAGACGTTGGTCTAAAGACTGGAAATAGCCTTTAAGAAACTGCATTTCCTCAAGCTTTGCATAGCGACCATCTGCTTCTACACTTAAGCGAGTTAATTGTGTCAACATGAATTTTGTCCTCAGTAAAATTTGTGATTAAGCTTCGCGGGTGCGAGCAAGATACTCTCCCACTTGCGATCGCGTATCTTGGAGTTGGCTAATCATCGAACGGGTGATCAATTTGTTCGCTTCTACTAAAACCTTGCCATTTAATGGATGAAGGATGTTTTGCTCTGCACGGCGACCAATCAGGGATTCAATATCATCAATCGCGCTAACGTGCATCCCGGAAGGAACTTCAACCACAATACCCTCACCTATTACTAAAGCTTGGCAGGCAAGGCGAGAATTTGGGTTAGCTGTGGCGATCACCTCTAGCGTCCGCTTTTCGCGGCGACTAGGTGGAGAGAGGCTTTCCATGCCATTTTTGATATAAACATGGCAAGTAGCACATATTCCTCGCCCGCCACACTCTCGAAGCACATTCAGTTCCTTTGCCAACAGAGCAGACAAAATATTCGCATTAGTTTGAACCACTGCCTCTTCAGCAATAGGTTCTAGTCTGACAATTTTGACCATGTTTGGTACTCCTTATGGATAACGCTGAGTGGCAATTACGAACCCTCAGCTGTGCTCATACACAGTCGTTCTAGGATAGTTTCATGTTGTTCCTCTAACCAGACTTCTGCGGGTTTGAGACGGTGCGGCAATCCTAAAATAAAGTGATTACAATCAGCTCCCAAGGACTCACAGGAGGTTTGCAAACAGTGGAGTTCTCGTCCGGTAAGTTGACTGAAGAAGGCACTCAGGATGCCTGCTTCTAAGAAACACGCTGGTCGGTTTCCCGGCGGTGCAAAAGCAGCAAAGGCAGAGTTCCAGATTTTAACCACTAGAAATCCCTGCTGATAATGGCTTACATCTAGGTCAAAAGTACCCCAGCCGTGAGTTTTCCAACATTGTTTCAGGCATTGGAGAAACTCAACCATCTCCATTGCGGCTACATTTTTGCCATAGTAGTCACTGACTTCTTCGACAAAACGGGCATAGAAATTCTTGCCCCACCAACGACCGCAGTTGAACAGCACCACACCAGAGGATGGACCTAGCTCTTTTTCCAGACCAGCATAAATACCCTGAATCAGAGTCTCTGGTAGAGCCAAAAGGCGATCGCCGCGACGGTTTTCGATCAAACCTGATTCAAAATCACCCTTTATATAAGCATCGGGGGCAAAGTAATTGCCTGGTAAGCGTTCATCTTGAATTAAATCGGCAACAGTAATCATCAGCATCCCACTTCGCTCGTTTTAACGTTATCCTGGCAATTGGACTAAATTAGTTCTGCCCAAGAGGGTATCCTCAGCTTGAGCTAAAAACGGTTGCACCAAAGCCAAGTTTTGGTCTGAAAGTTGTTCCTGCAACTGGGCTTGTAATAACTGGTAGAGGTTAATCTCAATTACTTGCATCTGATGAACTTGCACTAAATCTACGAGCCATTCCAGAAGTCGCCGTTGGAGAAATTCTGGGTTATTCATTAGCATTGCCATCGCGCAGTAGCGTAAGACCGATAGCCAGTGTTTCAGGGCTAACTCCATTTCCTGCTGCTTCTGGGGAAATGCCTCCAGCAGTTGATCAGCTACAGGTTGGAAGAGCGCTAGCTCCGCATCCCGCAGTAATTCGTATGTTTCTAGGCGTTGGGCAAGAGAGGAAGCATGATATTTAAAACTCTCAATTTCCTCTGGCTTTAGATAGTGATCTTCAGCCTCATACAGTAATGTTTTAATCTCTGGTTGCATAATTGCGGCTCTAAAATAGGTCGGATAAATCTGTGAATGTCAGCCCTACATGATCTGCAAGAGGCAGCGTGGGAATGGGCGAACTATTTAGGAGGAAACCTATTTTCGGCTCACCTTCCCAAGGAATAAATTGGAAAAACTCCCTCACCTGTTTCAAGTACAAAGACTGGTCTTGCCAGTTACGGTCTAATAGTTGTCCTTCCCAGTTACAAAGGTTAAAGAATTCCTTTACTGATGAACACTGCCAGGAAGTCTGACCAAGAAGCTGAGGTGCGGAAAAGAGGGATTCTTCCTCCCTTGCTCCCCATCTCCTCTGCTCCCTTGCCTCTATTTGACCTTCCCAGTTAGAAACACTAAAAAATTTCTGTACTGATAGCCATTGCCAGGGAGTTTTTAGCTGGTCTTGATGCTGCGAGTTGGAACTTTCTAGCAGTTGACCTTCCCAGTTAGAAACGCGGAAAAATTTCTGTACTGATAGGCACTGCCAGGAATGATTACTCATCCTAGGCGCTCCCCATGTTGCAGCCGCTTCTCAATATCTCGTGCCGTAGCGCCTTCATTGTTCCAGAAGGCTGCGGCATCGATGCGGTCTTTTGTACCCAAGAGAAATTTACAGTAAGTTTCTCCCATCGAGTAGCACTGAATTTCAATGCAGCCTAAGGATTTTTTAACTACATTGCTAAAGAAACCAGCAAATAAACCAGCATAAATATGGCAGACAGGTTTACCGACATCGCCTAGAGTCCGCGCTACTGCGGAATCAAAGATGTTGACAAACATAAACCCGTTCTGATGGTCGCTCATGTCCACTTCCCAGTTACCCCAACCTTGGGCTGTAAAAGGCCACCACCAGGCTTCTAACATGAACATTGTATTTGCTTCACGGATGTTCTTCTCGTACTCCTTCTCAAACCACTTTTGAAAAAACTGGGCATCTCTCATACCCCACTCATAGCCGATGTTGTACATGACTACCGTCGAAGCGCTACCTACTTCTTCTTCTAAGCCTTCTATTAAGCCGATAATGAAGTCTTCACTGGCAAAAAGATTGCGTCCCTCATTCCAGTCAGTGACTACTCCTGTATCGGGTTGGCGATGATAAAAATCTTCAAACCTAAAGTGATCGTGCTTTTTGGGATACTTTTGTTTTAGAGAGTGTTCTGAATTGAAGGCAGGACTTACACTAGAAGTAATGAGCAGGTTTTCCGAGGTAACAACCATTTATAGAATACTCCTGTTTATCAATGATTAAGTAATTTGTCTATTGCTTTTCAGGCAAGTTTTGTTATATGAAAAGCTTAAGGCTTCGGATATACTAAATTAGCTAGGTTCCTATAGGTATAAACTTGACTGATTAATTATTCATCCAGAAATCT
>JAUJND010000063.1 GCA_030446505.1 Chroococcidiopsidaceae cyanobacterium YX2bin18 | reverse complement strand
TTGAAGCTGGAAGCCCACACTATATCGGTACTCCGATTAGTGTTGGGTAGTTCACAATTACTGCTACTCTAAAAGTTGGGCAATTCTTTATAAGCATCTAGCGATCGCCTTACCCACATCAATCGTTTCTGGCGAATATTAAATTCCATTTCCAGGTGGGTTCGGCGCAGATTTGCCAGCAGGTGTTTAGCTATTGCTAGATCAGGTAATTGAGGTTGGTTAGTCATGGCAAGTTCCATTCAATTTTGACTTCTTCAGTACTATGCTCCGACAGCATGATGAATTTTATAAATAAAACGAAATTAACCTTTAGTGATCAGTTATCAACCTAAAAAACTCGGCGATCGCCGCCATCTAAGAGACAATACAATTAATGTCAGTCTTTATGCCTAATAACCGCAACTTATACAACGTATGGATTTTGCTAATCTTGCAGCCCAGTTGAACGCTGGAACAATTTTGCCAGAAGGAATTGTGATTATTACCCTTTTGGTTGTTTTAGTCGTTGATTTGATTTTGGGGCGTAGTGCCTCGCGCTGGCTTCCCTATGTAGCGATCGCAGGGTTACTTAGCGCCATTGTCGCTCTATATTTTCAATGGGATACTCCAAATCCGATCTCGTTTCTCGGTGCTTTTAGTAGTGACGACATAAGTGTCATATTTCGCGGATTGATCGCTCTATCGGCGGCTGTAACGATTTTGATGTCAATTCGCTACATTGAGCAGTCAGGCACGGCTTTAGCAGAATTTATGACGATTTTACTCAGTGCCACGCTGGGGGGAATGTTTCTGTCTGGGGCTTCAGAACTAGTAATGATTTTCATCTCCCTGGAAACTTTGAGTATTTCCTCATACCTGCTGACAGGTTACACCAAGCGCGACCCCCGCTCGAATGAGGCAGCACTGAAATATCTGTTGATTGGAGCCGCCAGTACAGCTATTTTCCTTTATGGAGTTTCCCTACTGTACGGATTGTCAGGGGGACAAACACAGTTAAGTGCGATCGCGGCTGGACTCGCCAACGCGGATGTCGGACAATCTTTAGGACTTGTTATTTCTCTGGTATTTGTGATTGCTGGCATCGCATTTAAAATCTCCGCCGCACCCTTCCACCAGTGGACACCAGACGTTTACGAAGGCGCTCCTACCCCAGTTATTGCATTCTTATCCGTCGGTTCAAAAGCAGCTGGATTTGCCTTAGCAATCCGGCTAATGACAACAGCCTTCCCCTTGCTTACAGACGAGTGGCACTTTGTCTTTACTGCCCTTGCCGTTCTGAGTATGATTTTGGGTAACGTCGTCGCCCTAACCCAATCCACCATGAAACGGATGCTGGCTTATTCCTCGATCGCCCAAGCCGGATTCATCATGATTGGTTTAATTGCTGGAACCGAGGCGGGATATGCCAGCATGGTGTTTTACCTCTTGGTCTACCTGTTCATGAACTTGGGTGGCTTTAGCTGTGTAATTCTGTTCTCCCTACGAACGGGAACCGACCAGATTAGTGAATACTCTGGTTTATATCAGAAAGATCCACTTCTAACACTGTGCCTAAGTATTTGCCTGCTTTCTTTAGGAGGTATTCCGCCGCTGGCTGGGTTTTTCGGCAAAATTTATCTATTTTGGGCTGGTTGGCAAGCAGGGCAATACGGGTTAGTGTTGCTGGGATTAGTCACCACTGTAGTTTCGATTTACTATTACATCCGAGTGGTCAGGATGATGGTAGTCAAAGAACCGCAAGAAATGTCCGACGTGGTGAAGAATTATCCAGAAGTGCGTTGGGATTTGTCTGGAATGCGACCTTTGCAAGTAACTCTGGTGCTATCGCTAATTGCCACGTCTCTGGCTGGGATTCTGTCTAACCCGTTGTTCACCTTAGCTAACAATTCCATTGCCCGCACATCATTTCTGCAACCAACAGTTGCCATACAAGCAGCACAGAAAGACTATGCAACTAATACCCATCTAAACCTAGACCTATAAACCGTTTCTTTGCTAAGTACGAGCGAGTTGATTCCTACTAGATACATTTTGATAAGTCGCCTGACCAAGAAGGAGACAGGAGACAGGAGACAGAAGAGAAGAAAATAATACTTCTGTCTCCAAGAGGTTTCAAGTCCCTACTTTTAAGTATGGAGAACAAGAAATATTTGTGAAGAAGTGGCGTAGCCCGAAGAAACGCAAAAAGTCCATATCACAGGTTCCCCTAGATTTATCGCTCTTGGCTGCCTCCTGTCTTCTGTCTTCTGTCTCCTCTTTTTTGACAATAGAGTCAGGCGTTTTATTTTACTAGAACAATTGATTAAATCAGCCAGGCGAATAGAATTCGCGGGCTACACGAACAAAGTCCACCTACGCGGACTAATAATTTAGCAACCTGCGTAGGCAATAAATATGTTAGTTGTTGTGTTTTTAAAATAGTGTTGCAATTTCAACCAATAGCGGCGATCGCAACCACCTCCAAGGGTGCTAAAAGGCTACAATTCCTTTCTCAGACCGCTACTGCAATTTGGGTACCACAGTCCTTGACAGGTATCGAGTCAGCGCAGGTTTATACTGGTTCCCTCAAAACCCATCTAGCTACCCTGTGGCATACGCACCGCGCTTTTGTCTTTTGTTTGGCAACTGGGGCAGTAGTGCGGCTGATTACACCTTTATTGCAGCACAAATCCTCTGATCCAGCTGTTGTAGTAATAGATGAAGCGGGTAAGTTTGTAATTAGTTTATGTAGTGGTCATCAAGGTGGTGCTGACAAGCTTGCTCAGTTAATTGCCCAGCAAATCGGCGCAACACCAGTTCTAACTGGCGCTTCATCAGCTTCAAGACTACCAGCAGTAGATATGTTAGGCGTTCCCTTTGGCTGGAATAGAGGTGATGGGGATTGGACAGAAGTGAGTGCGGCGATCGCCAATAATCACCCAGTACAAGTAATTCAATCAGCAGGTTCTACTCTCTGGCAAAATCATCTACCTCCAGAACATCCGTTTTACTTTGGAGAATGTGCCACACCCAAAGCCAGGATCTGGATTAGCCCTAATGTTGAGGTGTTGGATGCCAATGTAGACACGTTAGATATTAATGTAGAGATCCCCCAAATTCAGTGGCATCCGCGAGTGTTGTGGGTGGGAATTGGTTGTGAACGCGGAACATCGCCGCAATTAATTGAAACAGCAATTCAGCAGGTATGCCGAGATAATCAACTAGCGGAAGAAGCGATCGCTGGAATTGCCACTATCGCTCTTAAAGCTGATGAAGTTGGCTTACTCGAACTATGCCGCAAGAGAAACTTGCCTCTAAAAACCTTTGCATCAGATGTCCTTCGCTCAATTAATGTACCAAATCCCTCAGCAGTTGTTGAAGCAGAAGTAGGAACGCCCAGCGTAGCCGAAGCAGGCTGCCTTGTGTGCTGCTTTTGCAGGAGCGATTAATGAATCATCCCTACTGGTTTCTAAACAAATTTTTCGCTCTGAAGGGTCAGGGGCAGTGACAGTAGCGATCCGCTCAAGCAGAACTTGAGTACACTGGGCGTACAGGTCAATTGTTGCTAGTTGGCTGAGGTCCAGGACAATTAGACCAAATGACACCAACCTGCCCAAGTTGCTGTATCTTCTGCTGATGCGGTGATTGGCTACTCACTGTATATCAATCTGATTGCGCCTTTGCTGCAACCAACGCAGATTGTAGAAGCGCTACCGATTACCCAAGAACGCCAACGCGCTCAACGTGCAATTGAACTTGCCCAATGGGGATTAACTGTGGCGGTGGTATCTTCTGGTGACTCTGGTATCTATGGCATGGCGGGGTTGGTACTAGAAGAATTACAAGCTCATGGTTGGGATGGTAAAACTCCAAAAGTGCTGGCTGTTTCCTGGAATTACCGCTTTACAAGCTGCCGCTGCTCGTGTGGGTACACCTCTAATGCATGACTTTTGTGCAATTAGTTTAAGCGATTTGCTCACGCCTTGGGAAGTGATTGAAAAGCGGTTAATAGCGGCGAACGAAGCTGATTTTGTTACGGCTTTATATAATCCGCGATCGCAAACTCGCATTCAGCAGCTTGCTACTACTAGAACAATCTTTTTGAAATATCGCAACCCCAATACACCAGTAGCGGTAGTACGTTCTGCATATCGTCAAGATGAGCAAATTACCCTTACTACATTGGATAAATTGCTTGATGTTTCTATTGATATGTTAACTACAGTTTTGATTGGTAATCAAAGTACCCGCACCCATGCTGATTGGATGATTACCCCACGCGGTTATTTAGGCTTTGGCATAAATGAGGAGTAGGAGAGTAGGGAATACGGCGTTTGCACAGCATACCCGGAGCGCACGGAGAGATGCAATGACACCGAGAGGTTTTCTCTATGTCTAGTAGTATCGTATTGTGTTCTCTGCTTCACCTTGTCCTCGGAGCCTCTTACCCCTCTTAAATTTGACCAACTACAAAATTAATTACACTTGCAACCAACAGTACGGTTGAGTGGCTACAAATAACCTATACATTCACACCGACTAGCTTGCAGCAGTCTGCTCCAAATAGAATTGTTAGCTTTGCGCTGCTTGGCGATTTCTCAGCCACCGTTAACCTCAAACTCTTAAATTTAGTTACCCTTTAAAGGCAAAATTTACCTAAACTTTAATATTCGCTAATTCTGATGAAGAGAATATAGAAATTTTACTAACCGTACCTGATGCGGAAAGAATGAGCATAGGTTAGAGAATATTCTGCCCTTAAGACAAAGATTATTATGAAGCTGATAGATTTCATTCGACCTGTCTTGGAGTATCAAGTTATCGATGCTTTAGGAGATAGCTAATGGCAGCCAAGGATGAGCTTCAAAATGCTTTGAAAGAAAATTTCAGGATCAATAAGAACATTAGTCAACCTCTTAACAAAGAAGAGTGCGAAAGGTTGCTTGCTCTTCTTTATAGGGAACCCAGCGCTGCAAAGCTCGTTGAATCTTATGCTGACAAGAACTCTAGCTTAAGAGGCAATAATGCTAATTTGGGCAGACGACGTGAGCAGGCAAAACGTCAATTTGAAGATTTACAAGCAAAGACCTCCACCAAAACAAAACCAAAGAATCAATAAAAGAAGCCAAGACAGATCTTGCAAGTAGAACCCAGCTAATAGAGCAGGAACAAACAAAGCTTGAAGTTGAAGTTCAAGGCTTATCCTATAAAAATCAGACTCTAGCTTCTCAGGTTCAAATCTTAACCACTCAACATCTCGAGCTGGTAGCGAAACATCTCCAGCTAGAAAAATCTGTTGAATCTATAAAAGAAACAAATACAGATCTTGAAAGCAGAAACAAGCTTTTAGAGCAGGAACAAAAAAAGCTTGAAGCTGAAGTCCAAGGCTTATCCTCTAAAAATCAGTCTTTAGCTTCTCAGGTTCAAATCTTAACCACTCAAAAGGACGAGCTGGTAGAAGCCAATACACAATTGAAGAAAGAAAACAAAGATTTGAAGAACATAGTTGATCAAATCAGGCTCAGGCTAGCAAGAGATACAAAAATGCTTCTGCAATATGAAGACAGTGAAATTAGAAAAGCTGTAATCAGGCTATTTAGATGGACACTAGGCTGAGGAACCAAGCCAATGGCAAGTAAAAAAAGCCAGAAAAGAGACTTTAATGGCATGAGTTATAGCGAGGTACAACGCGCTAACTCAGAAAACCGGAGCAACCTCAAAAAGGAAGACCAGAAGTGGCTAAAAGACAATGGCTACAAGAACGCTGGTTGGGATAAAGTCATCACTCTTTATCGAAAGGTTGAGGAACTTCTAGAAGACAAATCCGGTTTTGAGGACATGAGCCTAGAGGAATTATTCTTAGAAGCAGATCAAATTGGTAATAAGTACCTTACTCCAGAGGAAATAAAAGAGTTTAACCAGCAGCTATCTCAAGAAGTTATTGAAATTGGAGAGCTGGTAGATAAACAATTTCCTGACACCGAGATTGAAGTTATCGACTTCAGCCAAAAGATAGCGAAGAAACCCCATAAGAAACTTCATCAAAAGACTTACCGCACAACAAAACTCTCGTGAGGAATACTGTGGATCTTGAGGACAAGGAGCTTAAGGAATTATTTAAGCTAGCAGACGAGATTGGTAAAAAGCGATATCACAAGCTGACTCGCCAGGACTTGGAAGATTACAAGAAATTCGATAACTGGCGATATATCAATGGTGATAAGGAATGTGGAACTACCCAAGAAAGTCAAGATTGGGCAAGGGAGCATTCAGATTGGCACTGTCCAATTTGTGGAGATAGATTCTCTGAATGTGGTGGTAGGACAATCGACCATAAACTGCCTCGATCACAGTATCCCTGGCTATCAATGGATTTTAGAAATTTGTGGGTAATTTGTAGAGCCTGCAATCAAGAGAAAGGTGAGAAGCATTGGTTCGAGTATGAGCATTACATATTAATTCATCATCCCGATCTTTTGGCTGTAATACAGGCTGTACGACCTACCCAATTGCTTAAATCTTTGAAGGAATAAGTACAGAAGGTTAATAGGTAGAAGGACAGGTAGAAGGACTTTTATAGCATTAGATGCCATATAACTGATACCAGCTTCTTATTAAGACTCATAGGACTGAGTTACTTAATGCGCTCAACAAGTTAGCTAACAGCTTGGGCTTCAGCAAACTGCGTTACATCTTATTGTAAGTAAGGACAAGAAATCTACCGTCTATCTCCCTCTTCACACGATACCTACGCCGGGCTGTACCTACGAACTTCGCTTCAACTGCTCGCTAATCCCGCCTACGAATTCAAAATTTATTTTATAAACATCCTCTTAAGGCTCACGCACTAATGACTTGTAACTATTTACTGTCATTGCTTTTCGTCAAATACGATCAACCACAAAGTTGATTACACTTGCTACCACCGTTAAAACAATTGAACCTAACAAAGCTGGGACAAATCCGGCAACGTAAAAACCAGTAGTTAGCGCTCCTGCTAGCCAAATAGTAAGCGCATTGACAACAAAAAGAAAAAGTCCCAAAGTTACTATTGTGAGCGGCAGTGTCAAAAGCACCAAGATAGGCTTGACGATCGCATTAACCAGCCCTAAAACTACTGCGGCGATTACGGCAGCACAAAACTAGAAACCACAAAGCCAGGGACAATATAAGCTGTAATCATCAACGAAATTGCTGTAACCAGCCAAGTCAACAAAAATTGTGGCATCAGCTTTAATTTACACCTCATCGACCAGGATATGAGTAACCGTACTATTCGAGCCAGAATTGGGATGCGGTAAGCTTAAAAACAGCATTCAAATATAAGATTAGATTTTTGCACTCTTATTGGCAACTTAAATATGTTTTGGCGACAACTTACGGCGTTTTTTCTCGCAATTATTTTATTTGGCTGGGCGGCAACACCTGCGATCGCCTCAGACTATGCCCCGCCGCTATCTTATAGCAATGCGGAGTTGAAAGGACGCGACTTCTCTGGTCAAACTCTGCGAGCAGCTGAGTTTTCTAACGCCAATATGGAACTAGCTAATTTTGCGAATGCTGACTTACGCGGCGTAGTTTTTAGTGCGTCTGTAATGACGGATGCAAATCTCCACGGAGCAGATTTAAGCAACGCGATGATCGATCAGGTGAATTTAACTAGAGCAGATTTAAGTGATGCGATTTTAACTGAAGCGCTACTATTACGCGCTATTTTTAATGATGTAAATATTACCAGTGCTGATTTTAGTGATGCAATTCTGGACAGAGCGCAAATTAAAGAACTCTGTGCAAAAGCCAGTGGTGTAAATCCGAAAACTGGTGTTGACACTCGTTATTCTTTAGGATGTCGATGAAGCGGGTTGGTGTGATTGGCGGAGGACAGCTTGCCTTAATGATGGCGGGTGCAGCCCAAAAGTTGGGTATCCAATTGGTGGTGCAAACGCCGAGTCCTAATGATCCTGCTATAACAATCGCATCTGAAACTATCTTCGCCCCAATCGAGGATGCCGCTGCTACAGCAAAGTTAGCTACTCGCTGTGATCTAATTACCTTTGAAAATGAGTTTGTCAATCTAGAGGCTTTATCACCTTTAGTCGCGCAAGGTGTCTTTTTTCGTCCAGGGCTACAGGTGTTGTCGCCGCTGCTAGATAAATACGATCAGCGCTGCTACTTAAAACAGTTAGATCTGCCGATTCCTAAGTTTGTTGCCCTCGATTGGAACGATATAGGAGGAATTGAAGAATTACTCCTCCAAGCTCAGTTGCAGTTCCCCGTAGTGCTGAAAGCTCGTCGTCACGGCTACGACGGACAAGGTACTTTTATCGTTCAGGATATTGATGCTTTGAAGCAGAGGCTAGAATCTTACTTCACACAGCAGAAATTTCAATCTCTATTTTTATTAGAAGAATTTATCCCTTTTGAACGGGAACTAGCAGTGATTGCTGCTCGTTCTAGTGCTGGCGAGATTGTCACCTACCCAATTGTAGAAACTCAACAGGAATTGCAAGTTTGTCGGCGTGTCCTTGTTCCCGCTGATATTAGCCGCACTGTTACAGCAGAAATAGAGGCGATCGCTCACACCCTCCTAAATAGTCTGCAAGCAGTAGGCGTATTTGGCATTGAGCTATTTCTCACCCCAGACGGTAAGGTACTAGTAAATGAAATTGCCCCCCGCACTCATAATTCTGGGCATTTCACCCTAGATGCTTGCCAAACGTCCCAGTTTGAGCAGCACCTACGCGCTGTTTGTGATTTACCCCTGGGTAACCCAGCACTCACCTGCGAGGGAGCAGTCATGGTTAATTTACTCGGATATGAATGTGCAGAAAATGAGTATCTTGTTAAGCGCCAGCAAATAAGTCGAATTCCGCGATCGCACGTTCATTGGTACGGCAAGAGTGAATCCCGTCCTGGGCGAAAGTTAGGTCATGTTACAGTTTTGCTGGATACTTGGAATCGCACAGAGGCAGCAGCCATTGCCCAAATTATTGAATCGCTCTGGTACGGCGTGGAATAATAATGCGGAATCTACCCAAGAATTCCGTTGCCATTTGGGGATTTGTAGTGTCAAAATAGGAAAGTTCAACTGCAACGTTGGTGACTGCCAATAATGTTTTTGATCTATGTCTTGTTCAATAAGGGAACTAAAAAGTTCTGGCAGCAGTAGACCGAGCTTGTACTCGGAAACTTTAAGCTAGACAAACTGGTACCCACCTGGTTTTAGCCAGGTCTAAAACTGAGGTAAGACGGCGTTGCGGTGAACTCAAGTATTTTGACTCCCTTTGTCTAGTAGACGGGGGAGTTTTGCTTATTCTCAGTTTGAGTCAGGAATTGGTTAGTAGTTGTAGGCTGCTAACTGTCGTTATTGGCATTTCGTATCACAGTATACTATTTAGCGATTTAAAGGGCGTTAAAATATCTGAATTTAAAATAATCTTAATTTGAGCTTAAACTGTTGCCGCAACTGATAACTCCAGTACTTCCAGCTGCTATTTTCAAGCTAGACAGTGGTTTAACTGTTATTCATCAATACCTCCCCGCTACTCCTGTAGTTGTAGCAGACGTTTGGGTAAGAGCCGGCGCTAGCCGAGAGCCTGAAAACGGGTTCGGCATGGCTCACTTCCTAGAACACATGATCTTTAAAGGCACTCCGTTACTAGCTCCTGGGGCATTTGACTATATCATTGAAAATCGCGGCGGCATGACAAACGCGGTCACTAGCCATGACTACGCCCATTACTTCTTCACAACAGCAGCGCCTGATCTGAAACATACCTTACCTCACCTGGCAGAACTGCTTTTAAACGCTGCAATTCCAGAAGATGAATTTTTTCGGGAACGGGAAGTAGTACTAGAGGAAATTCGCTCCTGTTATGATGACCCAGATTGGATCGGATTTCAGGCTCTCAACGAAAGTATTTACCAGCGCCACTCCTACGGACGATCAGTATTAGGTACTGAATCAGACCTGATGAAGCATTCACCAGAAGCAATGCGTCGTTTTCACCGCAAGTACTATCAACCGGAAAACATGACGGTAGTGATTGTAGGAGGAGTAGCCCAGGAACTCGCCTTGGAACTGGTACAGACATTCCCACAATTTTTAGAGCGCTCTGATTGTCTTGAAGCGGAAGCGATCGCACCAGTAATAGCAGGAGAATCTAAACTAGGCAAGGGATTTACTGCGTCGACGGGATATGAGCAGAATCAATCTCCCCCAGTTTTCTCTGGAGTTCGTCGTCAAGAAATTCGTTTGCCAAGGCTAGAACAGGCACGGTTGTTAATGGCTTGGACGGGACCAGGAGTAGATTACTATCGCGGTGCTTATGGTTTAGATTTGCTCTCAGTGCTTTTGTCAGAAGGTCGGTCTTCTCGCTTAGTACGAGAGTTACGGGAAGAGCAGCAATTGGTGCAGGCAATCAGTAGTAATTTTTCATTGCAGCGGGAGTCGAGTTTATTTACAATTAGTGCTTGGTTGGAGCCGCAACATTTGGAACGCGTTGAGTATCTAATTCGCATCTGCCTGGATGAGTTGCAGACTACACCAATTTCACTAGGGGAACTTGCGCGTTGTAAACGCTTTTTATGTAATAATTATGCATTTTCTACAGAAACGCCGGATCAACTCGCAGGTCTTTACGGCTACTACAATACGATCGCGGAAGCGAAATTAGCTCTTTTCTATCCAGAGCAGATCCAGTCTTTTCAAGCCGAAGACCTCCAGAATTTGGCACGTCAGCATCTTTCATCACACTCCTACGCAGTTACAGTAGTAAAACCTTGCTAGGGTAAATCTAAGAAATCTTCTTAGCGCTTCTTGGAGTTTATATGAAAGTAGCAATTGCTGGAGCCACCGGATTTGTAGGTAGTCGCTTGGTGGAGCGACTGCACAATCAAGGGCATCAGGTACTGGTTTTAACTCGTAATCCAGCTACAGCCCAGAAGGTTTTTCCCAAGTCACATTTTTCCAATCTGGAAATAATCGCTTATACACCTACTGAGTCCGGTTCCTGGCAACAAGTAATTACAGGTTGTGATGGTGTAATAAATCTAGCAGGTGAACCGATTGCTGAGGAGCGCTGGACACCAGAGCATAAGCAGGAAATCCTCCAAAGCCGCCAACTCGGTACACAAAAGATTGTAGAAGCGATCGCTCAAGCTAATCCTAAACCTAGTGTGTTAGTAAATGCTTCAGCGATTGGCTATTATGGCACAAGCGAAACTGCTACTTTTGATGAAACTAGCCCAGCTGGTGACGATTTTCTAGCTCAAGTATGCCTTGCTTGGGAAGCAGAAGCCAAAAAGGTAACAGCAGTAGGTGTACGACTAGTAATTCTCCGATTGGGTATTGTCTTGGGTATGGGAGGAGCGATCGCCAAAATGATCACCCCATTTAAAATCTTCGCAGGTGGTCCTATTGGTAGTGGTCGCCAATGGTTTTCTTGGATTCATCGAGATGACTTGGTTAGCTTGATCCTGCAAGCTTTAAAGCGATCGGACATTGAGGGCGTTCTTAATGCCACTGCCCCAAACCCTGTGCAGATGAGCGAATTAGCCCAAACTATGGGGCAAACTTTAAAGCGACCTTCTTGGTTGCCAGTTCCTAGCTTTGCCTTAGAAGCACTTTTAGGTGATGGCGCGATGGTAGTTCTAGAGGGTCAACAAGTTTTACCGAAGCGCACTCTAGCCTCTGGCTTTGACTATCAATATTCAACTGTAAAACAAGCACTCGCAGAAATTGTGCAATAAGGGGCGCATATTCTGGTGGAGTAGAAACTCCTTTTAGGGACATTTCCTTTGGAAATAGAGGCTACGAAAGAGAAAGAATAGATTTTTTGTATGAATACAAGTGCGAATAGAATTCGCGGACTAGACGAACAAACGAAATTAAAAGTGCCGCATCTAGTAACTATTTATTTACCGGATGCCATCAGTTGCTTAAAAACTACCATAACTGCTCATACCAAGAATCATCATCACAAAAGCTTTAATTCAAAGCCATCTTCTGGTCTGGTATCAATCTCAAACGCGATGTCCCCCCTGTAAGTAACGTGAGTTCGGGTTAAGCCCAAAGCTGTAACCATTATGGAATCTTGCTTCTCTCATTTACTGAATCATCTTGGATTCGCAATAAGGTTAGTTGTTGAGGATATTTTCAACTACTGTGCTTATTGACTTTAGGCTTGGAGACTTTGCATCAAAAAGCAAGGACAAATCAAGACTTTTGAGCATTTCTTACCCCGAACTCACGTTAAGTAGTCTTTTTCCCTACTCCCTAATCCTTCAGTCCTACTAGCTTC
This sequence comes from Chroococcidiopsidaceae cyanobacterium YX2bin18, assembly GCA_030446505.1. Lineage (GTDB taxonomy): Bacteria > Cyanobacteriota > Cyanobacteriia > Cyanobacteriales > Chroococcidiopsidaceae > JAHHHE01. The sequence continues at coordinate 7,780 of JAUJND010000063.1, read as the reverse complement.
TTTGACTTGTGGTGATTTTGCGCTTATCTGCTGGAATTTTATTAAGCAACAGAATGTGACACAGATCACTTACTTGTGAAACATTACCCATAAAATGCAATGTATCGGCTACAGAATTAGTTGGAAAATGTGTTGGAAAATGTATTGAAATCTACTTTTATTTCAATCTCATTTCATTTATAGTCGGTTCTAGTCCAGAAAGAAATTGTAGTCTACCAACTCACTAGCGATTAGCTAGAGGAGATTTATCTAATTTCTGTCTAAAGGTTTTAAGTAAAGTTCATGTTCACCAATGAGATTTATTAAAAAATTTGCTCTTCAATGCAGTATGCAAGAGTGGCTCTATAAAGAATGCTTTTTATGCGGCATCACTGAGTTGGGATCAAGAAATAATCTCTACTTCACTATTGATAGGAGTTACTAAGATGAAGTTGCTGCTGGTATGCACTTCTGGTGGTCACTTTTCTACTATGAAGAGTCTTGAACCCTTTTGGTCACATCATGAGAGAGTATGGGTTAGCGATCTTAAAAGGGACACAGAAGTTCTTCGTAGTACAGAGAAAGTGCATTGGTTCTCGCATAGAGCACCCCGCGACTTACTAGGGTTGATGTCGGATTTTCCCCAAACATATAAAGTCCTGCGCCTTGAGCAACCAGATTTAGTGCTTTCGACAGGAGCCAGTATTGCTGTGAGTTTCGCATTTTTAGCTAAACTTCTAAAAATACGATTTGCTTTTATAGAAAGTATTTCTCGCGCTAAAGAATTGAGCTTATCTGGACGACTGGTTTACCCGTTATGTGATGAGTTTTATGTCCAGTGGTCTGCCTTGTGTAAAAAGTATCCCAAAGCTGTTTTCAAAGGTTATGCCTCATGATCACAATGACTTTGGGAACCGCATCTTTTCAGTTTGATCGGGCTATTAGTTGGTTAAGCAGCCTTTTAGAACGTGGTGTAATCTCAGAACCTGTTTTTGTCCAGTATGGTGTAAGCGATGTTTCACCACTGATGAAATATTCTCTGGTAACTGCGGAATCAGTGCTTGAACCCCAACCGTTGTTCGCATTATTAGATGCTTCTCGATTAGTTATCTCTCATGCAGGACAAGGCTCAACTCGGATGCTAGCAGACCGAGGAGCACGCTTTGTTCTACTACCACGCTTAAAACGCTACGCCGAACACGTTGACGACCATCAGTTGTGGTTTGTTGAGACTGTTAAAGAACTTGGAGTACACCACTGTTTGTCTTTAAAAGATCTTGAACAGGCTGTTTTGCAACCACCACCCCGTTTTCAGAAACAACTGTTCAGTGAGCCTAAATTAGCTAATCAATTATTGGGTTTTTATCCCTCAAAAACTTTAACATCAATGTCAACTTAACTTGTAAATAAATTACCCATTGGAAAACAGGTTTTCATTTATTTCGCGTTGAGTTCGTGAGCAAGGGTCTAGTAATACTAACTAATTCAGGTAAATACAGATGACGACTTACTCAATTTTGAGCCAACAGGTATCCTGTTCTCTCAAGCAAAAACGACATAATTTCTTGAGTCATTACACACTTAAGTGGCGACAAGCACAATTGTTGGTAAAGCTTTCTCACCAGTTTGAACAATCCTATGTACCGTTGCCTGAGAACGAACAATGGTTAGTCGACCGCTTAAAAAAGTCCCCAGTACGGCTAGTACGCATAGATCCACTTGTAGGTGAAGGAGGACTAAAGTTTTGGGCAGATGCGTGTAAGCAAGCTAAAAAGTCAGTGTTCTTAGAGTTGCCCTCTACTTATGAACTACCCAAAAAGAAAAACCCATTTCGTTGGTCGCTCAAGCGGTTGATTGAATGGAATGTTGCTGCTTTTTTGCTACTACTCCTAAGTCCGCTCATGCTGGGACTAGTTTTGCTGATGCGTATTTACTCACCAGGACCAATTTTGTTTCAACAATGGCGGGTTGGAGAACGAGGTAAGCTGTTCCGAATTTTTAAGTTTCGGACAATGGTGATTGATGCGGAAAACCTGCATCATAAAGTTATGGGTGACCAAAAGGGGTTGCATAAGTGCAAAGATGATCCTCGGATTACACCGCTAGGGCGTTGGATGCGTAAGTACAGTTTGGATGAGTTGCCGCAGTTTTTCAATGTGTTGCAGGGCAATATGAGTTTAGTAGGACCACGCCCGTGGGCTTTATATGATGCTATCCGCATAGGCTCAGAAGGGCAGCAACGGTTGAATGCACTGCCAGGAATTACAGGGTTTTGGCAATTGAAGGCGAGATCTACTCTATTAGACTTGGACGCGGTAAATCAATGCGATCTGGAATACCTTCGTAGTTGGTCTTTAGTTTGGGATTTAAAAATCCTAATACTTACCGTTCCTAAAGTTCTCTTGGGTTTCGGCGCTTACTAATTAACCATTTTCATTGTAATTGGTGTCTTTCAGCAGATTATGAGCTTTTAATCTACTGCAATAAACCGTTTCAAATTTAAATGGGCAAGAGTTTTAGTCAGTTCAATTTCTCCTAGTAAAAGTTCACCATTGTTTAGTTATGGAAAAAGTTGCTTTAGTTCATGACTACTTGACGCAGCGGGGTGGAGCAGAGCGTGTATTTGAATTACTTTGTAAGCGCTACCCCAATGCTGATATCTTCACATCTGTATATGATCCTGAGCGAACCATTGAATTAGGCGATCGCTTGGTTCAAACAACAGTATTACAGAAAATTCCGGGGGCAAAAAAGTATTTCAGACTAATGGCTCCCTTTTATTTTCCTGCCTTTCGAGCATTGGATCTAAAAGACTATGATTTAATTATCAGTAGTAGCACCAGCTTTGCTAAGGCAGTAAGAAAAAAACCAGGAGCACGGCACATTTGCTTTTGTCACAATGTGACTCGTTTCCTGTGGGACACCCAAACCTATTTACGTGAATATGGAGACTATCGCGTTTTTCATCACTTAATTGAAAAAGTTTTCCAAATATTGAGAGAGGCAGACCTGATTTACTCCCAAGAGCCTGATCTTTATATAGCTAATTCTACTATTGTGGCTCGTCGTATTCAGGAGATTTACAGTAAGCAAGCAATTGTAATTAATTACCCAATTGACAAGAATAAGTTCATTTTTTCAAATAAAAAAAGTAACTTTTATCTCGTATCAGCTCGCCTAATTAGTTACAAGCGTATTGATATAATTGTCGAAGCTTTTAATTGGCTTGGTTGGCCGCTATTGATCACAGGTGATGGACCTGAGCGAGAGCGTCTAGAGTCAAAAGCATTAAAAAACATCCGCTTTTTAGGACATATAAGTGATGAAGATCGTAGGGATTTGATGTCAACTGCTTGCGCTGTAATTGTTGCAGCCTTAGAAGACTACGGATTAGTGCCAGTGGAAGCAAACGCTAGTGGAACACCAGTTATTGCCTATGGTGCGGGTGGTGTATTAGATACTCAAATACCTGGGCAAACTGGGGTCTTTTTTAAGCGTCAGACACCTGAGGCACTCCAATCTGCACTGCTCGATGCTAACGAAATTGCCTGGGATTACGAAAAAATCCGCAACCATGCCTTAAGCCAGTTCTCTGAAGAAGTATTTTTCAGCAAAGTTGAGCGAGTAATTGAATCAGTTTGTGGTACGCAGGCTATGGATTTGACTCATGCAGCCGTTTAAGTTTAGTGACGCACAGTAACTGAAAGTAGTGTTCAAATTTAGACATTATTGAATTTTACTTAACCAAGTCCTTAGCATATGAATAATCGAGACTTTAGCCTATGAATAAGATAAATACCATTGCCCAGAGGTACTGGAAGCATTTACTTCTCTTAAATGGCATTCTACTTGCTGCCGCGATCGCTAGTGCTAAGTTTTCCCCTCGAAGCTGGACAGCTAGTACACAACTTATTTTGCCTAATACAACAAGCAATTTAGACGCGAACTTAGGAACACTAGGCAACCTTAAAGATTCAAGTATTGATTTTTCCAATGAAGTTAGTCCGCTTAAAACTCAAGCCTCAATTATAATTAGCAACAATGTGCTCACTACCGTACTAGCATCTGATCCTGAAAAAAGTAAATTTCAAAGTATAGATAGTTACAAAAAATTATTTAAGGCAACTCCAGTTGACCAGTCCACAACAATATGGGTAGAAGTCAAAGGTTCTGCTCCTGATTTAGCACGACAAAGAACTGAGACACTTGTTAAGGTTTATCAACAACGTCTGAATCAATTGCGTAAGGATGAGGCGATCGCTCGCGAACAATTCAGTGGGAGTGAACTTGCAATATCCCGACAAAACTTGAGTCAAGCGCAAATAGCGCTAGCAGCATTTACAAAGTCTTCTGGCTTAGTTAACAGTGAAGAACAAACTAAAGGGATAGTTTCAACAATTGCAACTCTAACCGAAGCACAGGCAAAAGCAGTGGCTCAAGCGCAATCGAGCCAAGCTCTGGCGGAGACACTATCGACCCGCATTAGCTTGACCCCCGATCAAGCAATAAAATCTCTAGGCTTGGGTGAAAACCAGGACTACCAGTTTACGCGGCAAAAATTGGCAGAGATTGAGACTACTTTGGTGCAGACTCAAGCCTTATTTACGGATGATCATCCGGCGGTGCAAACCTTACTCCTTCAGCGCGATGAGTTGCGTCGTCAAATTGAACAATATGTTGCTCAAGCGGCTGCCAACACGATGGGAGTAGACACAACAGTTGGTAGTAACGGCGCTGAAGGACGTATAGTGCTGATCCAGCGGCTTGTGATCGCCGAAAGTGAAAGCAAAGCTCAGCAAAGCCAAGCCGATCAACTTCAAAGCCAAGTTGACAAACTCAGCGGCTCACTAAGATCTATCCCGGCAAACCAATCTCGCATACTTGAGTTACAGCGGCAGTACGATATTGCCGAGGGGGTATATAAAGGGTTAATTGCCCAAGTGCAGCAAGCAAAGGTTAGCGCCTTTAGCTCTTATCCGAATGTCCAAATCCTTGATCAGCCGACTGTTAATCCAAAACCCACAACTCCTAAACGCTCAATGATTGCCCTTGGTGGCATTCTGTCCTCAGTTTTCGGTAGCCTTGCCCTCGTTTTATTCCTAGAATCCCGCAATCCACTGTTAAAGCCAAAAGATCTCGAAGGGATGGAATTACCCGTGCTTGTACGTATTCCTCGTTTCAAGCAACCCCTGATGACATTAAGACCGGAAGCCGAGACAGAGGTAGAACTTCAACGACTTGCCTCAGCCATTAGCTTAATGCCATTAGAGAATCGTCGGTTGATGGTGAGTAGCTCGACGTTTGGAGAAGGTAAGACCACAGTGACACTGGGCTTGGCGATCGCGTTGATAGATTTGGGCTTTCGGGTGCTAATTGTGGATGGAGATTTCCGTAAGGCTGAATTGAGCCAACGCTTGGGATATTCTCGAAAAATGGCAGCGAATTCCATAGAACCAATTCAATTACGTCCTAATCTTGACTTGCTGCCGACTCTACCTCGAGCGGATGGCAGAATTGTTGAGTTTGTTGCCCGTGGCGGTTTTGAACGATCACTCAGTACAATTCAAACCTCTGGTAATTACGATTATGTAATTGTAGACAGTGCTCCTGTGGGTTTAACTAGTGAATCTGCGTTAATGGCGGCGGCATTATCTAACGTGCTAGTTGTAGTTCGGCTGGGGATTAGCGATCGCTACATGGTTCATGAAACCCTGGAACAACTCACACGCCATAAGGCTCGGATTATCGGCTTGGCGATCAACGATGTAGAGATGCGGACTGAAGGTTACATCTACAAACGTGAAAATTCCCAGATTAACTCATGAAACAACAATATCTCTCTTTATCTGCGTCTGGGATAGAACAATCCCTATTCAAAGGGATTTGGATTCGTTGGGATGCTTTAACTACAGCAGAACGTTGGGTTTGTGCCAATATCATTCTCCTGCCAGTTTGGTGGGTGACTGGACTAGCCAGTTATATGCCGACACTTATTCTGTTTGGCATCGCTGTATATAAAGGACTGCGCTTGAAGCGCCCAAGCTTTTCAGTAGCTGCATTCCTGTCCTTTACTACATATCATTTTGTAGGTTCATTGCTGTTTAAAGTTTTATCGTCAGAAGATATTAGCCCTACATGGCTTTTAAGATTGGGTTTATTCTGGTTCCCAATTGCCTTACTACTTTGGTACATCCAGAGTAACAACATTAAAGTTCGCCCAGAAGTAATTGCTTGGGCTTGCTCAGTTAGTGTTTTACAAATGATTGGGTTTTGGCTAGTTGTTCATTTTATCTTTAAAGAACGTCCATACGCCTACCCTCGCGCTCTTTTTTCGCTTTTAACGGGTAACGCCGAGGACAAATATGACGATGGCAATGGTCTTGGCAATTACTTGATGCCCTATGACTTTGATGACAAAGCTCTTGGTGGTTTAGCGCGTTGGAGCTTTTTTTTTCACTTCCCGAAGCTTGCGCTTTAATAGTAGCTTTTATCGGTCTGCTTGCTCTGGATATTAAAAACCGTACTTGGTCAATCTTGATGTTTGTCGGGTCTCTTTTCCTCGTATTTATCAGTGGAACCCGCTCGATTTGGCTTACCTTTCCGCTTGTAGTAGGTCTACGTTACTTGTTTACAACTAGTAAAGTTTATGGTGTCGTATTCCTTTTTACCCTTATGTCTGTGGTTAGTTTTACTACATTGTCACTTCCACCATTAAGTGAGCTAATTCTTGATACCTATGGAAATACAGTAAGATCTACAGCCGAAGCTCGCGGTGATTCTACTGAAGTCCGTCAGAAAATATACACACGGACTTTAGAACAAATCCCAGACAACCTACTTTTAGGTCATTGGATGCCTGGACCAACCGTTTTGCCAGGATTTGAACTTGGGCGTGTTGGTACTCACAGTTTCATTTTAGGAACCTTGCTCTACCGCGCTGGTTTATTTGGTACTGGGATTTTCACAGCTTTTTGGGTATCAAGCTACTTTTGGTTTTACAAAACTCGACACGGTAGACCCCTGTCCTGCTACGGTCTATTAATTTTATTCACCTTGCTGTCTCCAGTAATGGAGTTTGGAGATATCCGATTATGGATGCTCTTTTTGCTTGCCGCTGCTATGCGTTCTCCCCAAGAAATCGTTACTTAAATTAGTATGCCCAAACTCTTAATTTTGCCTGGAGCCTGTGATGCTCTTGGAGGAACACTGGTAACTCTCTCATTGCTAATCAAAGGATTTGAAAATCGTGGAGCCGCTGAATCCTTATGTGTTGTTGTTCACTCTGGTTCGTTGATGGAGAAGTATTTAATAGCAGCAGGACAAGGGTTTTGTTTACAGCTAATCCAGGCAGACAACAAGGCTCAGTTTCTGAAAAAAGCATTGCAATGGGTGGGTAAACAACCAAAGGATTATCCCTTATTGCTAGATAACTGTGTTGAACGACCATTACTACCAGTTATTGCTTTAGCTGCACCTGCGCTCCGAATTAGTGGTCGTGCTGTATACCATTTCTGTCACGACTTGGCACTTTCATACAACTATTTTGGCTACTTGGTGCGTAAGTTTGCTTTCACTTGTCTTTCTCCAAAAGCAATCTGTAATTCCCGATTTACTGCCGGACATATTTATCGTCTGATGAGTGATATTAGGGGCATTCATTATCAACAAGTAGATAAAGAGCGATTTAATCAACAAAATAAATATGACAACCCCAGAGAAATCAGCCCATATCTCTACAGAGGAACACCCGACAACTAAACACAAAAAACCAACAAATAGGCCGCAAGAAATAGTGCCAAAC
>JAUJND010000062.1 GCA_030446505.1 Chroococcidiopsidaceae cyanobacterium YX2bin18 | reverse complement strand
TATTTTGCAGCGCGATCGCTACTTGAAACAGAGGATGCCTACTCAAGTCTCGATCTGGGTGGAGTTCTTGGACTAACTTCTCGAAGGGCAAGTCCTGATGGGCATAAGCTCCTAATGTTACTTCCCGCACTCGTAAGAGTAGTTCCCGAAAGCTGGGGTTACTAGATAAATCTGTTCTTAGCACCAAACTATTGACAAAAAAACCAATCAACGATTCTATTCCCGCTTGGTTGCGATTTGCTATGGGTGATCCAACAGCAATATCTTCCTGTCCTGTGTAGCGATATAACAATGTTTGAAATGCTGCTAGCAGAGTCATGAACAGGGTGACACCTAATTGCTGACTTAAAGTTTCTAAAGACGTAGTTAAACTTTTTGATACCTCAAAATTGTGCGTTGCGCCTCGGTAGGTTTGGACGGCAAGCCGAGTGCGATCAGTCGGAAGATTTAAAACTGGAAGATTGGCTAGTTGCTGTAGCCAGTAGGACAGTTGCGACTCTAATACTTCTCCTTGCAACCATTCCCGTTGCCAGTGAGCGAAGTCGGCATATTGGATTGGTAGATCCTGTAGAGGGGAAGGTTTGCCGGAACTGAAGGCAGTATAGAGTGTGCCGAGTTCTCGCACCAGCACACCGATTGACCAACCATCAGCAATAATGTGGTGTAGATTCAACAGTAGGATGTGGTCAGTTGCATCTAGTTGCAAGACACTGACTCGTAACAGGATGTCTGCGCTGAGATCGAAGGGACGTTGAGATTGAGCGATCGCCTGTTGTCTTGCTGCTGCTTCCCGCTCAGTTACAGCTAAATAACGTAAATCTACCACAGGGAGAGATATATTCACGCTCTCCACAATTACTTGATTGAGTTGTCCCTCCACCATTTCAAACGTTGTCCGCAAAACTTCGTGACGGCGCACGATTTCGTTAAATGTTCGTTCTAGAGCAGTGATGTTAAGGTGTCCGGTTAAACGAATAGCGGCGGATACGTTGTAGAAGGGATTTTTGGGCGCTAACTGATGAAGAAACCACAGTCGCTGTTGGGCAAACGATGCTGGAAAGACGAATTCAGCAATCGAGTCAGGGCTAGTGGAAGTCAAGCGTTACCTTCTATGTATTTTCAAGGGTTGAGGGAGGAGCGCAGGCGGCGATGAGCATCACGAGAAAGCGGAACAATCCCTGGTTCTTGTTGCTGATGGCGACTCTGTAACTCTTCGATAACTTTAGCAAGTTGAGTTATCACTGGTGACTCAAACACATTGCGTAAAGGTAACTCTACACCGAAGGCATCGCGGATGCGGGAAGTTAATTGAGTTGCCAAGAGCGAATGTCCCCCCAAGTGGAAGAAGTTGTCCTGAATTCCCACCCGCTTAAGTCCTAGTAGATCAGCCCAAATGCTGACCAATTTTTCCTCAATCGGCGATGTGGGACAAGCCCACGCCAAGGGCGATCGCGGTGTGGCATTATCTCCCCATTGCTTCACCCAATCCGCTGCTGGAAGCGCACGACGGTTGACTTTGCCATTGGGTGTTAGGGGTAATTTCTCCAGCACTACAAAAGCAGCAGGCACCATATATTCAGGTAGGTTTTGCTCTAAGTAGCTTCGCAGTTGGGGGATAAGGTGACGAGTAAACTGTTTCTGTCCCGGATTATTAGCGTAATCCCAGGGACGAGTTGGATAAGGAGGATGGGGGGACAAGGAGAAGGGGGGACAAGGGGAGTTTCCCCTAATTCTTTCTTTGTCCTGTAATACGGATTGGTGCTGAAAGACGACATCATAGCAATCTGTAGCATCTACAGACCAACTCACGTCAACTGTGTAAGACAATTCTGTAGCTAGGTTCCACCAATCTTCTGGATCAATGCCTGGCGCAAGCTGCTTTAGCGCCTCACGCATTTGACCTACTGTTTTAGGTGCTTCCGTCGTTTCTGTTACTAGCCATTCTGCCGTTTTAACTGCTGCCACGACACGAGCATTAGGAATTCTAGTGATTCTAAGTATATTTGGTTGAGCGACTAAACGCTGACGCACCAATGCGTAGCTTAAATTGTCTTCAGTCCAATTTAGTTGAGTATAAGCAGGAGCAATAACATTTTGAGGGGACGAGGGGGGATCTGCCTCAATATGCAGAATCACGTTATAGCGAAACTGAGTCAATTCATTTTCATATCGACCGCGTGTAAGCAGAACTTGGACATTGCTGATTTGCCCCAAACGCAGTTTCAAGGCATGAAAGAAAGCAGGATCGATTACTAATTCGGCTTCTTGGAATATCGCCATCTGTACCTGCTGCTGTAACTGCTCTCGACTAACGGTGATATCTGCTTGATGTAGTTGCACCGCAGCATGAAAGGCTGACAACAGTGGTAAACTTCGGACATCTCCAATAAAGATAAACCCACCAGGAGCAACAGTGTGAATTGCCTGCTCAAGCACTTGCAGTAAATAGTCCAAGCTAGGAAAGTACTGCACAACAGAATTGAGAATTACGGCATCAAAAGCATTTGCTTCTATACCTTCAAAGTCAGTTGCCATTTTTTGCAGCAACTTTACTTGAGGTAATGCTTGAGTTGCTAACTGCTGCTCAATATATTGGATAGACACAGATGAAAAGTCGGTTCCCCAATACTGAGTGCAGTGCGGTGCAAGTTGAAATAGGAGTAAACCTGTACCGCAACCAATCTCTAATACCCGCTGAGGCTGCAAAGTCAAAATCTGCTGAGCGCGATCGCTTAGCCATTGTCGCATTTGCTCTGCTGCAATCGTTTGACCCGACACTCTACTGTTCCTGCCCCTACGATATTGAAAGGATCACGCGTTTACAGCGGACTGCTTATAGGTTTGCTCATAAAGATTTTGCCATTGCTTAACCTTGCTCATCCTGCAATTGTGGTTCTTGGGTATTGTCCTGATTCGGTACGATGTAAGCAATTATGCGCTTATCTGTAGATGCATTCTCGTGAGCGATCGCCACAGCCTCTTGTACCATTGGATGTTGATCTAACAATGCTTCAATCTCACCTAACTCAATCCGAAAGCCCCGAATCTTCACCTGATCGTCAATGCGACCAACAAATTCAATATTTCCATCGGTCAGATAGTGGCGAGATCACCAGTTTTATACAGACGATTTAATTTTAGATTGTGAGGCTTTTGCTCAAAGGTTGGGAATAAACCGTCTTTTCACTGTTAAGTCAGGACGATTTAAATAGCCCCGCGCCAGTCCATCACCAGCAATGTAAACTTCACCAATTACCCCAATCGGCACAGGCTGGAGGTGAGCATCTAGGAAGGTAAATTTGAGTATTAGCAACGGGACGACCAATGGATGGCTTGGTGTAATTGTGATCTTAAAGGGGCATTAACTCTGGCAACGGTTGCCCAGATTGTTGATTCTGTTGGTCCGTAAGCATTGAAAAAGTAACGATCTACACCCCATTGCTGCACAATCTCGCGCTTAACAGTTTCACCGCCAGCACAACTGTTTGGAGATTGGGCAGTTCTGTTGCTGGGTAAAAACTGCCAAAACAGCAGGGGGAAGAATAGCAGTAGCGATCGCTTTAGATTGCAAGAATTGTACTAATTCAGTTCCAGGTAAACGAGCTATTTTGGGAGGAATGTGTGCTGCCAGCCCCAACTCAAATGGCTAGCAGCATCTCGAAGATGGACGCATCAAAACTTAGAACCAAATTGCAGAATGCGATTTTCTGGTTGCAGGTTAAATACTTGAACTTGAGCTTCAACTACGTTACAAAGTCCTCGATGCTCTATTAAACGCCTTTCGGTTTTCCAGTCGAACCAGAGGTATAAATTACAAGCTGATTATCTGCCGTTGTGTTAGTAGGAGTTTCGCGGCTGTGAGTGGCAATGGTTTCAGTCAGTATCTAGGCAGATTAGTTTTGGATTTACAAATTCCGGTTCTTCTTTAAAAAGGAGGACTAAGGATTTTGAGTTAAAACGACCGCTACTTCTGAGTATCGGACAGAATGAACTTGAGGCGATCGCGGCGGATAATTAGGATCGAGGGGTACATAAGCTCCGCCTGCCTTCCAAATGCCCAGTATAGCCACAACCATTTCTAGCGAGCGTTCAACGCAAATCCCTACTAAAACTTCAGGAGTAACGCCTAATTGCTGCAAATAATCTGCCAGTTGGTTAGCGTGTTGATCTAATTCTTGATAAGTTAGTTGCTCGTCTGCAAAGGCAACGGCAATAGCATCGGGTGTTTGTGCTGCGTGTTCTGCAAATATTTGATGACATAGATTATCTGAATAGTTGCGCTGGGTTTGATTCCATTCCACCAATAGTTGATGGCGTTCTGCTGCACTTAGTAAGGGTAAATCTGCAATGCGGGTATCGGATTGGCAACCACACCTTCTAATAACGTTTGAAAGTGCTGGAACATCCGGGCAATTGTAGACGCATCAAATAAATCGGTATTGTGTTACAAAGCCGCTGAGTCCCTCCGACATTTCCTCCCACAAGCCGCTCAATCCATGCCCTTGCTCCCACAAATGCAACTCCAAATCAAACCGCGTGGTGTTGACATCAAACTTGAGGGGATTTAGTGTCAATCCAGGTAACTCCAAGGGTTGCATCGGAGCATTCTGGAGGGCAAAGACGACCTGAAACAATGGGTTACGGCTTAAGTCGCGCTCTGGGTGCAACTCCTCTACCAACTTCTCAAAGGGCAAGTCCTGATGGTCGTAGGCTGCTAGAGTTATCTCTCGTACTCGTCCTAAAAGTTCCCTAAAAGTAGGGTTATCTGAGAGATCCACACGCAGTACCAAACTATTGACAAAAAAGCCAATTAATGGCTCTAGTTCACTGTGATTACGGTTGGCAATCGGCGATCCAACTACAATATCTCCCTGCCCTGTGTAGCGGTGCAACAAAGTTTGAAATGCTGCCAGCAGCGTCATAAACAAAGTCACACCTTCTTGCTGACTTAGAGCTTCTAGGGGCGTTAAATTTGATAACTCTAAATTCTGGGTTGCACCTCGGTAGGTTTGGACAGCAGGACGGGTTCTGTCAGTAGGAAGATTTAAAAGAGGAAGATCGGCTAAATGCGATCGCCAGTAAGACAGTTGTGACTCTAAAGCTCCCCCTTGCAACCACTGCCGTTGCCAATGGGCAAAATCAGCATACTGGATCGGCAGTTCTGGTAAGGGAGATGATTGATTGGTACTAAAAGCAGTGTAAAGTGCGCTCAGTTCTCGAATCAGCACACCTAATGACCAACCATCTGCAACAATGTGGTGCAGATTTAGCACAAGAACATATTCAGTCTCATCTAACTGCAACAACTTCACTCGTAGCAGCAGATCATTGGCTAGATTAAAAGGGCGCTGGGATTCCTCAGTTGCGATTTGCCCTGCTACCACTTGTCGCTCTATAAAAGGTAAATGCTGCAAATCAACAATAGGCAGAGATATATTGACGTTACTAGAAATGATTTGAGCAGGTTCTCCATCTACCTTAGCGAAGTTGGTACGCAAAGCTTCATGACGTTGAGCGATCGCATTAAATGCCTGTTGCAAAGCCGTAAAGTCAAGCTGACCTGTAAGGCGAATAGCTGCTGGGATATTGTAGAAGGGATTTCCAGGTACTAACTGCTCTAAAAACCACAATCTCTGCTGAGCAAATGACAGCGGTAATACGCTGTCGCGTGGCACTCTTTTCAGCTGGAGAGAACCTTGGTTGAACTGTGATGCCTGTTGCAACAGGGCGATTAACTCAGATTTGTGCTTATTAATCTCTGCACGTAACTGGGGGGTTAACACACCGACAGGTGCATTGCAGCGCAACTTGAATCCTTCAACGTAAACTTGAATATTTAGATCGCGCAGGTAAGCGAGGAATTCAACAGTTGTCAAAACTCCACCTCCTCACGATTTTGGTAACTGCTTGTCTCGGTTTCAGCCTTGGTGGTTCTACTTATTGCTGCAATATATTGCGCCAACCCAATAATTGTGGGTGTCTCAAATAGAGTGCGGAGTGGCACTTGTACTCCAAAATAATCGCGGATTCTGGAAACTAACTGCGTAGCCAGCAGTGAATGTCCACCCAACTCAAAAAAATTGTCGCTGATGCCTACTTGTTGTCCTAAAAGTTTAGACCATATCTGCACTAACTCTGCTTCAGCTGACGTTTGCGGTAGCCGCTCTTCTGGTAATTCAACTTTGGCAATATCCGGTGGCGGAAGTGCCTGACGGTCTATTTTACCGTTGGGTGTTAACGGCAACGCCTCTAATATTACAAACGCAGCAGGTATCATGTAATTTGGCAGCTTTGTCTTCAGGAAACTCCGCAAATTGCTAATCGTTAGTTTCTGCTCTGAATTAGGAACGATGTAAGCAACTAAACGGCGATCGCTCGTCTGATCCTCCCGCAACATAACAACAGTTTCTCGCACTTCTGGGTGCTGGTTTAACACCGCCTCAATCTCACCCAATTCAATCCGAAAACCGCGCAATTTTACTTGATTATCACTGCGACCAACAAATTCAAGATTTCCATTGGCAAGATAACGGGCGAGATCTCCAGTTTTGTACAGACGATCCAATTTTGATTTTTCAAAAGGATTGGTAATAAACCGTTCTTGCGTCAAATCAGGACGATTTAAATAGCCGCGTGCTAATCCATCCCCACTGAGGTAAATTTCTCCTGTAACGCCTATGGGTACGGGTTTTAGGTAAGTATCTAACAGATAAATTTGGGTATTAGCGATCGCCTTCCCAATTGGAATTGATGTTGCTGCTACTTCCACCTCATACCAGGAACTAAAGGTGGTATTTTCCGTTGGTCCATATACGTGCAGCAAATGTTCAGGTGCGCCGTACTGAAGCACCGCTTGTACCCACCTCACGTCAACAGCTTCACCACCAAATAACAAGTAGCGCAGTGAACGAAAAGAGTCTGGCACTTCCTGCGCCATCTGGTTAAATAAAGCGGTTGTTAAAAATAGGACGCTGATTTTTTGCTGTTGAATCTCTTGAGCAAAGTCTTGGGGGGAAAGCGTAACTTCTCGATTGATCCCAACTAATTGCGCTCCATTTAGAAGTGCGCCCCAAATTTCAAAGGTTGCGGCATCAAATGAAATGCTGGAGCATTGAGCAACTTTATCTCCAGGTTCCCAGGTGATGTAGTTGGTGTTGCATACTAATCGATTCACGGCGCGATGAGGTACTGCCACACCCTTTGGCGTTCCGGTTGAACCAGAAGTGTAAACGACGTATGCTAGGTTATCTAAGGCTGTCTTGTTGACGGGGTTCTCCTCACTACCTAGCGCGATCGCCTCCCAATCCTTCTCTAAGCAAACAACGATTGGTTGATCCTCCCAACCTTGATTAAAAAGAGGAGCTAGCTCTTGCTGTGTCAACAACACAGATACTTGAGCATCTTCCAGCATGAACCGCAATCGCTCTGGAGGATAGGTTGGATCTAGAGGAACGTAAACTCCTCCGGCTTTGAGGATACCTAGCAAAGAAGCCACCATCATTGGGGAAGGCTCCATGCAGATACCTACCAGTATTTCCGAACCTACACCCAGTTTTTGCAAATAGTGCGCCAATTGGTTACTGCCGCTATTTAATTCCTGGTAAGTAAATTGCCGCCCTCCAAAGCTGACTGCGATCGCGTTTGGGTTTTGTGCTACCTGAGCTTCAAACAATTGGTGAATGCAGCAAGCTGGATAATCACGCTCAGTCTGATTCCAGACTAAGAGTTGCTGCTGCTCTGCTGCGCTCAAAAGCGGCAGATCTGCTAAAGGAGTGTCGGGATTGGCAACTACTCCAGCTAACAGCGTTTGAAAGTGCTGAAGCATCCGGGCGATCGCCTGTGGCTCAAATAAATCAGTGCTATACACTAAAACACCCCGTAATCCCTCTGACTGCTGCCACCCATCGCCCCACAGACTCCTGAAGTTCTCCGAACACTCCCACAAATAAAGCTCTAAGTCAAATCGAGTGGTTGTTGTCTCTAGCTTATAAGGGGAGAGCGTTAACCCAGGTAGCTCTAACTGCTCCATTGGTGCGTTCTGAAGTGCAAACACCGTTTGAAACAGGGGATTACGATTCAGGCTGCGTTCTGGATGCAATTCCTCTACCAGTTTCTCAAATGGTAAATCTTGATGAGCATAGGCTGCTACAGCCATCTGCTGCACTCTAGCCAGTAACTCTCGAAAGGTAGGATTGCCTGATAAATCTGTTCGCAGAACTAAACTATTGGTAAAAAAACCAATCAAGCCTTCCACTTCGCGCCGATTACGATTAGCGATTGGCGATCCAACGGTTATATCTGTTTGCCCTGTGTAGCGATACAGTAATGTTTGAAAAGCTGCGAGTAAGGTCATAAATAGCGTTGTACCTTCTTGCTGACTCAGTGCTGAGAGCGCTTGAGACAAATCAACAGGCAACTCTAGCAATTGAGTAGCTCCTCGGTAGCTTTGCTGATCAGGGCGATCGCGATGGATTTCCATTACTGACAAATTCTGTAACTGCGATCGCCAGTAGGATAGTTGCAATTCCAGCACTTCCCCCTGTAACCACTGCCGCTGCCAATTGGCAAAATCAGCATATTGAATCGGCAGTTCAGGCAAAGGAGAAGGTTTGCCCGTATTGAAAGCAGTATAGAGTAGTCTTAGTTCTTGAATCAGTAGTGCTTGCGACCACTCATCAAAGACAATATGGTGCAGAGTAATCGCCAGCACATACTCCACTTCGCTTAGTTGCAGTAGTGTCAGGCGTAGCAAAGGTTCTTGTGCCAGGTTAAATTGCTGCTGCGTCTCCTGCACGATTAACTGTTGTGCAGCTAGTTCTCGTTCGGTAACAGGCAATTGCTGTAAATTAATTAGCGGCAGGCAAACTTTTAAGGATGGCGCAATTACCTGTACAGGTTGCCCCTCTACTGTGTGGAAGGTAGTACGCAAGACTTCATGACGACGTACAATTTCGTTGAAGCTCTCTTCTAGCGCAGCTAAATTGAGGACACCTGTTAGACGGATCGCAATAGGCACATTATAAGAAGTACCAGGAAATAACTGATCAAGGAACCAAAGCCGCTGTTGGGCAAATGATGCAGGAAAGACAAAGACTTCTTCAGAGTTATGGGTTGATCTTACTAAAGCCATTAATGAATCTACTGACGTAATTCACTTATTCTTTTTAACGGAGGTAAAGGATTAAGTTGCTCTACATTTAGACGGATAGAAGTTAAAGAGTTGACATCCTCCTCGGCGTAAACGCACGAGGATTCCCAAACCTCACGATTTGAGTTTCTGTTTATTTCCCTTTCGGGTATTTCGCAACTGCCCTTCAACCTTATGGATGTCAGGTCTTACGTTCGCTCCACAGACTGTCACCGCAAGCCCTGCGGCGAGTATATTACGTGCTGCGTTGACATCTCGGTCATGGGTTGTGTTACATCTATTGCAGTTCCATTCCCTGATATCCAACGGCAACTTGTCAACAATGTGACCACAATGCTCACATCGCTTAGAACTTGGGAACCATCGGTCTATCTTGACAAAACTGCGACCATACCAGCCGCACTTATACTCAAGCTGCCTAACCAGTTCTCCCCAGCTAGCATCGCTAATAGAGAGGGCAAGTTTCCGGTTCTTAACCATATTCTTCACAGCCAAGTCTTCAACGGCAATCGTTTGGTTTTCACGCACCAATCGAGTCGTCAGCTTGTGGAGAAAGTCATGTCGCGCATCGCTAATTTCCTGATGTACTTTAGCCACTTTAATACGGGCTTTTTGACGATTATTAGATCCCTTTTTCTTGCGGCTCAACGCTTTCTGTACTCGACGCAGTTTGGCTCGTTTTGCCTTAAAGCTTTTAGGGTTTACAATTTTTTCGCCCGTACTCAATGCAACCAGACTGGTGATGCCCAAATCAATCCCAATACTATTTAGGGACTTAGGCAAGGGCGTTGGGTCAACATCCACCAACAAGGCAACAGTCCATCGTCCACAAGGCGAGAGCTTCACCGTAATAGTGGATGGTTCAGCACCGACTGGAAGCTGCCTGCTCCACCGAATCGCCAGAGGTTCAGTGCATTTAGCAAGGAATATTTGCCCCTGACGAAACTTAAAGGCAGACTTAGTGAATTCAGCACTGCCGCCGTTGTGCTTCTTTTTGAAGTTTGGATATTTTGCTTGACCTCCAAAGAAATTAGCAAAAGCCTTTTGAAGATGGCGCAATCCTTGTTGCAAAGGTACACAGCTAACTTCGTTCAAGAAGTAGAGGCTTTCTTCCTTCTTCCATTCAGTAAGCATTGCAGAAGTTTCAACGTACCCGACCCTTTCTTGCCGCTCGTACCATGCTTCTGTCCTGGCGGACAAGGCGCGGTTGTAGACAAGGCGAGTACAACCCATCGTTCGCCGAAGCAAGGTTTCTTGCGACTGCGTTGGATAGAATCGGTACTTGAAACTGCGTTGTGCCATGCCTCACATTATATCAGTTGTTTTGTGAGGTGTGTTGGCTTAAATATCAGGTCTGTCTTTAAAGACGGGGTTTCCACCACAAATTCTGATGATGTGGATTACGCTGGTGACTAAAATGGATGATTACTCTTAATCTAAGCAATGAGTTGATAAGTTACGCCAGTAGCGATCGCATATATGCCTTTATGGAATAAGTCAGTAATTAACTCGTTCGCCTTCCAGTGCCACGGTAAGGGAGCAATATCCAAAGCTGCATAAAGTAAAGCATCTCCAATCCATAGCAGTGCAAAAAATATGGCGATCGTAGCAACCCCAGTAACTTTTTGCAAGCGAGATAAGTCCAAATACTGCACCAAGGGCTATGCCATGACTCCAATGAACTTTATTAGATAAACTAGTCATCTCATGCTCGTTCTTAGGTGAAAGGACAAAGCTTGCTGACTGCTTGTCCAGGAACCGTGCTAGGTTGCCGTCCAGTCAGTTGCATCTCAAGCATTTGAGACAGAGTCATGACAATAGTTCCGATTAAACCAGCAAAAGACCCTTAATGACTGCAAGAAATGCTATATCCATGCCCAATCCCAAAGTAATTTATTTCATAACAAGAGCAACGGGCTACATTACCCCGCTCTTATAGGCACAGAATCTGAAGGCAACGCTCAAAACCGCCTGCAACGTGTAAACAGTGAACCCTACTTGAGTAATCGCCTCATAACAGATAAACGCACCGATACACATAATTACGAAGGCGCGACAACGGGCAGCAAGCGCACAAAAGGATTGTCAATCGCTCCTAACCTCGAACGTTTCACGAAACTCCCTGCATAGACGAATGTTAGTCCGATAGCGGTAAGTGTTGCTGCCAATCCGATGCTGAAAGCGACGACGAGCAACAGACCGTAACTAACGCGGTGCAGTGCGATCGCCGAAAGTAGAACCACGAGTGCTGAGGGGCAAGGCAGCAATCCGCCGGAAATACCAGCGCTAGGAGGTTGCGCGCAAGTGACTGGAGTACCATAAACCACTGGCGGTAGGTGTGAGTGCGAGCGTCCGCCATGTGAATGCTCGTGTGGATGCCCATGAACATGATTGTGGGTGCGAATGCTCGTGTGCGTGATCGTCGTGATGAATGTGGTCATGTGTGTGCTCGTGTACTCTAGCCTTGCGGCGCTGCATATAGACGACGCACAAAAGAGGCTGAAACCGATTGCCGCCACAATCCCACCGGATACAAAACTCAGGATAGGGAAACAAGCGATCAGGAACAACGTACTGCGACGCAAATAGCGTTACAAGACCAAGCGCAAGACTCCCTAGCGTATGCGTGTGACCGTTAATCCCAGGAAGGCTGCATGACGCGGCGTGCCCCCGCGAACCTACAAGGGTAGCTCCCACAACCGTTTTGCCATGACCGGGGAAAACGCGTGCAGAGCGCCAAGCGCGGCAGCAGCAGGCAAACCGAGGAGCGCAACTTGGGAGTCAACTTCAACTTGCAATTTAATTCTGCAAGTTGATCGCGTGACTGCGCTACCGAGTGACCGTCGCGCGTACGCAGTGCCACAGCGTCAGCCGGAACCGCTCCCGTCGTCCATGATAACTGGGCTGTACGCTCATCAAGCGGCGCTGCGAGCATATCTTGCGGATACGCCCGCAGTTCATTGGTCACGGCATTACCAAACGCAGAGCTGTTGAAAACAGCAACTCCGGCAACAGGAGCGACAACGATTTCACGCCACCCAAGCCGCTCGCGATGATTTGTGTCCTCAAAACTAAGACGATGGGATGTGCTTGAGTTGTCCGTAGACATTGCGCCTGCAAAGTCACACTCCACACGCAATGTTGGCAGACCGCCTGCTCAGGCAGCGTTGTCCCACCTCTTCGCAATCATTTTAAGCGTAATCTGGTTGCCATCCCCAGTAAGCACGATGCCATCGGCGTACTGCGGAGTCACACGCTCTAGGTAAGCACTGAGTTCCGCTCTCGATGCCTTTCCATCTCCATCAGTGTCAGTTAATTGCAACTCTTGAAGGTGGAGATTTCCGCCATATCAACTACATAGTGAATGCCGATGCGTTCACGTTCTGATTGAATGCGGCGAAGTGGTTAATGGTGAAGTTGCCGAGCGGGTGCGCGATCGCCGCCACAGTAGAGAAAACTATGGCGAAGATTACGGTAATAAGAGCGGCTGTAGCAAAGGCGGCGTCTGCGTATGGAGCGTTTAAGCCTGGTAAATCTGCGATGGATCGATACTCGTATTCACCTGCAAGTTGTTGACCAATGCCGTCAGAATTAGTCTTTCAAAGCTTTTTTAGCAATCAAAACCTGCAACGGGTCAAACTGCGGATTGAGCCGGGTAGCTTGCTGGAGTGCAATCACGGGCGGCAACTCAAACCTCTGTAGCACGGGCAATCATCCCAGCGTGATAAAGAGCTTCGCGTCTTGCGTACCCAAGCGCAGCGCTTCTTTGCTGCCGCTTGCGCTTCTGCGAGTTTGCCCGCTTTTAGCGCCGTCCACGCCACGGCATCCGCGTAGATGTCACGCCGCACTGCGTACTCCCGCAAGGCATTCGCATATGCTGACTCGGCTTTCAGGTCATGATCAGCATAGAAAAGGGCAACTTTGACGGTTATAAAGCACACCACTTACCGCGTTGAGATCTCCCTATCTGCTCCACAAGTGCATATGTGCTGCCGCCTCTTTCTCTCGCCCGCAAGCTTATAGAGGGTCTCCAAGCGCAGCGACAAACGTCGGATCGGGAAGACGGAGGACGGCGTTTTCGTATTGCTTGATTGCGCCCAACAAATCACCGCGGGCAGCGCGGACGCGACCAAGTGAGGCGATCGCGTTGAAGTAGCTAGGAAAGCTCGTCAGTGCATCGCGATAGTGCCGTTCTGCCGTCGTATAGTCACCGATTGCAAAGGCAGTTTCACCTAACTGCCAGTAGCCACGCCACAGATTCCGGTGGTGGAACTGGCAGGTCAAGTGTAAGAGCAAGTGCGTTCGAGAAGTGTCGCTGCGCTACGCTAGCCTTGCCACGTAGCACAGCCAGACGCGCTAGCCGCGTTTCAGTGCTGACACTGATGCCTCCACTTAGGCTCTCCATTTTTCGGAAAGCAGCGATCGCCTGCTCGTAATCGCCTAATTCAAGCAGCGCATCACCGAGTATTTGGTAAGAATGGCTCTTACCCGGCTCAAGTTTAGTCAGTTGAATCGCGTGGTCACGCGCCTTGGCGAAGTTGTGCGAGGCATACTCGGCTTGTGCAAGCGCGGCTAGTCCGCCAGTATTCTGTTCCGCGGGGATGGCGGACAGTGAGGCACGTGCAGCGCGAGAGGTGAGATCGAGATACGCAAGATTACCAGTCTCGCGCACGAGCTGAAGGTAATACGCCGCAAGTTTGTTGTACGCAACGAAATCGTCAGGGTCTTGTTTGACTCGGACTTCAAGAAAGCGGATCGGACTTACGGTTGCGATCGCATTATTACCGGAGGTGGGTGCCACCGTAGTATGCGGAGTGACGACTGAATCAGTCGCAGGCGATGACCACCAACCGTAGTGGGCATTGAAGCTCAGCATAGCAAGTCCGATTGCGGTTATCCCAACGAGCACGGTCGGTGAATGCCGCAAATAGTTAATTTTCATCCGGTCACTAGCCTCTCCAAACCAGGCATTAAGTAAATATCTGCGCCGATTAACTACTTGCTATCGGCGCGGGCATAGTACGTTTATTGGCGCGTCCGGTCATCCGCACCAGAACCAGGCGGGAACGGCTGTACAGGAAATGAGACAAACGGAAATGTATTGTGAAATGCTACTTCGTTCCGGTCGACTTTGTCACCCAAGGGTTTGCCATTATTGATTACAGTAAAAACGGCATCAACAACGTCGTCACTTAGGCGACGGCCACCCATTTTCCCGAAGCCCCCCGTACGGTTGTTGCCTCCGCCTGGACCAGTATTTGGAACTGTGAGGTCGAGGCGCAGGATATCACCCTTGCGTACTGCCATGTCCAAGATCTTGTTGATGTGAGTGTTATCAGTTCCCAAGTTTTTCAGCGATTTGACGATATCAGCCTCAAACTTTCCTCGCGCGTCATCCATAGTCGAGGCACCATTGTACTCGTCCTTACGCGGGGCTGGGATAAGTCCATTGTTGACGAGGGGACCTCCGTCGCGGTCAACGGTAACCCAGTCACCACTACCCCTTACCTGACCGTTCTCCAGCACCTCCTGATTACGCCGCCGCTGCGTGACCGAGTTGATACCAATCACGTTGGAGTTGCCACGCAGCATTTCCGCAGGGACACTGACAGCCGTAATCAGCGTGTTGAAGCCCGCGTAGGTATCGCGACCGCCGCGCTCCCCAAGCAGCGATTTATTAGGGTTGCCCGGATTAGCTATTGACGAGGCGACGAGGCGATTTGCGCCAGTATCATCTAAGAAGAACGGATCGTCAGCGTTGCCGCCGAAGAAGGTGACTCCGGTGGCGCGATTGGTTGTCACAACTTGAGCGGGTGGACGGTATTCTTGCGTCGAAATAGTCGTAGGTGCGGTAAAACTCCGACCATTGGGGAGCTTAATTGTGGCTGTCTGTGGCATCTGGCGGCCGAGTCCCCTTGAGTAGGTGACATCAACAAACCGATCCGGTCGTGCATCGCCCGTGTTTTCAATTTCAAATCGGTAGCGGATGTTGTGGTCGAAGATAGGCATACCGAAATGCTCTCCCGATACAATGAACCCTTGCGTGCTCATCATCAGGACGACCTTCGATTTGTCGTTCGGATCGAGGAACGCCCAGGTGTCGGTAAGGTCGCTGCCGCGATCCTGAGCTATGGTTGGCGAGTCGATGTGGTCGGAGGCATTTGTGCGCGATGTGGGCAGGAAGTGAATTGCCAGCGCTGCTGTCCCAACAATGGCGGTCGTCATTGCGGCAATCTTTTTATTCCTTGAGCAAATCATGTTTTTTCCTTGATTTTTGTTCTGGAGCGATATAGCGCTTAGAGAGCCGATACACAGCATCTAGCGATTTATGCAAGTTGAATTGCTGGCAGGTCTCCCCTGTTTCTTTGTTTCGTGGTTAGCGGGAGTATGTATTCAATCGCTAATGCTCTATAGTTCCCTCTTAAAAATTTTCATTTATAGTATTATAAAATAACCACGTTGTAAGTAAGTGAAATTACAGCTCAGATTTCTCTTAAACTCACCCTCAATGACAATTAACTCAGATTAAAATGAGGATTTAGTGAGAGAGGAGGCTTAGAGCCAGCTTAAAATTTCAAATGTTGAAGTTATCAACTGGCTGAATGTCGCTTGAAACAGCAAAATATAATTCTCGGCTATTCTTAACAACGTCAATATGGTCGGTCAGTATGCATTTACATTTGACAATTCACCAGATCTTTGACGATGCCAAAGTTAGGAGCTAGCTTTGAAGTCAATCCCGTAGCACATACCCAACGCCACGTACTGTTTGAATCAGACGCTTTTCGTTGTTTGTTTCTAGCTTGAGTCTGAGGTAGCGAATATAAACTTCAATAATATTGGAATCGCCCATAAAGTCATAACCCCAAACTTTTTCTAGAATGCGATCGCGCGTAACGACTTGTCGGGGATGCAGGAGTAGGTAATCTAATAAATCGAATTCTTTAGCAGTTAATTCAATCAAGCGATTTGCGCGATGGACTTCATGGGTGCGGCGGTTCAAGCTTAAGTCTTCAAATTGCAAAACATCGGGATTTTCTTCATGAGTCCGTCGTAGGTGAGCACGAACTCTGGCTAACAGTTCCTCAATACTGAATGGTTTAACTACGTAGTCATCCGCTCCCGCATCCAAGCCGACAACGCGATCGCTAATTTCATCTTTTGCGGTTAATAAAATAATCGGAACTTTATCTCCCGTTGCTCGCAAACGGCGACAGATTCCACTCCTGATAAACCAGGAAGCATCCAGTCTAAAACAACTAAATCAGGCTGGCATTCCCGCGCTGCCGTTAGTCCTGATAAACCATCATGGCTAACATTGACTTGATATCCTTCGTAGCTCAGTTCCAGTTCAACAAATCGCGCTAGCTTGACTTCATCTTCAACTACCAAAATATGCGCCGTCATTGATTTGCTGCAATGGAAGGTAAGGTGACTGTAAATATACTACCTTCACCCGGTCTTGAGCGAACCGTAACACTGCCACCCATTCCCTCTACCAGAGTTTTAACAATAGCTAAACCCAAACCACTACCACCACTGAGCCGAGAACGGGCTTCATCGACGCGATAGAAGCGCTCGAAAATGCGAGTTTGTTGTTGCAGATTAATCCCAAACCCGCGATCGCTTACTTGAATAATCGCTTGAGTAGCAGTTTGCTCTAGTCTCACGCAGATCGGAGTATTCGGCTCCAGAGTATTTCATAGCATTATCAATCAGGTTAATCAAAACCTGTTTTAAGCTGTCGCGATCCGCTCTCACCTGGATCGGCAATCTGCCTTCGATTGCAATTGTGCGATTACTAAATTGTTCTGCCATCCCTACCACTTCCGCAACCAAATCGTTCACCACGAAAGATTCAAAATTGAAATACGAATGACCACTATCAGCCCGTGCCAAATTAAGTAAATCCTGCAACAGACGAATAGTACGCTTCGCTTCATCCGATGCAACTTCCAGAGCTTCTCGCTGTGCCTCAGTCAAATTAACACCTCGTCGCAGGAGACTTTGCAGGTAACCGTCAACCAGTGTCAGGGGTGTTCGCAATTCATGGGAGACATTGCTGACAAATTGACGCTGTTGCTCCCAAGCTGCTGATAGGCGAGATAATGTCATATTCAGGGTTTGGGTAAGTTCCTTAACTTCGCTAGGAGCTTGCTCCAGGTGCAGTTGAGCCTCAGCTAAATCTTCTGCTGAAATTTTGCCAGCCATCTGACTTATCTGGCGTAATGGTTGCAGCGATCGCCGCACGTACATAGCAATCACCAACATCAACACTAGAATTGACAGCATAGTTGCGATGCTCAAACTCCGCACCAGGTCAATAAACATGGTTTGATCGCGAGTGATATCCTGTGCTACATAAAGCTTACCTAAGGTTGTACCCTGGACATTCAAAGGCGCACCACAGAGCACTAAATAGTGTCCGCTCACCTGATAGACTTGGGGTTTGAGTAACCTTCCCGATAGGGACAGCAATGCGGTAGCAGTGCTATTTTGCTGGCTGAGTGACGTAGACTGAGCAGCGATTGTACCATTAGGACGGCTCACCCATAAAAATAATTTTGGGGTTGTGCGGTTATTTATTACCATTTGCACCCCAGATTGTACCGACATCATTTTGCTGTACAACTCGACATCTTGGGGAAAGCGCTCAGCAATATCCTGCACAGTTTGCTTATGGCTATCAATCAAAATCTGCTGCATTTTCCAGCTTGTCCAAAGAGCAACACTACCCAGACCTAAACCGAGAAAGCTACAACGCCTGCGGTGAGACGAAACTGTAGTGAAGATGGATCAAGTCGCTTCCGCGCTTGGGTGATCGCATGGAACAAGTTGCTTGTAAATCTCATTTGCTCGAACTATCCACAGAAGTTAGCGTAGCCTGATCTTGCACTGAAGCGCTAGTTAACTGCTGTATGCGACTAGCCACTAAGGTTATGTTCATTTAAATATCGGTGAATATCTCTACCCAACCTTTAATTACGGTAGTGAAATGCCAAGAACGCAGAAAATAGTTTAGTTTTATTGTTTCAAAAACCTAAATAATTGTTTACAACAATCTAAATATTCCTATAAAACTCAAGATTATTTTCACATAAGACTTTGGGTATAAAATGCTTATTTTTTTAGTTGTCTAGCTAATTGTCACACACTTCAATTCTAAAAAAAACTTTACTATACACATTATGAACTTGACTAAATAGAAACTAGAAATTAAACATTAGAAAACTCACAGCCTAAACTCAGGAAATTCTCAGATTGGCTGCTTATAATCCAAATTGCAAAGGGTTAAAAATTCCAGTATTTCATCATACTAGGTTAAAAACCTGATGTAGCGTTGGCACTCTAACATAATCCAGCAAAAACCTATCAAAGATCAATTCTATGAACTCGATTTTTGAGAAAACTCTGCCCTTGCGGTTATGCTCAGTCTAGCTATGGCAACCACCGCAAAAGCTACAGAGCCAGATAGCAACGCCACCATCAGTGTCACCGCCCAATCTCAGAGCCTTCTTGCTCAAATGCGACAATCACCTAGTCGCTTTGATGCCACCAGAACAAGACCCTTTATCGACGAGATGATCATGCTACATATGGAGATGGTTGATGCGGCTCAAAGAGCAATGCAATCTCCAGATCCTCAAGTTCGGAGCATGGCAGAGGAGACGATGAAAACTAGTAACGCTCAAATCAGCACTTTATTGGAGATGCGGAGAAAGTTCTTCGAGAATCCAGATAAAGGCTAATTTTGTAGGCATTGTAGGGAGTAAGTAAGCTAATAGCCGAGTACCCTAGCTAATGCTACTTTATCGTCTTCAAAGTGGCAACTTCTGCCACAGCTAACGATTAAATTGTTAAGTAGAATATGAGAATTTTCAACCAATTTCTCAGCAAAAATTATTTTGTTTCTGTCGCAATCTTATATTTTAAGTAGAACAAGAATAGTTTCGCCTGCAAAATTGCGCTATTCAAACAAGTTTAGTTGGAAAGATAGCTACTCGCTTCAACTAACAATAGTTCAGATATTTGGAACTATAGCTACACGTAACGAATACCAAAAGTTTAAGTAAGTTTCTTGATCTGGTTAGTAGGCATTCAAGGAATTTACACAGAAGAAAAAATTCAATGAAACGAATAACAAGAGAATTGTTCTTTCGTCTACTTAAGTAGTATTGCTCACTGCAAAGGTGAGATGCTCCCTTTCAATCAAGCAACACCATTTTTCTTAAACCAATCCTGTAGTCGTTTCCAACCGTCCTCTGCTTGTTTTTTTCGGGATGAGGGGCGGTAGTCGGCAAAAAAAGCGTGCGGCGTATCTGGATAAAGGATAATCTCTGAAGTAGTATTCCCATACTTGATGCTAGAACGCATTTGCTCTACGGTTTCTACGGGGATTCCATCATCGCTGCCGCCGTAGAGTCCTAGAACTGGCACTTTCAATTCAGCTGCAATGTCAATAGGATGCTTGGGAGTTAAGGGTGTCGTTTCACCTACCAAGCGTCCATACCAGGCAACTCCAGCTTTTACCTTGGGGTTGTGATCTGCATATAGCCAGGCAATTCGTCCACCCCAGCAAAAGCCTGTGATTCCTATGAGAAACGGGCAAACATTTCTGGAGCGATCGCTAAATAACCTAATTTGGCAAAGCGGCGACAGATATCCTGAAGGTGTACATGAACACCAAAAATTTCCTGCACAACTAGCACTATCGGAAAGTTCTTGCCACTACTAGGCATTGCTCGATATGCTGGAATTTCCCCATCTACAACAGGAATCTTCACCTCACCAGCTACTAAGCCAGTTGCATCTGTAGTAATGACTTGAGCAAAAATTGGCTCAACCGCTAGGGCAAACCCTGCTGTTAGGGCAGAGATAATCATAAACTTCCGGCGTGTCAAATCGCTGATTAACTATGCTATCCAAAAGCTCTAGATCCGGATTTTAACTTCTTCCAGTTGTGTTGGAGTTAATCTATCAGTTTAGAAAAATTATTAAATATTTATAAAACTTTACTTTCTACTCCTTTAGGTATAGTTGGAAAAAGAAAACGGGTACTAACCTTACAAGTAGGTTAGTGTTACGGTCTTCAATGGCTCAAAATAAGGTAATATTCGGGCTTTTTTACTTGTTTTTGGACGAAAAAGCAAGAAGGCTTTTAGTTTTTGTAGATTCACGGTTTCAGGCAACGCGATGGCTGGAGCTAGGAATTTTACCTAAGCAAAAGTCAGCTGTGTTGGCTGATTCCTAATAACTATTAAACAAAGGCAGAAAAAATGAGTACCGTCCAGGCAAAATTTGCAGCAACCGAAACTGCATTTCATGTAGAAGGTTACGAAAAAATCGAGTTTAGTCTCGTCTTCGTGAACGGAGCTTTCGATGTGCAGAACACAGAGCTAGCTGAGAGCTACAAGAATTTCGGGCGCTGCCTTGCTGTTGTTGATCATAATGTAAATCGGCTTTATGGCAGCCAAATCGAAGCATACTTCAAGCACTACAACATTGATTTAACTTTGTTTCCCGTCATGATTAGTGAGCCTACTAAGACGATGGATACATTGTTGTCGATTGTCGATGCTTTCTCTAACTTTAATTTAGTTCGGAAAGAGCCAGTTTTAATTGTGGGCGGTGGATTACTTACAGATGTTGCTGGCTTTGCCTGCGCGACTTACCGCCGGAGCACAAATTATATTCGCGTCCCCACAACTCTGATTGGTTTAGTGGATGCTGGTGTGGCAATCAAGGTAGCAGTCAACCACGGTAAGCTAAAAAATCGTTTGGGCGCTTACCATCCACCAAAAAAAGTGATTCTGGACTTTTCGTTTTTGCAGACACTTCCGACAGATCAAGTCCGCAACGGTATGGCGGAACTTGTAAAAATCGCGGTTGTCTCGAACGCTGAAGTATTCGAGATGTTGTATGAGTATGGCGAAGACTTACTCCGCACTCACTTTGGCTATATTGACAGCACACCTGAATTGAAGGACATTGCTTACCGCGTCAAGTACGAGGCAATCAAAACGATGCTGGAATTGGAGGCTCCTAACCTCCACGAAATCATGCTGGATCGCGCGATCGCCTACGGACATACTTGGAGTCCTACCCTGGAATTAGCGCCCTCAGTACCGCTATTACACGGTCATGCGGTGAATATTGACATGGCATTGTCGGCGACTATTGCGGAAAACCGAGGCTATATTTCGGTTGCAGACCGCGATCGCATTTTGGGACTGATGAGCCGCATCGGTTTAGCACTCGATCATCCCCTGCTCGATAGCGATTTGTTGTGGTATGGCACGCAATCGATCACGATGACGCGGGACGGTTTGCAACGAGCCGCGATGCCGAAACCAATTGGACAATGCTTCTTTGTCAACGATTTGACGCGCGAAGAACTTGATGCTGCTCTGATTGACCACAAGCGCATCTGTGCAACTTACCCGCGTGGAGGAGCAGGAATAGACGCTTATGTGGGTAGTGTTGATCAATTGGTCGGGAGTAGTGTAAATGTCTAGTGTTGTGCATACAGAAGCGCGTCCTGTTACACCACTAGGTATTTTGGTTGAACATCTCGCAACTGCGGTGCAACTTGTGGAGTCAGAATCGAGTGTCCCTGCTGAAGTAGTCGCACACCTGCAAAAAGCGTTGCAGTTGGCAGCGGGAATAGAGCCTTACATCGGTGAGTTGACATCACCAGAATCTGCGGCACTGGTGGCGATCGCTCAAAAAACTCGCTCCGAGCAGTGGGGCAAGCATTCAGAAGATGGCTCTACTGTGCGTCCTTTAGAGCAGAAATGCTGTCAGGACACGTAGAAGGGCAGACACTTAAAATGTTTGTCCACATGACCTGTGCCAAAAGTATTTTGGACATTGGGATGTTCACAGGCTACTCCGCGCTAGCGATGGCAGAAGCTTTACCTGCTGACGGGCATTTAGTTGCCTGTGAGGTCGATCCATACGTGGCTAACTTTGCCCAAGATCTGTTCCAAGGTTCCCGCCACGGCGCAAAAATCCAGGTTAAGGTAGGAGCGGCACTGGATACACTACGCACACTTGCCAATGCCCAACACTCATTCGATTTAGTGTTTATTGATGCAGATAAGACAGAGTATGTGCAGTATTTCCAGACTTTGCTGGACTGTAACTTACTTTCCCCGCAGGGGTTTATCTGCGTAGATAATACCTTGCTTCAGGGGCAGGTTTACTTGCCACCCGAAGAGCGATCTGCAAACGGGCAAGCGATCGCTCACTTTAACTCTGTTGTTGCTAATGATTCCCGTGTTGAGCAGGTGCTCCTACCTTTGCGAGACGGCTTGACAATCATTAGACGGCTGTAAAAAGTAGTAAATAGGGATTGGAAACCTTACCCAATCCCTACCTAGTACAATACCTTCGACAACTAAAAAACGGCTCATGGCGGTACAAGGCATTCAAGCGCAGATTTGGGCAATATTTCAAAACATCGGCACTCTTTTGTTACTGGCGATCGCCTTTCCGATTAACTGCATCGTCGTCTTAGCATCCCTGGTGTGGAGCAACAATAAGACAGTCCCTAACCAGAATCCCAAAAACATCTTGCTGACTGGCGGTAAGATGACTAAAGCATTGCAGCTAGCGCGATCATTTCATGCCGCTGGACATCGAGTCGTTTTAGTTGAAACTGAGAAATACTGGTTAACTGGTAATCAATTTTCTAAAGCTGTTGATCGCTTCTACACTGTACCCGCTCCTGAAACAAACCCGGATGGCTACACCCAAGAACTACTGAACATTGCTAAAAAAGAAAATATTGACATTTACATTCCCGTATGTAGTCCTGTTTCTAGCTACTATGACTCACTAGCAAAACCAGCATTATCCGGCTGTTGCGAAGTATTTCACTTCGACGCAGACATCACAAAAATGCTTGATGACAAATTTGCCTTTAGTGAGAAAGCGCGATCGCTCGGCTTATCTGTGCCAAAGTCCTTCAAAATTACCGCACCCGAACAAGTCTTAAACTTCGACTTCTCCAACGAGACTGCAAATACATTCTCAAAAGTATCCCCTACGACTCTGTGCGCCGCTTGAATTTGACCAAATTGCCTTGCGACACTCCATCAGAAACAGCAGCATTTGTCAATAGTCTGCCAATCAGCGCAGAAAAACCCTGGATTATGCAGGAATTTATTCCCGGAAAAGAATACTGTACCCACAGCACCATTAGAGATGGGGAGTTAAGACTGCACTGCTGCTGCGAGTCATCCGCTTTCCAGGTGAACTATGAAAACTTTGAACAGCCAGAAATTAGGCAGGGGTGAATTCTTTTGTTAAAGAACTGGGAACCGGACAAGCTTCTTTTGACTTTATTAAAGCTGTTGACGGGACTATCTGCTGATCGAGTGTAACCCCGCACTCACTCAGCAATTACGATGTTTTACAACCATCCAGGGGTAGCAGATGCCTATCTCGGTAAACAGACTTTAACTGAGCCGATGCAGCCTCTGCCTGATAGTAAGCCTGCTGTGGCTATACCACGAACTTTGGCGGCTGAATGAAATTAGATCTTTGGGCAACTGCAAACGTGGGTAAGAAATATTTTACGAGGCAAAGAGGCAATTTTTGACCTTAATGATCCTTTGCCATTTTTAATGGTTCACCACTGGCAAATTCCCTTACTTCTCTTGGACAATCTCCGCAAACTTAAAGGGTGGATCAGGATAGATTTCAACATTGGCAAGCTTGTTCAGTTGGGGGTGACTAATGCGCTGCCAACTTGCTGATTGTTATAAATTGTTCACCGATTTAACCTAATTCAGAGGAATAACCAATGCAAACCGCACCAATATCACCTAATACAATGGAGTCCAAAAAGAAAAGTTTTTGGCATGATCCAACTTTTGGGAAAGCCAGTGTGTTTATGTCGCAACCCGCTTAGGCATACCCAACCTGCTCCAACAAGGTTCGCAAAGTGTCGAAAACCTAGCAGCAGCTACCTCTACTAAGGCAGAAAAACTTTATGTTATTTTGCGGGCTTTAGGTCATTTAGGAGTGTTGGAGGAGAAACCAGGACGTGTTTTTGCTGCAACCGAACTGTCAAATCTGCTTGTTACTAATGCTGGACCTTCAATGGGGCATTTTGCAATGCACATTACAGAACCTTGTCAGTGGGACGCATGGAAGCAGCTTGAAACCTGTTTGCATACTGGCGTTGTGCCTTTTGAACAGGCAAACGGTAAGAGTGTCTACGAATTCACTAGGGATAACCTTGGAGTGGTGATGTGTTCATCAATGCGATGAGTTTTCTGACAAATCATGCCGTTGATGCACTGCTTGAAGTTTATGACTTTAGCAGATTTAAGACTGTTATGGATGTTGGTGGCGGTCAGGGGGACTAATTGCTAATATTGTCAAGAAGTCCGGCTGTAAAGGGATATTGTTTGACGTACCCTACGTTACTGAGACAGCCCCCGCCTATCTGGAGCAGCAAGGGCTAAATCAGGATGCTGTACAAGTAATCTGGCGATGTCTTTGCAGAAGTGCCAAGCGGTGCTGATGCGATCGTGATGAAGTATTTCATCTCTGCGTGGAATGACGAAGATGCAATCAAGATATTAAACAACTGTAAAAAAGCTTTACCGAAGCATGGAAAAATTGTGCTTTTACAGGCTTTTGTTCCCGATTTAGGAGAGCCGCCAGAAAGTCCAGATGGCATTTTACCTGGGCTTTTTGCCGTACAGATTATGGTGGCAGTTCCGGGGGTGCGTAGCGGACACAAAAAACAATTTAAGGAATTGTTTGAGAAGTGTGGTTTTCAGTTAGAGAAAGTAGTGCATACAGGAACTAACCTCTCGGCAATGGAATTTGGTCTTCAAGCTTAAAATAATTGTTTCCTCCTGCCAGTGCAATTGTTGAAATGACAAATTCTTTGAGTAGTAATGATTTTGTTTTAGGGCTTGAGGAAAACGCTCTAGACTCCCTTGATCATGCAATTGAGCATTTCCGCGCTAATGAAAGAGACACTGATCTTAAGTACGCAGTCCTCCACGTCTTCCATGCGATAGAACTGTTTCAAGGCACGGTTAGCCAAAGCTGGGGAAGAACTGATTTATGACAAAAAGAAGGTAGAAGTTGATGGTTATACCGTTAACTTTAAAGAGCTAAAAAACGCCTGTGTGGGGTTGGTGTTGTCCTGTCAGAGCAGGATGAAAATGATCTAAAAGTTCCTTCAACTGGTAAGAAACTCTATCGAACACCATCAAGTTGCTGGCAATTATGAGGAGATTGAAAACTACGTAGGTCGGGCTATGCGTTTTCTAAAAATTTTCCTCTACAAAGAACTAGGAATTGACCTTGAGAATGAACTCAATAATCATATCTACGAAGCACTGTTGGATGCCTTCGGCTCGTACACTGAACGAATGGCAGAGCAAAATATTTCACTGCATCCTAAAGACTATGGAGTAGAACATGATTTGATTCTGTGTGAAAGGTGCAATAAGGAAGCGGTTGCTTTCCCTGATCCAACCTCAAAAGATAGCACTGTTCATTGCTTTCGTTGTGAAGCCCGCTACTCTGTCGAATCTCTGCTTGAACTGTCCTAGTATCACACTCTCACTAATAGAACCAGGCGAAACTCTCGTCCACAATATTACCGAGGAATTTGGTGAATATGACGACGGAAAACTTTGTGATATCTGTTTGGAGCAAATAGCTGATCGTGATTATTAACTTGCCCTTGGTTTTAGTCCAATTCGACTGATTTAAACTTAAATATTCACACCGAGTAAACAATGCCTTGGCAACCTCTGAATAAGTATTGCTGGGATTTTTGGTTTGTCTTCTCCAAAGAAACTCTGCACGTTTTTTACCTCCAAGCAAATCAACTGGCTTGTGGTTATATTGCTGAACGGCGGCATAATCTCTCGTCAGTTGGTCATGCCGTCCTTACTGATTTTGGCTGGCAGGATTTGCCGATTCACCCGCCTTATCAGGACGGGAGGGATACTGGGACGATGTTTCAATTTGGACGGGAAGCATCATTGCCACATCAGGTCGCTACTATATGTTCTATACGGCGATGCTCTAAAGACCATTCGTGCTAACCGCTTACGAACGACGACAACCGCAAAATATTGGTGTCGCTGAGTCCGGGAGGATCTGATTACCTGGCAACGGACACCAGCATCAAAAGAAAAACCTGTTATCCCCAACCCTGAATCAGTACTGGATTTGATGGCGTTAGCTGGCGTGACCCCTATGTAATTAAAGACGATACGGACGAGCAATTTTATGCTTTCATCTGTGCTTGTCCCCATGATGCCCCAACTGATGCGGGTGGTGCTGTCGCTTATGCGACTTCCCCAGACTTAGAAGATTGGCACAAACCTTATCGAATTTTGTACATATCTCCAGAATTTCATTATCTAGAGGTTCCCCAAATCTTTTGGCGCAAGCAACTCAATTACTGGCGTTTATACCTTTTATTTAGTCCTTATTGGAATAGATTTTTCGAGCGCCGAGATCCAAAAGGCACGTATTACGTCCGCTCTTGTCCGCTAAAAGATCGACTCAGCTACGATCGCATTCCTTGGGAGCAGGAGCCAGCTAACTTGCTTAGTAATGGTCTTTATGGGGGAAAGTTTGTGAATCCAGAGGTAGAGAATCCTGTTTTCTTCGGTTTCCAGCTTGAAGATGAAGCGGGACACTTTGTCGGTGACATATCAGATCCACAGTGGGCGATTTTTAATGATGATGGCACGATTCGCTTATCTAACTCTAATTACCTCAATTAGCAAAAGTCCGTGTTTAAATGAAACTAAATCCGCTCCAACAAAAAATTCTCACCTACCTTGAACCTCTACCCACTGGCAGCCAGGATTGGGCAACGGCTGGCATGATTGAGCGGGGTAAATTCAAAATCAGCGAAACAGTCACAGGGATATTGCGATCGCTCCGCCAAAGTGAGCCGATGAATTGGGACCCGTGGATTTTGCAAGATGGGGATGTTTACCGAATGTTTTACTTAAGAGGGTTAGAAGGACAAACCCCTTGGTGGACAATCAGTAAAATCTGTTGTGCTGTTTCCCCTGATATGCAGCAATGGCAGGATTTGGGTAGCATTCTTGAACCTGAGCCAGCCAATGACTGGGAATCTGGCAGGATATGTGCTGGTTGTACTTATAAGGAAGATGGTGTCTATTACCTGTTTTACTCGGCGGGTGGAAAAGAAGAACCACACCTGAAAAATGAAGCAATTGGTTTAGCAGTATCTCACGATGGTTTGCACTTTTCACGTACTTCTAACAACTATTTATTAAAGCCAGATGATGGCGATCGCTGGTACGGGCGGAGTAATTGGACAGGGCATTTTCACTGGCGTGATCCTTATATTTTTAAGGATGATAAAACTGGTAGTTACTATATGTTTATTTGTGCCAGTTCTAAAGTACCAGGAAACTTCCAAGGATGTGTTGCTTTAGCAGTGGCAGATAAAATTTCTGGTCCTTACAAGTTGTTACCGCCTGCTGTGGAAGCCCCTGCTAATACAGTAGAGGATTGGCCCTACTACCACATGGAGCGACCGCAAGTTATTTACAAAGGAGGCAAGTATCATTTATTTTTTTCATGCTTCAAAATGTTGATGAACCAAAAATGGCTGCAATTGAGCCATAAAAGAATTACCAATTCATCACTATTTTGGTACATTTCTGATCATATTACTGGTCCATATCAACCGATAAATAAGGATGATTTTATTGTTAGAGGTAGCGAGAAAACTGGAATGTATGGCACAAATTTTTTGCAAATATCAACTGAATCAGAAGAATTTGTTGCTTATGGTTGGTATCACAGATTGCACGCGCTAGCAGTTTCTCAAGCGTTTCGAGCGACCTGGAAGGATATTGCTGCGGATAGTCAGAGTGAGATTCTGGCGGGCGATCGCCTAGAGACACGCTCCAAGCAACAATTCAATCTAGATAGCCTTGAGATATCACTTTGCCGAAAAAAATACTAATTTACTCAAACTTCAGGGTTTAATTTCGCGCTTAACTTAAGTATAAGAACTTCTTAGCTTAATGATAGTAATTTCTTAATTTTGCTATGAGATGCTACAGGCGCAAAAAGAATTACTAGTCTGAGCAACAAGATTATGGAACTTACAGGCTTTGCTGAATTACCAGCAGACACATTTGCTGGCGGGCCTCCCTCTGGTCAATACGATGAAAACGGTAATCTGTTACCAGAACCACGGTTTGAGGGGCAACCAGTCCAAGGTTTTAGCGGTGTGCAATTTGCTGACCAAGACTCATACTGGTTTCTTTCTGATAATGGCTTTGGCGCTAAGCTGAATAGCCAAGATTATCTCCTACGCTTATATCGCGTTGACTCTAACTTTAGGGGTGCAGGCGGAGATGGCAGCGTCGATGTTATTGACTTTATCCAGTTTTCCGACCCTGACAACAAAGCACCGTTCCCGATTAAAAATGAAGATACTAGCGCTCGCCTGCTGACTGGCTTTGATTTTGATATAGAGTCTTTTGTGATTGCTGCGGATGGCACGTTTTGGGTTGGGGAAGAATTTGGACCTTTCCTTTTACATTTTGATGCCACGGGCAAACTGTTAGAAGCGCCGATTCCAACACCAAATAATGGGACGAATCCTAGTCAAGGTTTTGTGCGATCGCCCCAGAATCCAGATATTTTAGATCAGCCGGAGAAGGCAAACCTTGCTCGCTCTAGCGGTTATGAAGGGTTAGCAATTAGTCCCGATAAAACAAAGCTATATGCCTTACTCGAAGGTACTGTTGCCGGAGATCCTGAAGATGCTTTAAGGATTTATGAGTTTGATTTGGCATCTAAGCAGTTTACTGGCATCAAAGGGCTTTATCGCAAAGAAAGCCCCGACCATCCTATTGGGGACTTTACGGTTATTAATGAAAACGAGTACTTAGTGATCGAGCGCGATAATTTCAGTGGAGATGCGGCTGAGTTCAAGAAGATATTTAAGATCGACTTATCGCAGCAAGATGCGAATGGTTATGTAGCCAAAGAAGAGGTTGTGGATCTCCTAAATATTAGTGACCCTCAAGATCTCAATCGTGACTCCAGCATAAATTTCCGGTTTCCCTTCATCACAATTGAAGATGTGTTGGTAATTGACAAAGATACAAATTCTTGTCGCCAACGATAACAACTATCCAGGTACAGGCGGACGTTCTGCTACAGAATCGGATCAAAATGAAATCTTGCTCCTAGATTTGGATAAACCACTCAATCTTGATCCGCGTGTTGGCTTAGATGCGCTTGAGGGCAATGAATTACGTTTTGGTACTCCTGGCGACGATGAACTGTTTGCCACACAGAAAGATACTTTGTTTGGTGGCGCTGGGGATGATATTTTAGATGCTTCAACAGGTCTAGGTAAAAATAGACTCTATGGTGGTACAGGCAATGACGAACTTTTTGCAGGTAGCCGCGATCGCCTTTTTGGTGGTGACGGAAAATGATCTCCTTGATGCTTCCGTAGGTAAAGGTAGCAATCGGCTCTATGGTGGTGCAGGTAACGACGAACTTTTTGCAGGTAGCCGCGATCGCCTTTTTGGTGGTGACGGAAATGATCTCCTTGATGCTTCCGTAGGTGAAGGTAGCAATCGGCTCTATGGCAGTGCAGGTAATGACACTCTGCTTGGAAGTAGCCGCAACTTCCTTTTTGGCGGAAACGGTGATGACCAGCTATTTGCAGGTGAGGGTGATACTTTGACAGGTGGGGATGGTAAGGATCAGTTTTGATTGCAGCAGGTGAAATTCCAACTACTGCCAACACGATTACCGATTTCCAATCTGATACTGATGTCATCGGCTTAGGTGCTGGTTTGGCTTTTGCCAATTTAGCGATTACTCAAGCAGGTAACGATACCACAATCAACCTTAAGATGGTTCATTGCTAGCAACTCTAACTGGAGTTGAATCCAGCACAATTTCGATTGCTGATTTTGTCAGCACTGCACCTCGTCCGCTGATCATTGGACACCGAGGAGCTAGCGGTTTACGTCCAGAGCATACTTTAGCGTCTTATGAGCTAGCAATTGAGCAAGGCGCTGACTTTATTGAGCCAGATGTAGTTTCGACAAAAGACGGGGTACTAATTGCCCGCCACGAAGTTAACATCAAGGGCACCACCGATGTAGCGGATCACCCGGAATTTAGCGATCGCTTCACAACCAAGATCATTGATGGCACTCCAGAAGAGGGATGGTTTGCTGACGACTTTACTCTAGCTGAAATCAAAACGCTAAGAGCAGAAGAACGCTTAGAATTCCGCGACCAGTCTTTTAATGGTCAGTTTGAAATTCCGACTCTCCAGGAAATCATCGATCTGGCAAAGGCAAAAAGTACTGATGGTCGCACTATCGGTATTTATCCTGAAACAAAGCATCCAACGTATCACGATTCCGTTGGGCTGTCATTGGAAGAACCGTTGGTCGATATCCTCAAGGATAATGGCTATAACCAGGAAGATTCCCGGTTTTTATCCAGTCGTTTGAAGTAGGTAATTTGAAGGAACTGAATACACTTATTGATGTGCCATTAGTCCAACTGCTGAATGCAGCAGGTATTGCTCTTAATGGTGAGATCGTCGAGAGCCAGCCTTATGATTTCGTAGTTAGTGGTGATCAGCGCACCTACGGCGACCTGCGGACTCCTGAAGGCTTAGCCGAGATTGCGGAGTATGCAGATGGTATTGGACCATCGAAGCGGATGATTGTTTCTGTGGAGTCTGTTGATGCTGATGGAGATGGTCTAGCAGATGATATCACTGGGGATGACTTGGTTAATGACAATGATAAATTCCTCACAGATCCCACCTCGCTGATTGATGATGCTCACGCGGCAGGTTTACTAGTTCATGCCTACACGTTTCGCAATGAAGATATTTTCTTGGCACAGGACTATAACGGTAATCCAGAACTGGAATATGAGCAGTTCTTTAGCCTTGGTCTTGATGGCTTATTCACTGACTTCCCAGGAACTGGGTTTGAGGTAGCTAGCCGTTTATACCCCTTTACTAATCCTGATCCTCTTTTAGGTGTACTACCGTCTGATCCGATGGTTGGGTAAGTACTACTGCCAAATACAGCCATAACAACATTCATTGTCTTGTTGTTATGGCTGTTCAGGGGTTTCCTGGCAAAATATCTCCTCAGCCTTATGCAGTTTTAATACCAATTTCAAAAAATAGGGTAACAGATCGTTTAAGCTCGATTCAGTGGTTGAGGATGGCTCGGAATGGCAGGTGTCACGAAGAGCAAAATTCAAGAAAGTATTGAGGAGTTGGGGCAACGGTTGCAAGCGGAAACGAATCCCCACTTAAAAGAGCGATTGCAAGTGCTCTACTTGTTGAAATTGCCCGATGCAATGAGCATCAGTGCGATTGCGAAAGTGATGGGCAAGCACCGAGGAACTCTACAACGTTGGTTATGCAGGTATGAGATCACTGGATTGAGTGGGCTACTTACCGTGAAGCGAAGTCCGGGTCGTCCGAGAACAATTCCAGCGTGGGCAGTGAGGCGACTCCAACAGAGACTGAAGCAGCCAGGCGGGTTTAAGAGCTACGGTGAGATTCAGCAATGGCTGTTGAACAGCTTGGATGTGAAAGCAGAGTATCGCACGGTGCATGAGTTGGTGCGGTATCGGCTCAAAGCCAAGTTGAAAGCAGCGCGTCCCGTTCACGCCAAGCAAAATATTGCTGCCCGAAAGGGCTTTGAGCAAACCTCAGCAACGACCTAGAGTTGCTCAAGCAGTTTGTCGCAACCGAGAAACCCGGCTTCAGCCGCATTCGCTATTTCGCTGAGGATGAGAGCCGATTTGGATTGAAAACGAGCGTTGGACGATTGCTCACAGCACTCGGTGTCAAACCTTTAGGCACCGAGTGCTGTGGCAGCTTCATTGCGTTTTGGCTCTATTGAGCGGTCGAACCCGCGACGGGAGAGCGGTTTTTCTTGCAGTTTTCGCATATTGATAGCGACTGTTATCAACGCTTTTTGAATGAGTTGAGTGTGCAGTATGCCGATAGTCTCAACATTCTTCAAGTCGATAACGGAGCGTTCCACAAAACCAAGTCATTACAGATTCCAGATAACATCATTCTGCTATTTCAACCTGCTTACTGTCCTGAGTTAAATCCAATCGAACGATTGTGGCAACATCTAAAAAAAGATTTGTGTTGGGTGTTGTTTAAAGACCTAATGCAACTGCAAACCAAAGTGGATGAACTGCTTGCTCAATTGAACAACGAAACCGTTGCTTCTATTACTGGCTATAGCTTTATTTTGGATGCTCTATCTGTCGCAAACATTCTTTAAATTGGTATTACCCTATTTTTTGAAATTGGTATAAGCTTGTTCCTCTTGAAACTTCTGACAAATCTTGGCATTAAGTACCTCAATTACTTGGATGATAAAGTTCTGATAGGAGGCAATGCTATCGAAGTCACAAGAACCTTGCAGCAGCAATGCTTGGTGCAATCAGTTTTTGAAATACCCGTGCGGCGATTCAATGGAGCCATTTTCATGGGCAATCCCTCGATTGTTGCGGGTCGGTCGCATTCGGTAATGCTGGCACAGCCGTTGGTACATTTGCGTGGCTGTCTTCGTCCGTGCGCCCACCTAAGTTGCGTTAAGCAGCGCTTAAACTATCGCTCTTGGTGTTCTAGAGGGCAACCATCACTCCTGGCTAGAGCGTTTTGTAGTCCTTCGCAGAGGGCAATGAAGCTCTCGCCGCCCAAAATCACTTGCACATACTGCCAACCACTATATGCTAGGCGGTAGTAGTATAACAGGTGTTCCAAGGGCTTGCCTGCAATCGTAATTTCCACTTGCTTAAGTTTGGTGAAATCAGACAACCCCATCACCCCTGGTCGATGCACTTGCTCAAACATCACTTCTTTCGGTGGTCCACTGCTAGCCTTCCACTGCTGCACTCGTCGTTGTAACGTTCGTAAGGATTGCCCATACTTGCCAGGATATTTCTGTTGCAGATAACTCATACAGTGTCATTGCTTGCAATTTGGGCTATTGTTGCAGTAGTGGCACCAGTTCACTTTCCCATACCTCTGAAGAGTGGGTCTGTACGAGTTCGCCAGTCATGGGGCTTTCTTCTTTGAGGTTGATGTTCTCCTTTTTCAATCCGTCTCGTACGGACAGACAACCCTCCTTTCTCTGCTGTCTCCTGCGTGCAGCCAGATTCTCTAGCTCTCATGTATAGTTGAACCTGAATTGAATTGATTC